>CABMDO010000001.1 GCA_902384935.1 Candidatus Norongarragalina meridionalis
TGTCGGCGTTGTGCTTGGTGCGCGCGAACACGAGCACCTTTCCTCCGTGCGCGTCGTGCAGTATCTGCTTCAGCAGCCCGAACTTGTCGTCGCGGTCGACGAAGTAAACCTCCTGGTCCACCAGTTCGACCGTCGTGGCGCTCGGCGCGACCGATACTTCTACTGGGTTCCTGAGTATTTCGCGCGACAGGTGCACGACTTCGGACGGCATAGTCGCGGAGAAGAAAAGCGTCTGCCTGTTTTTCGGCAGCGTCGCTATGATGCGCTTCACGTCGCGGATGAAACCCATGTCCAGCATGCGGTCCGCCTCGTCGAGCACGAGCATTTCCACGCCGTCCAAGCGCGCGAACCCCTGCTGCATCAAGTCGAGGAGCCTTCCCGGAGTTGCGATGAGCACGTCCGGTCCCCTAGAAAGAAGGCGCACCTGCGGATTCTGCCCGACTCCGCCGAATACGACTGCATGGCTCAGGCGCGCATGCCTGCCGTACGCGCGGAAGCTGTCGCCTATCTGCGCGGCGAGCTCGCGAGTAGGCGTGAGTATGAGGCAGCGAGCTCCCCACTTGGCGGCGCGCCTGTCCGTAGCGGAAAGAAGCTGGATTATCGGCATCGCGAACGCGGCGGTTTTTCCCGTCCCCGTCTGCGCAACGCCTATCAAATCCTTTCCCGCGAGCACGAGCGGAATCGCCTGCGCCTGAATGGGAGTGGGCGTCACGTACCCTTCCTCCTGAAGCGCGCGGAGAATCGGCTCGGAAAGCCCGAGCTCCTTGAAAGTTTTTTCCATATCGCAATACTTCGCCGCCAACGCTTATATTATGCGCTAGTCGCGCGGGAACGAAGAGCATAAGTCAGATGCGACTGTTGCGCATTCCCTGCAGTTTCGGCGTTACGGCGGCGTGCCAGCTAACCACCGCGGCGACGCGCGGTTTGCTCATGAAATCCAGTTTTTTCAGTTTGGGTTCGAGTTGTTCCGTCGGAAGATGGGCATAAACCAACAGCGCCTGATTCAGGCGTATCTTGTGCGAGGTTGCCAGCGGCTTTATCTCGGGCAGATCAAGCGCGGCTTTTACGGCGCCTTTATAGGAAGACGTGAATCCCATGGCAGCGGTCTTTTCTTGACGAGTAGCCAAACAAACACCTCGCTAACAATATCAGCGAAACCGATATATAATCCGTTTCAGTCCTCAGTTCATGGAATTCAAGGCACGCATTTTCGACGTGGAACAGGGGCAGAACGAGGTCGCCCTGAACGAGCAGCAGGCGAAGGAAATCGATTTGGCGCTGCTGGACCGCGTGAAGGTGCGATGCGGCAAGAAGGAATCGATAGCGCTCGTCGACTATTCGCATTCGGTGACGCGCGGCGAAATCGGCTTGTTCCGCGAGGTGGCGGAGGCGCTCGGCGTTTCCAAGGGGCAACTCGTTTCCGTGGAGATGGCGAAGCGCCCCTCGAGCCTGGACTTCATACGCAAGAAACTAGACGGCGAAATACTTTCGCAGCCCGAGGTTTCGGCGATTATCGACGACCTGATGGCGGAGCGTCTGTCGTCGGCTGAGCTGGCGGCGTTCATCGTCGGCGTTTATACCAAGGGAATGAGCGCCGAGGAAACGGTTTCCCTGACGAACGCGATTTACGCGTCCGGCGGTTCGCTGCACTCGAAGAAAAAACCGGTTGTGAGCGAGCACAGCATAGGCGGAGTTGCAGGCGATCGCTGTTCGATGCTCGTAGTCCCCATCATAGCTTCCCTGGGGCTGACGATTCCCAAGACGTGCACCCGCGCCATAAGCAGCGCCTCGGGCAGCGCGGACGCGATGGAGGTTATCGCGCCAGTGACGCTTTCGCTGAAGGACGCGGAACGAGTTGTCGACAAGACCGGAGGCTGCTTGATATGGGGCGGCGCGGTGAACATGGCTGCCGCGGACGACAAACTGATTAAAATCCGCAACCCGCTGCGCCTTGACCCGAAACCCCTCCTGCTTTCGAGCATACTCGCGAAGAAAAAAGCCGAAGGCGCGCAGTACGTGCTTCTTGATTTGCCCGTTGGACGCGGGGCGAAGCTCGCCTCCATCGAAGAAGCTCGGGATTTGGCGAAAGACTTCGAGGCGCTCGGACGCTATCTCGGCATGCAGATTTCCTGCTCGATTACGGACGGCAGCGAGCCTCTCATCAACACCATCGGTCCGGCGTTCGAGGCGCGCGCAGTGCTCGAAGCGCTTTACGGAAAAAGCAGCCCCCTGGCGGACAAGGCGTGCGTGATGAGCGGCGTGATACTCAGCATGGTGCGCGGCATAACGCGCGAAGAAGGCGCGAAAATCGCCAAACAGCAGCTTGTCTCGGGAAGGGCGCTCGCCAAGTTCAAGGAGATTGCGAAAGAACAGGGCGGGAACCCGGATATAAAACCGGAAGACATCCGCGTGGGAAAATACGTGCAGCTCGTAAAGAGCAAGGAGGAAGGAAAAGTCGCGCACGTGGACAACCGCTGCGTCTCCCGCGTCTGCCGCGCGCTCGGCGCCCCCTCGGATAAACAGGCGGGCATGCTTCTGCGCGTCGCGAAGGGCCAGAAAATCGAGATGGGCGCGCCGCTCTTCGAGCTTTACGCCAGCTCGAAGGAAAAGCTCGATTACGGCATCGAGCAGATGCAGCGCTTCAACGTCGTCGAAATCGAGCGCATCATCATCGATGTAGTGTAATCCCATGGATCCGCTTGAGGCGCTTTCGCGCTGGCTAGTGTTCGACGTTTTGCATCTTCAGGGGCAGTTCGGCGAGGCGGCAGCGTTCTTCTGCTACGACGTGCCCAAAGTACTGCTTCTGCTCGCGGCGATGGTGTTTCTCGTTTCAATCATCCGCACGTATGCGACGCCGAAGAAAATCAAGGCACTTCTCGGCAAAAACGGCGGATTGCGCGGAAACATTCTGGCGGCGTTGCTCGGCGTGCCAACGCCGTTCTGTTCGTGCTCGGCGGTGCCCATCTTCATCGGGCTCGTTGACGCGGGCGTTCCGCTCGGCGTCACCTTTTCGTTCCTTATTTCCTCGCCGATGGTGAACGAGGTGGCGATAGGGCTGCTGTTCGGGATGTTCGGCTGGCAGATAACCGCGCTTTACATCGTCAGCGGACTTGTCATCGCGATTGTTGCCGGCTACGTCATCGGAAGGATGCGGCTCGAAAAGGAAGTGGAAAAGTTCGACCTGATTTCGCTGTGGGGCAGGGGGAAGCGCGAACCGAAGACTATGGAGCAGCGCATTGAGTTCGCGAAATGCCAGATGTGGGAAATAACGAAAAGCGTCGCGCCCTACGTCGTGTTCGGCATAGCGGTTGGCGCGTTCATCCACGGCTATGTTCCTGCGGATTTCCTCGCAAACGTCGCGGGAAAAAGCAATCCGCTTGCGGTTCCCGTGGCGGTTGCGGTGGGCGTTCCGCTTTATTCGAACGCCGCAGGCGTGATTCCCATAGTCGACGCGCTGATTTCCAAGGGCATGGCGCTCGGCACCGCGCTCGCATTCATGATGAGCGTGACTGCGCTTTCGCTTCCCGAGATGATCATCCTGCGCAAGGTGATCAAGCCGAAGCTCATCGCGATTTTCGCGCTCGTTCTCGCGGTATCAATCACATTCACGGGGCTCCTGTTCAACGCGGTTATCGGCTGATGATATGGTTTACGAACCTCGCGAGGATTCAGAGCTGCTTAGGGATTGCGTCGAGCGCTTCGCCTTCGGACGGGTTCTGGACATGGGCACGGGCTCGGGCTTCCAGGGCATAGCCGCGGCGAAAAAGGACGGCGTCGAGGAAGTAGTCTGCGCCGATATTGATGCGCAGGCGCTTGCGAGTGCCAAGGAAAACGCGGAGAAGGACGGCGTCGCGTCGAAGATTACGTTCGTGAAGTCCGATTTGTTCTCCGCAATCGACGGATTTTTCGATTGCATAGCTTTCAATCCCCCGTATTTACCGGAGGACGACGAAACCGTCGGCGACGTCGCTCTGGAATCCGGGGAAAGCGGGCGCGAGGCTACGGATTGGTTCCTTGCCGAGTTTGCCGAGCATCTGGCGGAGGGAGGCGTTCTCCTTCTGTTGCAAAGCACCGCTTCGGACAAGGGCGAAACGGAGAAATACCTAGTTGAACACGGTTTTACTACGGAGAAAGTAGCCTCGAGGAGGTTCTTCTTCGAGGAAATATTCGTGCTGAAGGCGATGAAATGCCGATGAAAAAAGTCGAACTCGCACCAGAATGGTATTCGAACGCGCTGAATAAGATGCTTATCAGGGAAGATGCGGTTTCCGCGATTTCGCGCAAGCCTACGTGGAAGACGCCCCTTGAGCGCGTGGTTTTCGGTTACATAAAGAAGCAGAAGCTTCCGATGGAGTCCCAGATTCTCCTGTCGGAACTGGAGGAACACGCACTGGACCTGCATTACGCGGGCGTCGGCAGGATAAGGGGCGGCGACGTCAATCTCGAAACTGCGAAAAAAATACTTGAAAACCACCGCCTGTTCGCCGCAATATACGCCAAGCCGAAAAGCAGGCAGGGAATACTCGACAGAGTGGATGCGGCGATGAAGGCGTTGGACAACGGCACCCTGGCGCCGTCAAGGGCGATACGCGGATACGTCTACGACGACATGGTGCGCGTCTGCGACGCAGCGCGGCGTGCGATACTCGGCAAGAGCTACGCGCCATACGTCCGCTTCCGTGAAACCGCGCTCGACACTGCCGCCTCGGTGCCAGTCGTCCGCAGATGATTTAAACCGCGCACGTGAATAACGCTTATGGCTTCGTTGAACGCGGGACCCGAATACTACGCAGCCGAAGGCAGGTACGCGGTCGCGAAGACGCCCGGAGACAAGCTCGAAGCGCTTGAGGAGATGCTGCGCTTCTGCCCGAAGCACAAAGGCTCGCAGAGCATAATCGCGGACATCCACAACAAGATGGCCCGCGTGCGGAAGGAACAGGCGCGCGAGGAAGCGGTGAAAAAGGCGCGCAAAGGAGGCGGCGGGGACTTCATAAGGAAGCAGGGCGCCGCGCAGGTGGCGATTCTCGGTTTCGCGAACACGGGCAAGAGCTTTCTTCTGAACACGCTCACGCGCGCGCACGCGCATTCGACGCCCGCTCCGTTCGAAACGCTTTCTCTTCTGCCCGGCATGATGGAATACAAGGGCGTCCAGATTCAGCTTTTGGACACGCCGAGCATCCATCCGGGAAACAAGAGCATGATTTTCTCGATTGCGCGCAACGCGGATTTGGTGCTGATTTTGTTTAACGACGAAAGCGAAAAGCACTTTTACGAGGGGATGAAGGCGAAGCGGCTGCTTTTTGCGACGTCGCGCGAGGACGCCGCGGCGTTGAAGCAGCGCATTTACGATTCTCTCGGTTTGATACGCGTTTTCACGCGCAACCCTAAGACGGGAAAAGCGGACGACAAGCCCGTGGCGCTTTTCAAGGAAGCGCGCACCGTCTCGGACGCGGCGAGGCAGATACACAAGGATTTCGCTTCGGCTACTGCGCGCGTATGGGGCTCCACGAAGTTCGCGGGGCAGCAGGTGCGCGGCACTTATCAGTTGGAAGACGGCGACCTTCTCGAGCTGCAGATAAGATAGCGCTATTTCTTACCGGCTTTCGTGCCGAGCTGGGCGATTAGTCGGTGCATCTCCTCCTCGCCGATTCCGCCACAAGCATATTTCAGCTTGATTTTAAACCATGCCCTGACGTACGCCTTATCCTTGCGCATCTCGAGGGGAAGCAGCCCGCCCTTTGCCCTTAGTTCGGCAGCCGGAATCGCCGCTTTCCTGACTTTTACCGCCACGCAATCATTCCTCAGGACAGTTCGCGTCCCGTGATGCGCTTGTACGCCTCGCGGTAGCGGCTGGTGCACGCCTTGACGACGTTCTCGGGCAGCTCCGGCGCAGGCGGCTTCTTGTCCCAGCCTATCGACTCCACATAGGCGCGTACGGGCTGCTTGTCGAAGCTTTCCTGCGCTCCGCCTTCCTTGTATTTCGAGGTGTCCCAGAAGCGCGACGAATCGGGCGTGAGAACCTCGTCGATAAGCACGATGTCGTTGCCGAGCAACCCGAACTCGAACTTCGTGTCCGCCACTATTATGCCGCGCGGCTCCGCCATTTCGCAGGCGCGTGCGTAAATATCGAGCGAAAGCCGCTTGAGCTTCTCGAAAAGCGCGACGCCGACGATGTCCGCCATCCTTTTTTCCGTTATGTTCTCGTCGTGCCCTTCGTGCGCCTTCGTAGTCGGCGTGAATATCGGTTCGGGCAAACGCGAGGATTCCTGCAATCCATCGGGAAGCTCGTGCCCGCACACCTTGCCGCTTTTACGGTAATCCTTCCATCCCGAACCCGCGAGATAGCCGCGCACCACGCATTCTATCTCTACGGGGCGGCAATCCTTCACGATCATGCTCCTTCCTTCGAGCTCGGCGGCGTGCGATTTAAAGGGTTCGGGAAGCTTGCGGATATCCTCGTGAAGGTAGTGATTTCGAACGATATCCTTGGTGTGGTTGAACCAGAACGACGACAGCCGATTGAGAGTCCTGCCCTTGTCGGGAATAGGCTGCGGAAACACGACGTCGAACGCCGAGAGGCGGTCCGTGGCTATCATGAGTATGTTTCCGTCGGGAAGCTTGTACATGTCGCGGACTTTGCCCTTCCTGAAAGCACGTAAACCGAGGAAAGAAGTGTCGTAAACAGTCGGCGCAGTCATGCAATCACCCTCGCAGCCATCCTTCCCCTCAGCACAGGTTCTTCACGCCATCCTTCTCGACGATTACCGTGACCTCGCTCTGCGCCACCATGCCGTTGTTGATTTCCTTCAGCACGTTGTACGAATGCAGTATGCCCTGCCTCACCAAATCGTTCACTACCATTTCTATGGACGAGGTGGAAAGCATGTCCGCTAGCCATCTCTCCGCAAAAGGAAGCGTCTTGTATTCCTCGAGGATGTATTCCAGCACGCGTCTGGATTGCGGCAGGCGCACGGTTTTCGGGTTCACGAGCGAGTGGATTTCGCAGTACGTTCCCTCATCGACGCGTCCCGCGCCCGTCGTAGCGAACGGCTCAACCGCGAAAACGTCGCCTTCCTGCAGCACGTAGGAGCCCTTGGCGGTGTTCGGGATTTCCTCGCCTGCGTGAAGGATGTAAGGTTCTAGAGAATGCCCGCCGAGGTTCTCGATGGGCTTGAAGCCGCGGGAAGTAATGGCGTTCTGAATGGCGGCGCCGACGTCCTTGACGGAAACGCCCGCCTTCATAACCGCGAGCGCGTCAGCAAGAGCGGCATCGGCTGCCTCCACTAATTTTCCGTTTTCGCCGCCAAAGTCCACGGTAAACGCCTGGTCTATGATGCATCCCTCGACGTGGACGCCGAAATCTATTTTCACGATGTCCTTCTCGCCCAGCACGGTTTCGTCGCCGATGCAGGGAGTGTAGTGCGCCGCGGTGTCGTTAATGGAAATGTTCACGGGAAACGCGTTCTTCCCGCCCTGCTTCACGACTTCGGACTCTATGGTGCCCGCGATGTCGAGGAACTTGGCGCCGGGCTTGGTGCATTCCTCGGCTATGGCGCGGACTCCTGCGGCTACCCGCGCCGCGTCCATGTAATGTTTGTGTTCGTCTTCTTCCAAAGAAACCCCTGATATTACAAGTGGGTTCTCTTTTTTATAATGTAGTTCTGGGTGACTTCGCACACCGCGTCCAGCTTGTTCGTGCCCGACTTGACGAGCTGGCGGAGCACAGCCTCGCGTTCGTCGAGTTCCTGCTGGAGCGCCTTTTTGTCGAGTCCGGTGTATTTCTGGAGCAACTGCAGGTAGGCGGAGTTCGCGCTTGTGCGCACGAGCGCATCCTTCACGGGATCCCATTCGTAGAGGTTCTGCAGTTCTATCTGCCCCTCGTCCGTCGGGACGACCTCCGCGAGCTCGGTGATGCGCCTTATCATTCCCTTGCGCCTGTCGTGGATGCGGTTCTGCATGAGTATGAAATTAAGCGACGTGAGCATGATTGATGGCACGTTGATGGGCGGGTTGGCGAGGCGGACGAGCGTCTCCTTCGCGCTGTTCGCGTGCACCGTGCCCATGCAGTTGGAAACAAAGAGCCCTCCGTTCGAGCCGGCAAGGAAAGTGTGGTTGCTTTCGACGGTCAGGTCGTAAACGTAGTCTCCCGCCGGCTTTTCGCGCAGCGAAGCCACGCGCTCGAAGCCCGCCTCGTCGCGCGCGAGACTCTGCAGATGCAGAAGGAGCGTCTTTGCATCCAAAAGCTGGACGTCTTCCTCGAACGACGCGGATTCCCCGACCTGTTTGTTGAACTCGTTTTTGAGCGCTTCAGCTATTTTCTTGAACGCAGTCTTGCTAGGGTGGCGAACGCCCGATTCGTAGGCGCGCACGTCCGAGCGCGTCTTTACGCCTAACGCCCTGCATGCCAATTCCTCCTGCGTCAAGCCTATTTTCTTGCGTGCGGCTGCGATGGCGCGCCCGGCCGGCACGACGTCCACGTTCGTGTTGGGTTCGGCTTTCGCCAGCATCTGCAGCGCGTGCGCCTTCTTTTCGTGGACGAAGCCTATTTTTTCCGCGAACAGCCGCAAATTTTCAGCCCCGTAAACCGCGACAGTCCAGTATGGTCCGTTTTTTCCGCGGCCGTCCTTTTCCGCGCGGTAAATGCGCGACTGGATTCCGAAGCGCAGCAGCAGCGTTTTTACCTGCGAACACGCCTCCTCGTTCGCGAGAGTGAAGAATATTCCCTTCGCATGCTCGTTGACGCATGCCTCGCAGTCGAACAATCCACGCAGGAACGCCGCGACTTCCTTGTCGCCGGCCCCCGCTACCGCGTCGGGCACTGTGAACGTCTTCGTCTTGTCGCCTTCGGGCACTCCCAGTTCGACGAGCCGCTTCTTGAGTTTGACGTCGTAACACGTCGTTTGGAAGGACGAGCGATAGTCGTAGTATTTTGTTTTTGCCTTCGCGCCGAAGGCATTCAGCAGCGCCGCTTCAAAGGCGTGCGCCAGTTCCGGAGCGTCCAGACTCGCGTTCAAGCCGTCGCGGTTCAGGTTGCCGTCGCCCAGTAGGATGCCGAGGCAGTAGGCTGCATCCTCACTCAACGACGAGCCGCCGCAAGTGCTAGTCTTGCGCGGCACGAGGAGCCAATCACCTTCGCGCAACTCGCCCGCGCCTATCTGCTCCATCAAGCCGTCCGAATTCAGGCGGTAAACCGGATGGTCGCGCGTTAGTTCCGCCGCGCGTCCGCTGCTGGTCTTCAGTTCAAGAATGGTTTCGTCCAGCGCGGTTTTGCGCCTCCACACGCGCGTTACTCTTCCCGCGTCAAGCGCGAGCGCGCGCTTGTCGAAGCAAAGCACGTTTTCGCCTTCCATTTCCACGTATTCGAAACCATCCTCAGTCTTCGCTTCGCCTTTTGCGGAATCGAACAATTCCCCGATTGTCTTGAATTCCCCCGACGCCATCTGCACCGTTTGCGCCGCAGTAGCTGCGCCGCTGTGCCCGGTGTTCATGGCTGCGAACATGGTGTATCCTTCCGCGCCCCTGATTTCGCCCACCAATATCCTGTCGGGGCGCATACGCAGGGAAGTCTTGACGAGCTCGTTCATGTCGATTTCGCCCGTTCCTTCCAGCGAAGGCGGGCGGACCTCGAAGCGAATCCAGTGCTTCAGAGGAAGCGAAAGCTCCGCCGTATCTTCTATGCTTATGATGCGCTCGATGTTCGGGATAAACGAACTTAGAATGTTCAGAGTGGTGGTCTTTCCAGACGCGGTTCCTCCCGAAACCAGCGTGTTCGCGGGACGCACGCCCATTCCGTCCGTAGCGAGCCACATGAACGCGGCTGCTTCGAAATTGAACGTGCCGTAATTGATCAGGTCTATCATGCTCATCGGGTCTTTCCTGAATTTCCTGAGCGTGAGCGTGCTGCCGTCGAGGCTTATCGGCGGGATGGTGGCGTTGACTCTGGTGCCGTCCTTCAGGCGGGCGTCGAGAATCGGCACCTGCGTGTCTATTCTTCTCCCTATGCCGCGGGCGATGCGGTCGACCAAATCGCGTATGTCCTTGTCGTCGTAGAACATCACGTTCGTCTTCATGATGTCGTACTTGCGGTGGTAAACGTAGACTGGGCGGTTCGGGCCGATAATCATGATTTCCTCGAGCCACTCGTCCTGCGTCATGGGGTCGATGATGCCGTACCCCACCATGTCGCGCACTACGGCGTTTGCGTAGAACTCCTTGGCGTTCACCGGCACTTTGAGCTCGGGCGTCTGGTCGATGATGTCCATGACGCGCTCGAAATATTTCTTGCGCCTTTCCTCTGGCTGGAGTACAATCGCATCGTTGGTCATGACGCCGATGGCGATGTCCATCAGCGCGTTTATGAGCTCCTTTTCCTCGCCCTTGTAATGCGGCGAGGGAATCTCGTACAAATAGAGCGGTTCCCCGGGAACGCGGTATATCTTCACGTCCGCGTACTGCTCGACGAGTATCTTCTTTTCTTCCGCCTCCTCGTCGTCCTTCGGCGGCGCCTCCGGCGCGCCCTGCGTCGAGGATTTGGTGCGCTGCATCAAAGTGTCGAGATATGGCACGAACTAAGGAATGAAAAAGAACTTAAAAAAGGGAAGGTTTAGCGCCTGCTTCTTGCCTTCGTAACCTTTGCCGTCGCAATAGCGGGCGTGGCTTTCGTCGACTTGAGCTGCATTGCAATGGTGTTCTGGTAAAGCATGCCGAACGGGAAAACCGGCTGCAGGCTGCTACCGTAGGCGTTGATGTACCACAGGTAATGGTAGATTACGCGCGGAGCGCTCGGGTTGTCGGGTTCGCCGAATATGAAATTGTTGCCTGGCACCATGTCCTTGTTGCATGCCCCGCCGACGGACATTTGGTTGTAGCAGTAGTCGCTCGGCGACCAGGCTGCGCAGGTGGTTCCGCTGAGGAGCTTTACGTTTATCCTGTGGTCGCTGAACTGGTAGGCTTGGGTGTAAAACTTCGTTGTCTTGACGCAGTAAACGCCGTTGCTGGTGATGATTGCCGAACCGCCAGCGCCCGAAACGAGCTCGTTAATCGCGCAGGAGGTGTAGTTTCCGGATTCGATGGGCATCGTGAAGGTTCCGGAGCACGAAACCGCCGTCGCCGACGCGAAAGCCGCGGCGACGAGCAGGATTCCGAAAGCAAAAATATTCGTTTTCATTCAAATCGCCGTTTCAGCGACTTCTCGCAGCTCTCGCGACAAGGGCTTTTCCGACAATCCCGTTCACGCCGCCCCAGCCAATCTGAATCGTTGGACCTTGAGGATTCGTGGGCGGGTCATTCAAACCGGGATATCCCGTCCAAACGCAACCCGCTGCAGCCCAAGACGGGCACCCGTTAGTAGATGAACCACCACCAACAACGCAGGTTGCTTTGTACAGCCACCAATAACCCGAACCAGAACCTTGCATCCTCTTGTAACACTTCAAAGTCGCAGGGTAAGTAGGCGGGGAATTGGTAAACGCCGTCAGCATAATCATGTAAGTGACGCTAGAATCACTAGGATTAGTCGCCGTAATCCTACCGTTAACATAACCCCAAAAAGGGGTGCCGCCAGGAGAAGGCGAGTACGAGTAACCCAAAAGCATATTGTTGCGGCACAAAGGAGCACCGTAATCCCAGGCAGAAGTCGGATGATCATCCCAGCAATTGATTGCGGCAACGCTCGCCGTCACGAAAGCCAAACCCAGCAAAACCGAACCGAATTTCATGTTGGAATCCCCTCAGCGCTTGCGCTTCGTCTTCTTTGCGGAAACCGCCTTCTTGATTTTCTCGGCGCGCGTTTCCTTTTTCTCGCCGCGCTTCTTTTCGGTTTCCTCGCCTTCCTCGGGCTTGCGTTTAAGCATGAGGAACACCGCGAGTGCGCCGCCCACGAGCACGATGAGTATCATGCCCACCGACGGCAAAGACGCAAACATGCCGCTGAGAGCCGCGGGCGTCATCGGCGACGCCTTGGTTTCAAGCGAGTATATGCCGCGTTCCGTGGCGACTCCGAAGCGGTACGCCTTGTTGGCTTCCTTCGGCATTTCAACGGTAGCGGTGAACGTCTTGGTTTCGTTCGTTCCGAGCGGGAAGGATACGGGCGAGATAACCGCGTTCTCCAGCGTAAGCGAGGGAGTCACGGATATCGGGCTGCCCTTGTTGGTTGCCTTGAACGTCATCTCCAGAAGAGACGCGTTTGAAGGCGAGATGCGCTGTCCAGCCTCTTCAAAGACGAGCGTCGGCTCGGTTACGTGCACGTCGACAATCTGTTCGATGTGCTTCTCCGTAGACACGAGGCGTACCTCGGTCGGGAACGTGCCCGTCTTCTTCGGGCTGAGCATCACCGTCACGGATTCCTTGGCGCCTGCCTTGAGGTCGAACGGATGTATCGACGCGTTGTTTATCTCGAACAGGTCGTTCTGGAAGAAGAGCAGTATGTTGTGTATGTCCGCGATTCCGGGGTTGCTCACGACGATTGTAACGGGCTGCGATACGCCGTATTCCATCGTCATGTCCCTGAGGTTCTCGAAGTGGATGCTGTAATCCGCGGAGTTGTAGTTCGGCACCTGTTCGCCGAGCCCGCCCACGTCGTAGACGTCAACCGTAAGCACCTTCGTTGCGGAGGCGTACTCGCTTGCAGCCTTGAACGTTATCGGATACTTGCCCTTCGGCGTGTTGAACGGAGGGGCGAAGTAGACGTAAGCGGTCTTGGTTTCGCCCGGCTTGAGTGAAACCTGGTTCGGAGTCGCGAAAGCCCACGTCGGGCCTTCGGTGCTGAGCACAAGGTTCTCGGTAAAGCGTCCGCGGTTCGAGAGCGTTATTTCAAAGACGTCTCCCTTGCACACCTCTATCTTCTTCTCATCCGCGTCGGACGTGAGGGTGATGGAGTGGCATGTAGCGAGAGGAAGCACGCGCACGTTGACGGAAGCCGCTGCGCTTGACGCGCCCTTGGCGTTGACCGTGACGGAGTGCTGCGTATCATAGGGAGTCGTGTACGGTACGGTAACCGTCAGCGACACGGGCTGCGTCGCGCCTGCGCCGATTGTCAGCGAAAGCGGTGAAACCTCGGCCTGCAGGTCGCTCGTCGCGCTCATCGCGAACGTGTCCTGCCTGGTTCCGCGGTTCTGCATGTTAAGCGAAGTCGTTGCAATCTCGCTCGGGCACATTTCGAGCGCATTACCGGACGCGCTGAGCCCGGAATCAAAGCAGTTTTCAACCACGAGTTTCACGCGCTTCTCGGCGACGTAGAACTGGTTGGTTCCGCGGACTACGACGTCGTAGGAGCCGAATCCGAGCGAACCCGTATCAACGGCGACGCTGAAGGAGTCGCTCGCTCCGACAGACAGCGTGGTCTGCGTCTTGGAAATCGTGCCCATGCTCGTCGAGAGAGCCCATGTGGCAGTTTTCTTGCCCGTGTTGCTTATGGTGTAGCCGATGTTCGCCGCGTCGCCCTTGCATACGCTTACGGTGTCTCCTGCAACCTGGGCGTCTATCTTCGCCGAATAGAGCTGGCGCACGCATATCTCGGTGGAGTTCTGGTAGCGCGTGTTGTAGCGCACGGACGTTCCGCGCACGGTGAGCGGGAAGTTCTTTCCGAGTTCCGCCTGCGGCGCGTTTATCGAAAGCGTCATCGTGGTGCTCGCTCCCGCTGCGAGGTCGTTTATGCGGAAGCCGCTGAGCGTAACCCAATTGGGTCCGAGCTTCTCGATATCAAAAGAATCGCGTTCAGCCGTGTTGCGGAACTCAACCGTTGCGGTAGCAGTCTCGCCGGGCTGCACCTCGATGCAAGGCGGCGGCAGAAGCACTTCGAGTCCGGAGCACTGCTTCAGCGAGAGCTGGGAATAGGAATCGCGGTACGTGTACTGGCTCGACGCGTTCACCTTGAACGGAATGCTCTGCGGCGGCGTCGAAGCGGGCATGTTCAGATAGAGCATGAACTCCTTGGTCTGTCCGGGAAGAAGCGAGAAGGAACGGTTCGCGAGCTGGTAATAGCGCGAATTAAAGTCGGTTGCAACGTCTCCGTGCTCCTCGAAGATTCCGGCGTTCGTCAGCTTTACGCTGTACGCTGCCTCGTCTCCGGGGCAAACCGCCTGCTCGTTGGAAAGCTGGAGCTGCAGGTAGTGGCACTGGTTGATTTTGCTGCGTCCCTCGGCGGTAAGAGTCGTTCCGCGCGAGCCTACTGCTTTAACGATGAAGGAATATTCTCCCGGAAGGGCGTCGCAGTGAGGAGTAAGGAAGGCGAGCACTTCGTTAGTCGAGTGGCTTGTCGCCTCGACGCGGGGCGTCACGAACGTCGTGAACATGCTGGGCGAGGAAATCTGCATGGAAAGCGTGAAAGCCTCCCCCTCTGCGCCGGGATTCGACAGCGCGAGCGCAAACGACTGCGGATCGCACTGGCATCCCTCCTGGTAGTCGGGACCCGTGAAATCGAGCGAAAGCGCGGACGCTACTGAGGCGAACAGAACGAGCGCGAGGAGCAGTTTCTTCATTTCCTTTTTTCCTCCTTGATTATCGTCGTCTCCTCCTCGGTAACCGTTTCCGATTCCTTGAGGTTCCTGTTGGCTATGAAAAGCATGTATGCTCCCGCGCAGATGAGCAGGACGAGCACGATTATGCCCGCGTTCTGTCCGAGCGCCAGCGTGAAGAAGCCCAGCGAGAGCAATCCCACGCTGCCGGGCTGAGTGTTAACGCGCACGCTCTTCGTTTTTCCGTCGCTCGACTGCAGGAAGAGCGTTGCGTTGTATTTGGCGTTCTGGTCGAAATTGACGGGAGTAATGGTGGCGTTGAGTTCAGCCGTCTGTCCCGGAACCAGCGTTACGCTTGCCGGCGCCATCGAGTAAGTCCATCCCTGGGGCAGCGACATGCGGGCAGTGAGCGAAACCGCGCCTGCCTCGTTGTTCGTCAACACGAAGGACGTGCTGATTTTCGGCACGTCGTCTTCCACGACGCTGACAACCGCACCCTGCTGGACGCCTGTGCTGAGTTCGCCGGCTGCGGGCATGTTGATCTTGAGCTGCACGCTCTTCTTGGGCGAGTTCGCAATCGCGCTCTGCGCCTGGAACGAGAGCGAGTACGTGCCGATGGGAGCGTCCTTCGACGTGAAGTCCATGTACACGGTGCGTTCACCGTTCGGGTCAAGCGAGAACGCCGCGGCGGGCGAGAATCCGACGCCGTCGGGCAGGCCCTTCACGACTATCATCGCGTTCGTGATTGCGTAGTAGTTGTTGTTGCGCACGACAATAGGGACGCGCACTCCGCCGGTGGGCGGAAGTTCGATTCCCTGAGGCGTCACGAGCTGGAACGCCGAGGATTCCTCGGGTTCGTAGTTCGGAGTCGTTCCGAGCGTCGCCACTACGGTGACAAGCAGGTTCTCGGAGTCGAGAAGCGCCTCTCCGTAGTAGGTGCCGCTGTTGTAGCCGTTGTAATAGTTGTTCTGCAGGTTGAAGAAGTCCACGTACATCGTGCTCTGCTGTCCGGTGAGGATGTTCGAGGGCTCGTTGGAGATCACGCACGACTGCGTGTTCTCGTCCGTTACGATGACGCGGCTGTCCGCGCAGGATATTCCGCCCACGCTGCCCGTAACCGTATACGTTCCGGTGCTCGGGTAGTCGCACGTCGCGCTGCAGGAACCGCTTGTCCCGGAGCAGGAGAGCGAGCGAGTGTTGCCGTTTCCGCAGTAGACGTAAACGTTGTTGGACGCGCTCGAGGACGCCATGTTGTAGTAGCGCACCGTTACGGTGTTCGACGTTCCGTGCTCCACGCTTGCGGAGTGGGTATCGACGTAGCAAGTGTTGTCTGGGTACGAGTTGGCGACGCGAACTATCGCGGCGTTCGTGCACGTGGTTCCGGCAATGCTTGAAACCTGCGGGTAGTACGTGCCCGCGCTATTGTAGGTGCACGTCATCTGGCAGTATCCGGTTGTTCCGCTGCACGTCTGAGTTGACGTCTGCCCGTTTCCGCAATCAAAGTAGATGCTCGAGGAGTACGGCGAGTACGTCGGCGACGGGTACGGGTTCTGCGTGTACGTGTAATAATCGCTGAGATAGACGTTCACGGGTATCGTGTACGCTCCGAGCGAAGACGCCGCGCCGGGCGCGACGTGTATTTCAACGGTAGTTTCCTCGCCCGCGTTCAGCGCGACGGTCGTAGGCGTCACGGTTACGCCCGCGAGCTGCGAGCTGACTGCGACGCGGTATATCGTGCGCACCGTTCCGAGGTTCTTCAGGCTCAGGAACGTGCTCTTGCCGGAGTTGCGCGCTACGGTAAGCGTGTTCGGCGAAAGCTGCGCGTACAGGCGCTGCTCCCCGAGCACGCGGAAGCACAGGTTCTGCTGGAAGACGATTACGCCGTCCTTCTTGAGATAAAGGTCGAAGCGGTGGTCTCCGGCGAATTTTCCGTAGGGGTTGACGTCCACGTATATTACGCGGGTCGTTCCCTGGACGAAATTGTAAATCTTGTCCTGCGTGCGTGCAGTGAGGTTGTTGTCGGCAAGCACGACGTCGTAGTCGCCGCTCAGCGCGTTGTTCGTGATTCCGATTGCGACGCTGGTAAGCGTGCTTTTCGCGTCAACCGCCATGCACTGCGTCGCGTTCGTCGTGAAGAGAGAGGAGCCGGGCGCGGTGAGCGATACCGTAGCCGTGGCGTCGTTTATGGGGCTGGTCGCGCGTATCACGAACGAAGGCGAGCCCGATGCGCCTGCCGGTATGTCGACGCAGAATTCCACGTTCTTGGATTCCTGCGGGGTTATCACGAACGAAGAGGGCGTGAACTGCGTTATGTAGTTCTCGCTCGCTCCGGTAACCGCGGCGCTCATGGTGACGAGCCCGTGCCCGAGTCCCATGTTGCGGACTATGAGCGGGTAGCAGACGCGCGTTCCACCGAACCCTGTTTTCGAGGATTCAACGGCTTCGACGCTGAGCCCGCCGCTTTCGCACGCGGGAATCTGGATGTTCTTGGTGCAAGTCGTGCCTACGAGCGACACCATGACGTAGTTTCCGCCTGCGAAATTCGGAAGCGGGTTGGAATAGAGGTCAACTATAGTCGACATGCGGGGCGCGAGGTACACGGTACCCGGTCCGCTGATGGACGGGTTCGAGAATATCAGTGAAACCGTCTGCTCGGTGTCGATGTTGCTGGTAATCTTCATCTGGTAGGGCTGCGGGTTCTCCGAGTACGGGCAAATCGGCGAGCGGATTATCTGCGCGCTGAAGTCGCAGCTTTCGCTTGCCTTCTGCAGGCACATCGAAACCGTGGTAGTCCTTCCGTTGAACACCGTTCCGGACGCGCGGCTGTCGTCGTAATCCTTCTTGGACGCGGTGATGCCGTAGTCGCCCGCAGGCAGCGAGCCCGCAAGCGCCTGTCCGTACTGGTCCGTGTAGTATGTAGTCGGAGTCGTGGGCTGCATCGGACCGTCGAGATCTATCTTGGCGCTCTGAATCGCGGCGCCGCTGTCGCAATCCGTGACGCGCACGAGCAATCCGCCCGTAGTCGGGAGTTCCGCAACTACCTTGACGTTCGCCGAAGAGCACTGCGTGCCGTCGAGCGAAGACTTAACGGTATAGAACACGGGGTACGACTGCTCGGTTCCGTAGGAGCACGTCGCGGTGCATACGCCGCTTCCAGCTGCGTAGGTGCACGTTCCGATGACTACCTGTCCGTTGCCGCAATCAATTGTCGCGAGCGAAGGAACTGCCGTGAAGCCCGCGAAGTTAACTGAAACAGTAGAGCTGGAACCCGCGCGCACGGTGGGCGGGTTGACAGTCGTGGCGCACGAGCGGTCGAGAATCGGGTCGAGCTCGATTATGAGCGTCTGCGTTTCTCCCGCGTTTACGTGCGTCTGTCCGGTCTTCGGCGTGTAACCCGCCTTGGAGGCGTACGCCTGGTAGTCGCCAGGAGTTATGTCCGCGAGGTAGATGGTTCCGTCAGCCTCGGTGTAATACGTATCTTCGTTGTTCACGATTACGAGCGCGTTGTCGATCGGGTTGCCCGTGACGGAATCGCGCACTATGATTTGGAGGTTGCTGGGCATCGGGCTCGCGGTTGCAGTGGGCGTTCCGCCGACGAGAGTCACCCCCGCCGGGTCGCAATAAACGCCATTGACAATCGAATCAACCGAGTAGAACGTCGGGTAAGAAGCCGGCGTTGCGTATTCGCAGGTTCCGACGCACGTTCCGGTTGTTTCGGTGCCGCTGCACGAAGCGGAAACGCTCTGTCCGTTGCCGCATATGACGACCGCATTGTTCGGCCTGTCTTCCATATTATAATAGGAGACGCGGACACTGGACGAGCCGCTGCCCGTTATCACGGACGGGTTCGTGGTGGTGTCGCAGTTCGCGGGATAAACGGTGGGCTGCGGGGTCGGCGTGCTCGACGGCGACGCGCTGGGCGTCGGAGTCGGCTGTCCGCCGGGTACGACGTGCACCACCGTCGGATAGCAGAACGTCGAGGCAGCGTAAGCGTTCGCGTAATAGGTTCCGACCTGCGGGTACGGGCACTGCGCGTAGCAGAATCCCGTGGTACCGTAGCATCCGTACGCATACGCGGAA
>CABMDO010000002.1 GCA_902384935.1 Candidatus Norongarragalina meridionalis
CCTCGCGCTCGGCGTTCCCCTGCAATGCACTATTAAAATGACGTCCGAAGGCACAACCGTCACGGGAACGATGTGGATGAAGGGCGGAAAGATGCGCACGGAGTACGCGGTCAGCGGGATGAACATCATCGCGATACTCAAGGATGAAACCGTCTACTCGCACAACCCCGCGCCGGGAACGGGAACGGACTGCTACTGGAACAAGATCTCGGCGGTGCCCGACCCACAGTCGACGGTTACGCCGGTGACGCAGCAGCTCCAGGACGTGCCGCCCGCGGACATCCAGTGCGGTCCCGCTGCTTTCGGCGACGAGAAATTCGCGACAACCGAAAAAGTGTGCGACATCAACGAGATGATGGCGAGCGTGACGGCCTCCATGCCGCCCGGGTACATAGAATGCTCGGGCAAGGAAGGACAGGAGCTCGTAGATTGCATGCAACCGTATTTGCCGCAGTAATCAGTCGTGCTCGTCCGTAGGCTCTTCGTGGACTACCACGTCGGCTACCTCGGGGAAGTCCCTCTTCAGCTTCCGCTCGAGCGCCTGCGCTATTGCGTGCGCCTTTTTCAGCGAGTACGACGAATCGAGGTGCACGGAAACGTCGATGAAATACTTGCTTCCGCTGCGCCTGGCGCGGAGCGAATGGTATCCGCGCACGCCGCGGGTTTTCGAAACATCCATGGCGATGCGGCCCATCAGCTCTTCGGGCGGGCTGGCGTCCAGAAGCACGGAAACCGACTCGGTCCCTATTTTGAAGGATATGAAAAGCATTGCTAGCGCGACGAGGACTGCTGCAAGGGAATCCGCTATTGTGAAGCCCATCCTTACTCCGATAAGGCCGATTACCACCGCAACCGAGGTGAGCAGGTCGGTTGAGAAGTGGTAGGCGTCGGCTTGCAGCGCCGAGGAGCCGTGCTTGTCGCTTGCCTTGTGCAGGAATTTGGCGACCAGATAATCGATTACGATGGAAAGCGCGATTACGGCGATTCCGAGCTCGGTCATGCCGAGGGCAACGGGATGCTGGATGCGGTCCCACGCTTCGAATATGATGAGCACGCTGGTTATCACGAGAAGGAGAGTCTGGACGAGCGCGGACATGTTCTCGAAGCGCTCGTGCCCGTACAGATGCGTTCTGTCCGGCGGCTGCTCCGCCTTCTGGATGCCCAAATAAGCGAAAACCGACGCCACCAGGTCGAAGAGGGAGTGCAGCACTTCCGCGATGACGCCGATGCTGTTCGTCATCAAAGCGACGGCGAGCTTGATGGCGATGAGGAATACGTTTGCGATTATTGAAACCGATGCGGCGCGAAGCTTCTCCGCCATCTCAGCGCCCCAGCTTCGCGATTGACGCGAGCGTTTCCGCGAAAACGTCGATTTCCCGCTTCGTATTGTAGAGATAGAAGCTCGCGCGGCATGCCCCGTCCGGTATTCCGAGGAATTTCATTCCGGGCTCGGCGCAGAAAACGCCGGAACGCATGCATATCGCCTTCATCGAGTCGGACATTATCGCGACCTGGTGCGGCGAAACGCCGCGGATATTGAACAAAAAGATGCCGGAGCGCTTGGAAGCGTCGCGAGTGCCGTAAACGTCCAGATGCGGAATGCCCTCGGTTTTCTGGAGCGCGTACGCGAACATTTCCTTCTCGTGCTTCTCGACGTCCTGCATGCCCTGCTTCCGCAGATAGCGGCACGCCTCCGCCAAGCCTATCGCTCCCGCGTAGTTCTGGATGCCCGCCTCAAACTTGTGCGGCGGCTTCGCGTAAACCGTTTTCTCGAGAGAGACGCTCTCGATTGTTTCCCCGCCTACGAGGAAGGGAGGCATTTCTTCGAGCAGGGACGAGCGTCCGACAAGGCATCCTATGCCCGTAGGCCCGAGCATCTTGTGCCCCGAGAACGCCATGAAGTCGGCGCCGAGTTTCTTGAAATTGATTTCCGAATGCGGAACGCCCTGGGCGGCGTCGAGCAGGACGAGCGCGCCGGAATCGTGCGCCGCACCGATTATTTCCTTGAGAGGAGGCTGCGTGCCGAAGGTATTGTTCGTGTGGTGGATGACTACGAGGCGCGTGTCGCGCGACATCTTTTTAACCCACGCGTCCGCATCGAAAAGCCCGGTTTCTTTTTCCGGATAAACCACTTCGAGCTTGATTTTTCCCGACTGCGCGAGCGCTTGAAAGGGAAGGAACGCCGAGTGATGCTCCAGAACCGACGTGACTACGCCGCGTTTCTTCGAGAAATCCAGCGAATGCGCAACAAGGTTCAGCGCCTCGCTGCAGTTCTTCGTGAATACTACTTCCTCCTTCTTCGCGCCCACGAATCCTGCGATTTCCTCGCGGCTTTTCTCGAACGCGGCTTCCGCTTCCTTCCCGAGTCTGTGCATGCTCCTGCCCGCGCAACCCGAATACTCGGAATAATAGCGCACCACCGCATCGATGACGCACTGCGGCTTCAGCGTGGTGCAGGCGTTGTCGAAGTAGATGAACTTCCGCTTCTTGAAAATCGGGAAATCGTCGCGGATTTTCTCTGAAATCATTTTTTCAGCTCCCGCTCTATCGCGTCCTTCAGCACGCCGTAATCCTTGTACCCGACGAACGTTTCGTTGCCTATGAAGAACGTCGGCGTGCCGTAAATCTTCGAAATGAGCCCCTCGGTATAGGATTCGTTCACGACTGCGAGGTATTTGTGCGACGACATGCACTGCGAAAACTGCGCCGTATTCAAACCGAGATTCTGCGCGATTTCCTGCAGCGCCGCGGTGCCGTTCGCGCGCACCTCGGTCTGTCCCGCGAAAATCGCGTCGTGGTAATCCCAGTAGCGGTTCTGTTCCGCGGCGCACTCGGCGGCTTCGGCTGAATCCCAGTCGTGCTGGTGCGAGGCGGGGAAGGACTTGAACACGAAGTAAATCCTGTCGCCGTATTCCGCGAGCATCTGTTTCACGACGGGCTCCGTCTTCTTCGTGTACGGGCACGTGAAGCAGCCGAATTCAACTACCGCCAGTCCCGTCTTTGTTCCGAGGGAATGCCCTTCGAGCGACGGCGGGTAATTCAGGCTTTTCCCGGTAGTGGAAACGCCGCACGCCGAAAAGCCGGTGCCTGCTGGATTGAAAATGCATGCTTCCGTAGCGTCGGGTCCGTTGCAGTTTCCGTACGCGTAGGTGTTGTAAGCCGCCTGCGCAACCATGATGCCGCTCACAAGCGTCGAGGCGACGAGTATCCACGAAATCGCTACGAACTGCTCGTGCACGAAGCGCGCCGTCGCGGCGGAATACGGAAGTATTTTCGCGACGATTTTGGACTTCATCTTCTCGTCGAAGCCTGTGTCGCATTTGCGCAGCGTCATCGTCTTGAACGCGCAGCTCCACGCCTCCGACGCGTAGGCGCGGTACTTCGCCGAGAACAGGCCGAGCACCGCGAATATCGCCACCGCGAAGAGGCAGAAAACCATACTACGGTTATTCCGCGCCCGCCTTTTTATTGTTGCGCAACGCTCACGGTTTTAAAGCCGAAAAGGGTAATCGCTCCATGAAAATCGAATGGTATTCGGAATTCGTGGACGACGGTTACAAGCCGAAGCAGGACGAACTCGTCGCGCTGTTTTATTTCGAGCCCGCGCAAGGCGTCAGCCCGAAGGAGGCGGCCGGCAGAATCGCCTCGGAAAGCTCAACCGGGACATGGACCACCCTCTTTCGCATGCCTCCCCGCATGAAAAAGCTCATGGCAACCGCATACGACATACGCGGCAACTACGTGAAAGTCGCCTATCCCCTTGATTTGTGGGAGGAAGGCAACGCTGCGCAATTGCTCAGCGGTGCGGCGGGCAACATATTCGGCATGAAGGCGCTGAAGAATTTGAGGCTGGTGGACATCTCGTTCCCTAAAAAATACGTCGCGGGTTTCCCGGGCCCGGGGCAGGGCATCGCGGGAATCCGCCGCGCGCTGCGCGTCCCTAAACGCCCCATTACCGGCGCGGTTCCAAAACCCAAGGTGGGTTTCTCCGCCAAGGAGCACGCGGACATCGGGTTCGAGACGTGGATGGGCGGCTTCGACTTGGTTAAAGACGACGAGAACCTTTCGTCGCAACCGTTCAACCGCTTCAACGACCGCGTCAAATACATGACAAAGGCGCGCGACAGGGCGGAACGGGAAACAGGCGAAAAAAAGGACGCGCTCATCAATATAACCGCGGAAACCGAGGAGATGAAACGGCGTGCGAAACTGCTGCACGACAACGGCTGGAAATACGCGATGATCGACGTCGTAGTCGCGGGCACGGCTTCGGTGCAGACGATGCGCGAGACACTCGGAGATTACGGAATGGCGATTCACGCGCACCGCGCGATGCACGCCGCGTTCACGCGCAACCCCCGGCATGGCATGACGATGCTTTTTCTGGCGAAGCTCATGCGCCTGGTCGGAGTCGACGAAATCCACACGGGAACAGCCGTGGGGAAACTGGAAGGAAAAAGGCGCGACATCATGCACATCGCGGACTGCCTGCGCGAGGGCAGCGTCCGCGCAGACGGGAATGACATACTCGCACAGGAATGGGGAAGCATAAAACCCGCACTCCCGGTCGCCTCCGGCGGACTTCATCCGGGGCTGGTTCCCGATGTCATGCGCTTATACGGCAACGACTGCGCCATACTCGTAAGCGGCGGAATCCACGGGCATCCGCGCGGAACGCGGGCGGGAGCGAAAGCGACGATGCAGGCGATTGAAGCAACTATGGAAGGAACCGCTCTTGACGAATACGCGAAAACCCACGTCGAACTCGCGCAGGCTCTCGAAAAATGGGGATATCTGAAGCCGCGGTAAAAGAGGGAATCCGCCTAAATTCTCAGCCGCTCCGCCTCGAGGTTCTTTCCGACTATGAGAAGCTCGCCCCGCTCCATCGGCTCCCATTTTTCAGATGATAGCGGCTCCGAGCACAACGCGACGTGCTCGTCCTCGCGCACTAGGAAATGCATGCGGTAGAAGTCCGCGGGCTTGCTCTTCGCGACGGCAACCCAGTCGCAGAACGCGTACAGCCGTTCGCCGTCCGAAAGGACGAAGTTCATCGCGCTTTTGCAGAAGGGGCGCGCTTCCTTCACGGTTTCACAAACCGCTTCCGAAACGTCGCCGCAATCCGCGAACCGCGCGAGGACTTTGTCGAAATAAACGCGCGAATCCGACTTCTTCACCGCGTCATTCCACGCGATGGTGCCGTTGTGCGCGAAAAGAAAATTGTTTTCAACGAACGGATGGGCGTTTTTGGAGGAATGGACGCCGCTTGTCGCTTTTCTGAAGTGGGAGAGAACGATGTTGGAGCGGGCTTTGCGGACCGCGGAAAAATCATAAGTCGCGCAATCGCTCCTTCCTTGTTTTTCCACACGCGCCTTTCCATCGGCGTGCCACCCTACGCCCCAACCGTCGCCGTGCTCCTTCTCGAAGCTTTTGAAAGGCGTCGGAGCGTCGAAGAACCAGCGCGAGGCGCTATCGGGCTTGAGGGAAACCTGTGCGAGAAGGCGGCACATGCTTATCGTTTCTTCTTTTCCAGCACGTCTGCGAGGAAGTCCGCGAACTCGCTCGCGTTTTTCGCCAACAGCCCCAGGTTCTGCGCGCGGGCTTCGTGTTCCGGATATATCTTCGCCAGCCTGCTCTCCTCGCTCATGCGCTCGTACACGCGCTCCAGAAAAACGCCGTTCAGGAACTGCACCGCGCGGCCAAGCTCGTCGGCGCTCATTCTATCCGCATCGGCCCAGTAGTGCCTGAGCAGCTGCGCCTCCCGGTCG
>CABMDO010000003.1 GCA_902384935.1 Candidatus Norongarragalina meridionalis
GGGAATGTAGTAGGTCTTCGCGGAAACGAGCGCCTCGACGAACAGCAGCTGTAGTTGCGGAACTTTCCTAAAAAAATCCCCGAGGAATTCTATACTCCTCAGCTTTTAAATCCTCGGCGGCAGGATATTGTTATGAAACCCACCGTGTTTCCCGAGTCGAAGAAGGGGAAAGAGCCCCTCCCTCTCGAAGTAAACCTTGTTACGCCGTCGCTCTACCGCGGCAAGCCGATTACGCTCACGCGTTCGTTGGGCATAATCCCGCACACGCGCTCATTTCTTCTCTCGGGCATCATTGCCAAAGAGCTCGAGGGCATCAACGTGAGCATCAAACACGCCGGAAACGAGATAATTCTCGAGGGAAATCACGCGTCGAAGCTGACGTATGGAGATTTGCCAGCCGCCAAGACGCTGGAAATCGCCGCCGAGGGAATGAGCTGGTTCCTAAAAAGGGCGACTTCAGGCTCGTAATACGCCCTGTCTTGGCAAAGAGCAAGAAGTTCGCGATGGCGGCTTTCTTCGGTCCGGATTCCGTGGCGAGCCCGCGTGATTTGGCGATTGAAGACCTGCGCCGCCGCATGAGCCGCACTCGCCGCAGGCACGACCGCTGACGCGACTGGAAACGACGCGCCGTCCCGTTTAAATAATCGGCGCGCCTTATTGCTTCGGGGTGAGCGAATGCCTACTGCGGCTCGGGCGGCAAGGCGCGAAATGTCGCGCGAATGGAACATAGTGCACGAGGTTCTCGGCGTAAGGAAATCTTCCGTAACCGCGCCTATTCACAGCAAGGGCGCAAAAACGCTCGTGGTGCGCTCAGGCGAACCTTCCAAGAAGTTGACGCCCATAGACTACGTGCAACTGAAATACTCGCTTGGCGAGAATCTGCTGACGCTTACTCCTTGGAACGGCGACGTCAACCTGTATCCCAGGGGCGACGTCAAGCTTCATCTGCAGAACGGCAAGACAATCGACATCAAGAAAGGGCAAATATTCCTCTTAAAGAAAAACAAGACGATTCAGGTGAGCAGCGGCCGTGCGGGCATAGGCGCGACGCCCGTCGGAAGCGTTTCGACGCTGTTTTTCAAGCAGAAATGGTGATTTTTTGAAGCAATTCGTTTCGGATTTGTCCATGGGCGGAACGGCGTCGTCGCTCTTTTCCGTCAAGTACAAGCGTCCGGTTACCGAGTACAAGAAGGGCTGGCGTTTCGTCGTAGGTTTGTCCGACAAGACCGGCGAGATCGAATGCAATTTCTGGGGAGGCGCCGATAAAGCCGCCGTAGAGCGCGTCTTCGGCTCGTTCAAGGAAGGCGACGTCGTGCGCGTTTCCGCAACTGTCGGCGACTTCGACGGGAAGCAGAAGCTGGACATCGACCCCCAGCGCGGCTCCATCGAACGCGTCGGGGAGTTCGACACCGCGGATTTCGTGCCCATCAGCAAGCGGGAAATCGCGGAGATGAGAACCGAACTGCTGGAAGCGGTGCGCTCCGTTCAAAACCCGTTCCTGCGCAAGCTCCTGGACTCGTTCTTCGGGGACAAGAAGTTTCTCGACGAGTTCTGCAATTCGCCGGGCGCGATTTACTATCATCACGCGTGGGTCGGGGGGCTGATGGAGCACTCGCTGCACGTTTATCGCATTTGCATGACCGCATGCGACATCTACCCGTCGATAGACCGGGAACTCGTCACAACCGCGGCGCTTCTCCACGACGTAGGCAAGACGCGGGAGTTTTCCGTTACGACGAACATCCGCCAGACGGAAGAGGGAATGCTCTGCGGGCACATTACCATGGGCGCCGAGATGGTTTCCGAGAAAATCAAGGCGATTGCCGGCTTTCCGGAAGTGCTGAAGATGAAGATGGTGCATTGCGTCCTCTCGCACCACGGGCAGCTCGAATACGGCGCGCCCAAGGAGCCGCAGTTCCCAGAGGCTTCGCTCGTGTTCCACGCCGACATGCTCGACGCGAAAATAGACCAGTTCGTCAAAACCCGCGACGACGCGAAAACCGAGGACTTCCGCATCTGGACGAAGTCGCTCGGCGACATCTACCTGAAATAGGCACGTTCTCATGCAAGATTTACCGGTAATCCGAGCCGCGCTCCTTCGCTTCGGGTTCGCGTTCGTGTTCAGCTGGAGCTTTTACCTCCTGCCTTTCGTGCTGTTGAACGCGGGTTTCACCTTAGCGGAGATGGGCGCGCTCATCGCCATCAACACGATATCGTCGCTCGTGTTCGCGGGACCTTTCGGGTTCCTGTCGGACTTGCGTTCGCCGAAAAAACTGTTCTTCATAGGCTTCGCGGGCGTCGCGCTGTTCTTCGCCGTTCTCGCGCAGACGACCGGGTTCTGGGAAACCGCAATCGTTATGTTCCTCGGCGGAGCTGCGGCGACGCTCGCGGCGAACACGGGGTTCGCTCTCGCCTACAAAACCGTTTCCAAGAAAAACCGCGGGCGCCAGGTGGGCATGATAGAGTTCATCCGCCTGATAGGGATGGCGTTGGGACTTCTGTTCGGCGGTTGGCTGTTCTCCTCGTTCGGCTACGCCTGGGGGCTGCGCGGGTTTGCGTTGGCGACTATTCCCGTTTTCATATACGCCGCCACTCTTCACGACGCGAAGATTTCCGTGTTCGGCAAATCCTATTTGTCCGCGTTCAAGGACCCGCGCATCTTTCCCGTGTTCCTGATGATGCTTCTCGTTTCCTACCACTGGGGCACCGAGGCGTCCACCATGTCGGCGCACGTGAGCGAATTCCTCGGCGGAAACATAATGGTTGCGTCGGTTTTCTTCGCGCTCACCGTCCTGTGGTACGGAGCTTTCAATTTCTTCTTCGGCGGGAAGCTGGACACGCGCATCCGCGGGCCCAGGATGTTCATGGCGGCGCTGCTGGTTTCGGCATTCGGCTTTTTCGCATTCGGCTTGGCGAACGATTTCTGGACGGCGCTCGGCGCGCGCTGGATGCACGAGGTGGGCGACGCCTTCGTGTCCGTGTTCGTGCTCTATACGCTTTCGCGCATAGGCAAGCACGAGCGCATCGGCGGGTTGCAGGGACTGTATCTCACCGTGACGACAATAGGCGGGGCAATAGGCGCGTGGCTGAGCGGGTTAATCGCACAACAGTTCGGCTTGCCCGCCTCCTTCGGTGTTGCGGCGGCATGCATCCTGATGGGCGGAGCGGTGCTCTGGTTCTACAGGAAAAGCGTCTTCAGCTAAACCTGTTCGAGAAGGCTCGTGAACGTGTCGTGGTGGTCCTCCTCGTCGGAGAGGATTCCCCTGAACAGGTTCGCGGTCGTCTCGTCCCCTTCCTTCAGCGCGAGGATTATGATTTTCTTGTAAAGCGTTATCGCGTTCTCCTCGTCCTTCCTGTCCTGGTCTATCATTCCGCGGAGATCCTTGCCCACGAATATGGGCTCCGGCTTGGTGGTGGGCGTCCCGCCGAGATAGAAAAGGCGCTCGGCGATGGATTCGGCATGCTTCATCTCCTCGATGGCTATGTCCTTGAACGCGTCGTGCGCCGCGTAGCCTTTGACGCCGCTCCATTCCACGTGCTGCCACATGTATTGTATGGCGACCTGCATCTCGCTGGCGATGCCCTTGTTGAGCAGCGCGAGCAGTTCGGCTGATGCTTTCTGCCTCATTATTCCCCACCTCTTTACCTTTCTAGGTAATGGCTTCCCACATTATTTCCTGCTTCGGATCAACCGTCATGCCCATGTCCGTGATGTTCAGCGGATGAACTCGGGTGTCGTGCTTCGTGCCGCGCATTTTCCGCACCCATATGGCGCGGTTGTGCGGCGTGAAATGCACCTGCAGGATGCCGTCGACGAGGAACTCCTCGACGCCGAAGCGGCTGAGGTCGTTCTTTCCGCCGATTGTTTCGCACGTAAGGAGCGTGGTGCAGTTTATCTTGCGCAGTTCCTCGATAAGCAGGTACATCGCGTAACGCAGTTTCGCGGGCTCCTCTATCCAAAAGGAAAACGCGGTCACGGAATCGATAACCATGCGCTTGGCGTTAACCGCCTTCGCCTTGTCGACGATTTTCCGCGTCTGCTCCTCGAGGTTGTCCTTCATCTCCGCGGTCGGCTCGAACTTGTATATGCGCAGCATGTTCTGCTGCTCCAGCGGAAGCAAATCCCACTTAAAGCGTTGCGTATTCCACCACAAATTATGGGGCCCTTCCTCGAGTGTTACGTAGACGCCGGGCTGCTGGTGGTTCTTCGCCCCGTCGTAGAGGTACTGCATGCACATGATGCTCTTTCCGGTGCCCGCGCCGCCCGAGACGAGGATGCTGGAGGATTCCGGGAATCCGCCCTCGATAAGTTCGTCCAAACCCGGAATTCCTGAAGGAACGCGATTCATGCTGCCGATTACTCCGCCGAGGGATAAAAAGGTTGCGTATTATTCGTTCGGTGCGCCTACCAGCTGCCCAAACCCTTCTGCCTGCCGCCGAGTTTGATGCCGTCCTCGTCGTAGCCGAACGCGCCGAGGATTTTCAGCACCGCGGGGAGCACCTGGTTGTTCACGTAATAGTCGGCGTCGTAATCCTTGGCGGTTTCCGCCATCTCCGCCTTCTCGGAAATCGTCTTTCCCGTTTTGGTGATTACGTAGGATACGAGCGAGTTGTCGGGAACCCTGACGCCCGCCTTCCGAGCTTTCTCGACGGCGCCGAGTTCGGGGCTTTTCACCTCGTAGTTCTTCTTGCGCAACTGGGTGTGGATGACCAGGTCCTCCATCGGGGTAACGCCCGCCCGCAAATCCTCCACGACTTTCCGAACGAGCGCCACCGCCTTCTTCACGTCTCCCTCTTTCAGCAGGATTTCCAGCACGTCCTTCTGCGTGCGCCTTGCGACGCGCGACCAGTCGCGGCGCACGAGCTCGAATCCCCTGATTTTGATTTTTCCGTCCCGATTGATGAGCGCGTACTTCTTCTTCGCCCCCTTTTCGCCCTGCTTCTTCGCGACGAATATGCCGCGGGGGTATATGTCCTCGAGTTCGAGCTCCATCTTTTCGGGAAGCTCCGCGTTTATCGCCTTCTGGAACTCCATGACTTTTTTCTCGTCGGTGTACTGCAGCATGATGGAATCGGTATCCCCGTACAGGACCTTGAATCCGGCTTCCTCCGCCTTCCGCATCGTCTCCTGTATGTAGTGCCTTCCCCACGCGGTGACGCTTTCGCCGCATTCGCGCGAATACCAGCGCGAACGCGCGTACAGCAGATATCCGTAGAACGAGTTCGCGACGATTTTCAGCGCCCATTGGCGGGCGTCGAGCTGGGAGCGCGCGTCCCCTTCCGCGGTTTTCATCGCCTTCTTCGCGGCGAAACGCGCTTCGAGAACCTCGCTGAGCACCGACGGAATCAATCCCTTCCTATTTTTGCAGAACCTGTGCCCGAGTGGGGAAACGAACGCGTCTTCGCCTTCGGCGCACCCTATTGTTTCCGGGTCGACGTTGTGCGATATTATTATGGACGGGTACAGCGAGCGGAAATCGAACACTGCGATGTTCTCGTAAATTCCGGGTTCCGGGATCTTGACGAAAGCGCCCTGTATGGGCGCGGCCTGCCGCGCTTCAGCCTCCGCCTGTTCGGGCTTGTTCGGAATCAGTTCGCCCCTTTCCGCGGCGCGCCGCATCAGCAGGCTTTCCACGAGTTGCCCGGTCGTAGCGCGCGACGCGTCGTGCAGCGTCGTGCCGGAAACGCGCGCGAGCTCTATTTCAAGAGGAAGGAAGTGCTTCGCCAGTTCAAGGCAGGAAACCGCGTCGCTGCGGCAGTATTTCGCAAGATGCGCATCCCCGCGGTCCCACGCCTTCCATATCTCCAGCTTCGCGATGTCCTCAATCTTTTTTCCGAGCACTTCCTCGTAAACCATGTCCAGCGAGAGCCTCGGCAACCGCAGCGCTCCGATGGTGCTCATGAACGAAACCACGTTGAACACGTCGAAATGCACGCGTCCGTTCAGGCGGCTTGTGTTGCGCAATCCCAGGCGCTTGAAGAACGGCATCGCCTTTGTCCTGCCGAGGCGCAGTTGCGCCTTCGTCTGCTTCGCCCTTTCCGCGAGGTACGGCAAATCGAACTCGTCGCCGTTGTACGTGCAGAGAACGTCGGTGCGCTCCTCGCGTATGAATGAGGAAAACGCTTCCAGCATTTCCTTTTCAGTCGCAACCGTCTTTACGAAATCGAACGGGTATTTTTTAGTCGTGAACAGCACGTCCTTGGACGCGGAGCACCCTATCATTATGCATGGGTCCTTCTTCGCGTCGGGGATTCCCGTAGGGTTGTACGTTTCGATGTCGAAGGACGCCATGCGCAGCGAGGGCATTTCGTCGTGCCCTTCAAGCGGCCTAAGCAGCGTCACGGCGCCTTCCTCGTCAGCCTCGACCTCGAGCGGCGCGCACGGCACGATTTTCCTGTCTATGAGGTAGCGCCTCACGTATTGAATCGCGTTCTCGTACGTCTTGCCGTGCATCGACGCGGCGGAAGCCGCCATGGGCACCTCCGACGGGTGCGTGCAGACGACCTTGAGGAATTTTCTGCCCGAGCGCTCGGTTGTCTCGACGCGCTTCACTCCCGCTATCTTTTTCAGTGCGTCTGTTTTCTTCTCGTCGGCATCCACCAGAAAATACGGTTCGAACGAATAGTCGTAGGCGCGCGTCGTCTTCCCCGTCGGCGTTTTCAGGAGCAGCCGCACGCCGCTCCTGTTCTTGCGCATCACGTAGTCTATGTCGAGCAGGAACGCTTTCATGGTAATATTAATAATACGTCACTTAAATACGTGAGGCGATTGCGATGGTTGAACAGCAGAAGGGAAAGGACTTGATCGCGCTGCAGGCGGACGTCCGCTCCGTCGAGACGAAGATTGACCTTATTGTCCAGAAGATAAACACCGTCGAGAAGAACGAGGAGGTTATCGGGCGCACCATCGTCGCCCACAACGAGAAGCTCAAGCACATCGAGGAAAAGGGCGGAGGGGGCGGCGATTCGACAGTCAAGGACGAGCTCGAGGAGGAACTCTCCAAGAAGTTCGCCACCAAGGCGGAAGTTCAGGAGCTGAAGTACGTCCTCGACACCGTGAATCCGCTTTCCTTCGCGACCATCGACCAGGTGAAGGAGCTTCTCGACGAGCTGAAGAAGGAGCTCAAGAAGGGTTAGCATGCCAGTCTCGAGATACGAAGGAGCCCATCGCGTAATATCGTTCAAGCGTCCGCTGGAGCTGAACCATCTGGCCGCGCGTTTGCGCGAAGTGTTTCCGGGAATTTCACTCAAACCAGTCGAAGTCACGGACCCCCGGATGTTCATAACCCACAGTTCGAAGAAGGGGGACTTCGTGGCGTCCATGGATTGGAACGAGTTCCACGACGGCACCCATCTGATAGCCTATTATCCCGCGGGGACGTCCGACAAGATTTTAATAGTGCAGGACTCGCGCATCATCATAAAGAAGAACTTTTACCTGGAGAACCGCGCCAAGATAGACGCCATGCTGAAGAAGCTTCGCTTCAAGACGGTTCAATAGCGCCTTTTGTCCAGCTCGGCAAGCACGTTCGCGAAGAACGCCGCGCTGAACGTTCCGACGAATGATATCCCGACCAGGAACACCAGCAGCGCGCCGATGACGAGCGCCACCCACATGAGGTAGCCGCCGGCAGCGCCCGATATGCCGATGGCGGCTATGACGAGCGGGATTGCGCTCGTGACAATCGCGAGTATCGCAACCAACCCGCCCGCGACATAGGCGAGCAGCACCTCGAACGGCTTCTTCGAGAAAAGGTCAAGCGACGCGCCGATTGCCTTTACCGCTTCCTTTTTCCTGAGAATCACGTAGTAAAGCGCGAACAGGAGCGCCGAAGCGGTAAGCAGTGTCAGCAGGAAGTTCACCAAAGATCTCATCGGGAACAGGCTCGATATCCCCGCCACTACGATGCTCACGACCAGCGTTACCAGCCATACCGCTATCATGCGGGGAAGCGGCTTCGTAGCGGATTCCCTTTTCCTTCCCTGCGAACCGAGAGCCACCTTCGCAGTAGCCCACAATCCGCCGACGCCGAGCGCTATCAGAAGCAGGACGAGGAGCGGAATCACCCATAACGCGGTGCCCGCGAGAGTGTTCAGCGGTTCTCCCCTCATCAGCACGCCCTCGTACGTGCCGAATCCGATTATCGCGAGCAGCCCGAGCCCGACGATGAATCCCGTGTAAACGTAAAGAAACGGCAGCATCCTGCCGATGCTGAACGCGTAAGCCCACGCCTTTCCTATGCTCTTGAAAATGTCCATGCAGCGATTACGCCGCCCGCCTTAAAAACAGTGCGCCGGGTCTGCGCGGAATAATCGGCGGCCTTCTCTGCATGCTTGCGACGCGAACCGCTGCGAGCGCGCCCGCCCTTTTCTCCGCGAAGCGCTGCGCCATCTGCGCGAGTTGCGCTTCGTTCGCGCGCGCCACGTTCATCGTCGGATGCGGCGCGTTGCGCACCGCCATCGCCCTCATCATTCCTTCTTCGCGTTCGCTCATCGGTATCGGAAAATTCGGATGGATTCCCTTGACTACCGCTTCGGCGGTCCTGCTGGGCAGGAACGGAACCTGGTTGAGTCCGGTAAAAACAGCCCATCCTACGGGGTCTATTACGGCGCGCTTGACTTCGTAACCCACGCTTTTGACTACCGCTCCCGCCAGCGACTCCTTTGATTTTTGGCCGGTATTTTTAGGAAACAACGGTCTGCCGCGAGCGTACGCGCCCATGATTTGCCGCCTGTCCGCCATGCTATAATTTGCGTTTTCCCGTTTAATAAAAGGAACGTTTTTAAGGCGCACGAGGCGTTATAGTAGCGTGTGCTTTTTAAGAGGGAGAATTGGAGGCTGATTTGATGTCGATGCGTCTGTCCAGCATTGTGCTTTTCGTCGCAGTTTTCGCGCTGTCAGTGTCCGCGGCGGACCTGTTGATTTCGGTTTCGCCGACGATTGCGTACGGCTCTTCCGTTCAGGCGGAATTCTTCGCGTTCAATTCGCCGGCGCCAGACGCCCTGGGCACGGTGGATTGCCGCCCCAGCATCGACGGACGCAGCCTCGCCGCATTCCAGCTTCCTGCGGGCGTTTCCTCCTCGACTCCCTACAAGCGCACGATAACCTCGCCCGCGCTCTCGCTCGGCAATCACAAGATTTCGGTTTCATGCTCTAAGGCGATGCTCGGCATCGTGAACACGTGGAGCGCCTCGGTCAACGCGTCTTTCGACGTAATCGGCGGCACTTCTGCTTGCACCGATACCGACGGCGGAATCAACTACCCCGTAAAGGGCACGTGTACTTCGTCCGACGCGAGCGGCGCGGTAAGCGGCGAGGACTACTGCACTGCCGATGCGGCAACCGCGGACACGCTCAACGAGTTCTATTGCAAGGAATCCGCATGCGTGAAGGAGACGCACGTCTGCCCGAACGGATGCAACGACGGGGCATGCCTTTCCGCGCCGTTGAAGCCGGTGCGCGTGTGCAAGACAATAGGCGGCACCGAAACGCCGTCCCCTGACAAGACTTCGCTCACTATAGCGGTCGGCTCGTTCAAGACAGTCGATACGCAGCTCGTGGCAGTCGAGGATGTCAGCGGTTCCAAGGCGAAGGTCACGATTTCCGACAAGGCAACCGGCGTTGTAACCACGAGCGCGATGATAGGCGCGAACGAAAGCATCGACCTGACCAGCGGCAAGAAAATCAAGCTCGTTTCCATATTGGCGCCCGTGGGGCAGAATCCTTCCGCGGTTCTTGAGATTTATTCCGTCACCGTTACCGGCGGCATCACGTACTGCCTCGCGGTTTCCTCGCCGATAAAGGATTACGTTTACTCGAAGACGCCCGTGTCGCTCACGTTCGGCATTACGAAGGCAGCGGAGCAGGCGACGCCCACGCCGACGGCGAACCCGAGCGCTACTGCAGTCCCGACGGGTGGAAGCGTTTCGCAGGCGGGACCGCTTAAGGCGAGCTTCGCCACCTACGTGGGTTGTTCCGGGACGTGCGGCAATCTTCTGATACAGTGCAACATGGTTTACGGAAATTGCATCGAGACGTGCAACAGCCCGACAAATCCGCCGGCGAACTGCTTCGGACCGTGCGGACTATCGGGGCAAGATCCGTGGACGTGCAATTACAATCAAAACGCGGGCCACTGCTACGCTTGCCCGACTGGAGGCGGCGGTGGCAGTTGGACGCCTACGGGCACGTGCGACGACACTGACGGCGTCAACAACGACAGGAACTACGCGGTTCAGGGCAACGTTACCGCGACGTTTCCGCTAATGACCGAATTTTTCGTTTATCCCGACGCATGCATCAACTCCACATATCTAGTCGAATGGGACTGCTGCAGCGGCGCTGGCATGGCTGGTTCAAAATCGGCTTCCTTTGCAGTAGCCGAACACGTCTGCTCGTTCGTACATGATTGCGCAACTGACGGAAAGGTGTGCAGCAACGGCGCGTGCACTATGGGCGGCATTGCGACGCCTTCGGGCACGCCGCAGGCTACGTCGAATCCCCCGTCTCCGACGCCCACCGCATCGCCCGGTCCTAGCGATTTCGCATGCGCGTACGTGCTCGACGGCGGCGCGCCTGTCAAAACAGGCAACGCGGTTTTCGGGCAGCCGGTTACCGCTTCCCTTCAGGTTGCGCCCGGTTCGCACAAGGTTTCCGTTTCTTGCGTGAAGGGCAAGGACTCCTCTTCTGCCGCGGATCTTGCGCCCTTCGTTCTCGACAGCGGCGAGATACCGTTCTCCGTGCAGTTCGAGGTGAAGCCCGAATCCGTAACGCTCAAGCTGCCGCAGGAAGGCGCGACTTTCTGCTCGCAGAACGTTCCTTGGCTGTTCAGCATAATCGGCTCTTCTCCTACGTATGAATGCGTCGGCGTGCTCAACGGCGTGGAAACGCCGCTGGTTTCCAACCAGCCTTCGCTGATGTTCCCGTCGAATTCCGCGGTAAGCGGTTCGCTGACTATCAAGAACGCGGGCAACTACGAGATGTACGTCAAATGCCGCGCGAGCTACGGACAGACGCTCGGTTCGTGGTTCCAGTCGTCCGCGAAGCACTTCACCGTTTTCACGCCGGACAAGCCGATAATTTGGGATCCGACGAACGGAAAGACGCTCTGCAGCTACGACGTCAACACGCTCGCGTCGATATGCGGCGGATACCCGCAGTACAACTGCTCCTACGTCATAGACGGCAACCGCATAGGCGCGCCGAAGCCGTTCCTTCCCGACGTGAATTACTCGCTCACGCTCACCTCGCTTTCCGCAGGCAGCCACTCGCTCTACATGGAGTGCCA
>CABMDO010000004.1 GCA_902384935.1 Candidatus Norongarragalina meridionalis
GATGTCCGGGCTTGCCACATCGAAAGCAGATTGGAGTACGCGGTTTGGACTTGAAACGCGTGGCGGGGTCAGAGGGCGCGCGGGTCGAAAGGTCAGGAGTCACGTTCTTCGAGTACGGCGGTGGTGCACCCGATGTCGCAAGAGTGCTCGCGTTCGGCTGCGGTGTGGGCGAGTTCTTGGCATCGTTCAAGTGCGTTTGCCCTTCGGTGAATTGCTGTTTCCGGGAATTGTGCGAGTCCTGTTTATCACGCCCTTCGTTCGCACTCTTATCAGCGATGGGAGCGCGCGGCTTTCGGTGGCGTGACTGCTCAGCGAGTGCGCACGTGTTCGAGTCGGAGGGAGTGGCGACCTTTGGAGTCGCAGCAGCGGCCATATTGCGATTTGAATTCGAAAGGTGTGACGCCTCGCACGCCTGCGCCATGTGCACGACCTGTTGCCACGTAGGCTCGCGGAGCGCGCGGTCGTGATTGATGAAGTCGCGCGTCGTGGCATCGAGTAGTCCGCGAACGAAGTGGTCGACGGCCATCGAAAGTTGAATCTCCGTCGGGTAGTTGGGGTATGCCTTCGAACAGACATCGGTTGTGCGCGCAGCGTACGCAGCGACGGTCTCGGAGCCCGATTGGACGTGCGTGCACAGCTTCGCGCGGTATGTGCCCTCGAACTCGTACTTGCCGAAGAGCGCCTCGACGCCGAGCTTGAACGCGGGATAGTCAGCGACTGAGTCGACGCCGTGCGAGCGCCTGACTTTCTCGGATTCCTCGGAGCCGAGCATCGCGAGCAGGAAGTAGCCCCAGTGATGAACTGGACGTGAGCACATCTGCAAGTACAGCTCGAGGTCTACGATGAAATTGCGGATTTTGTTACCGGACGACTCCGTGAAATGCGGGCGACTGGACATCTTCAGGAGTACGCTAGTGTCTTTGTCCTCCCAGTCCGCGGGGGTCGGAGCAGACTGAGCAGCGGACGGGCCAGCGGACGGAGCGAACTGAGCAGCGGATGGGACAGCGGACGGAGCGAAATGAGCAGCGGACGGGCCAGCGGACGGAGCGAACTGCGGTCTCTGGAAGAGCGTCGAGCGCGGGACGGGCGGAGCGAATGTAGACGCGATCGGGTTCGGGTATGCCTGCGTCGTGTGTTGAGGCGAGAAGAGTGGCGCGCCAAGCGAGCCGAACAACGGTGGCGGACGCGGCGCAAGCGACTGAGACGACGTACTGTACACTGGCAAAGAGTCATAGTAATTCGAGGATTGAGACAGCGACGGGCGCGCCTGCGACGACGTGTCAGCGATGGCGCGCATCTGGTCGAAGCGAATCAGCAGCTGGTTGAATGCCGACAGTTGTGTCGCGGATTGCGCGGCGACTTGCTCGGCGAGTTGCGCAACGGTATTCACGAGGACAGCGGCGGCAGGAGGCGGGTTCGAGACAGGGACTGGAGCAACACGAGGAACAGGCGGCGTGACTTGGAGGAAGTGTTGAGGAGTCGCGCGAGCCGAGCCGGGGGCAGACTGGTTGGGAACCGGCGTATGTTGGTTCGAGCGTTGGAGATACTCGAACGAAGACGCCGCGGAAGAGGCGACGGTTGAGATCGGCGGGCGCGCGTCAGCGATGTTGCGCGCGATCGACGAGAGTGTGCGCGGGTCGAGCGGGTTGGCGAACGGATCGGGACGGCGGAGCGCCCCGAGCGGATGGCGGATGGTCTCCTCTGAGACAGGGATTTCCTGACCATCGGCGGCGGTCAGCGGGCGGGTAGAGTGTGACGACGAGGCAGCGTCCATTGCGCGTCAGCGAGAACGCGAGCAGTGGCGTACGGCCAGAATGAGCGAGTGAAGAACGCGGAAGTCAACGAGAAGAGCGAGTCGGACGGGGGCACGCGCAGGACGACGAGATGAGCGAGTCGGCTGGGAAGAGCGCGCGTGACGACGTGGAGAAGCGAGTCGGAAGGGAAGCGCGCGCAGGACGACGAGAAGCGAGTCGGAAGGGAAGCGCGCGCAGGACGACGAGAAGCAAGTCGGAAGGGAAGCGCGCGCAGGACGACGAGAAGCGAGTCGGCCGGGAAGAGCGCGCGTGACGACGTGGAAAAGGGAGTCGAAAGGGAAGCGCGCGCAGGACGACGAGAAGTGACTGGAGACTGCTGGAGCGCGTCGACGATGACACGAAGACGACGACGTTAGCACCAGTAGTCAGCGATGACGACGAGACAACGAGATAGCAGGTGTCGACGACGAACGCGAGTCGCGAATTCACGAAGATGGCGACGTGGCAGCGAGTCGACGAAGACTTCGAGGACAACGAAGAAGACGACGAGAGACGACGTGGAAGTTGTGTCGGTGTTTGAGACACGGCACCAATGTTGCCCAGCACGTAGTGATCTTTATTATTGAAAACAAACAAAAAACAGAGAACTAGACTTCGAGGGTGGATGTATGCGAGTCGACGGGGAGAACCGTAAGAGAGCGAGGACCACCGTGCAACATAGGGGTATGAATGTGCGTAAGTACCGTAGTAAATTGGTAGTGTATTTGGCAATATACTTTTATGCAGTATTCAGTATTCTTAAGTACATTTATAAGCTTTTCTTAGAGTACTTAAGTACTTTTGGAATTTGTGAAAGTACAGTATATTCCTACTTAAATACTTTTAAAAGTATTTACAGCCAACACTGGTATATCATAGAGGTGTCAACCGGGCCGGGCCGATGCGGGCCGGGCCGGGCCGAAGCCTGTTTAATTTAGCCAGGATCCCGGGCCGGGCCGAAGCCAGTCTAAATTTAGCCGGGATCCGGGCCGGACAAAACTTAAAAATTTCGTAAATTTTTTTGATAAATTGCAAAATTTTATTTAAC
>CABMDO010000005.1 GCA_902384935.1 Candidatus Norongarragalina meridionalis
AGCATCGCGACGGCCTTTCCTCCGCTCTGGAAGATTCCTCCCCTGAGAAGCACGACTGCGAGCACGACTATCAGCAGCACTCCCGCGAGAAGCAGGACGTACTCGAATGCACCTTGTCCCCTCTTCATTCCTTAACCACCTCGAATGAACCGATTACCAGCGTGTGCTTAAAAAACCTTACTTTAGGCATCGGAGCGCTATGCCCGCCGAGGAATCGTGCTTCACGATTTCATTCACCGCCTCGAGCATCTTCAGCGGCGTCTTGTGCTGCCATACGTTTCTCCCTACGACGACGCCCGCTGCGCCCGCTTCCATCACGTTTTTCACCGTCGTAAGAAAAGCGGCGTCGGTTGTTTTCCCGCCTCCCGCCATGAGCACGGGTTTCGGGCACGCCTTCACGACGCGGCTGAAGGAATCCTTGGAGCCCGTGTAATGCGTCTTTATGCAGTCGAATCCGAGTTCCGCTCCAGCACGGGCGGCGTAGGCGACTATGGCGGGGTCGTGCTTGTCCTTCACAAGAGGGCCGCGCGGATACATCAATCCCATCGAGTACAATCCTGCGCGTTTTGCCTCCGTAATCATCCTTCCGGCGAACGCCATCATGTTCTGCTCCTCGGGGCTGCCCACGTAAACCGTGGCGGCAACCGCCGAAGCCCTCAGCTTCTTGGCGTCCTCGACGCTCGCAAGCGGCGCCTGCATGAGCCGTTCACACAAGGCGGTTTTGCCGGTAAGCTTTACGACTAGGGAGCATTTGGGCTTGGTTATCTCCGCGATTCCGCGGTTCATCATTATTCCGTCCGCATGCGGCGTAAGGGCGTTTACTATGTTGGCCGGGTCCATGCCCCAGTCGTTGAAGTCCGACGGCCCGTGCTCCATGCCCTGGTCAAGCGCGATTACCACTGCGCGCTTCTCCGAAACCGCTTTTTTGAGTTCCATGAAGGCGGAACGCCGGAGCTAAATAAATGCGTTTGCCTCTCTCGTCAGAAAGCGCTGCCGAAGAAAAAGCCGTAGGTGACGTAGGCGGACACCCATCCCGCCGCGCTGCCCGCTATGACCTGCGCCCAGTCGTGCTGCTTCAGCGAGAGCCGCGCCCACCATACCGGCAGAACGAGCAGGTAAACCCACCACCAGCCCCAGCCGAGCACCATTGTGACTGAAGACGTAAAGCCGGTAACCGCCGCGGAATGCAAACTAACCTTCGTCCAGTACTTGTTCATGAACCACATCAGGGCGTTCGTTTCCGCGAATACCAAAGAAAGGGCGAGCATCGTCGTCGCTCCCATGAACCAGAACGCCAGCACCGCCAGTCCGAAGAAGAAAACCCAGTCCTCGTAGAACTCGTTGCGCTCCTCCCTGTCGTCGAACGGAAGGTGGATTCTTCCGACGAACACGTCGCCGAGCGTCTCCGACAACGGGGCGACGGTAAGCAGGAGCAGGCCGAGCCCGAGCACCTCGAGCGTATCGAGGGAACCGTTGCCGTACGGGGAATAAAGCGCGAGGAGAATCACCGCCAGCATGCTCAGTATGTGCGGGTTGAGCACGGTTGAGAGGAATTCCGCGTAAACGCTTTTTTTCTCCACGGATAACTCTGGGGAAAACGGTTATTAAAAGACAGTGGCAGGCGGCTCTCTCCCGACTTTTAAACGCGTTCGGCGAAGGGAAATCATGGAGGAAACCGACGTCGCGTGGTTCGCCGGAGTACTCCATTCGGACGGTTACGTTTACCGCAAGTCGGGAGAAATACGCGAAATCCGCTTGGCGGTCGCGCCCTGTTCCATCGAAATGGCAAGAAAATGGCGGAAACTTCTCGACGAAATGACCGGCAAAAAACACATAATGCGCAAAACCCGCACCTGGGACGCTCGCTATTCGCAGCACTGGGAACTTTTGTGGACGAGGGACGGCTCCAAAAAGGCGACGCGAGAAATAATTTCCGTTTTGAACAAGCCGGGGTTCGGGCTTCGCGAGGGCGAATTCGAAACCGATTCGGAAGATGTTTTCGGCGCGTATCTCGCCGGTCTGATAGACGGCGACGGTAGCGTGCAGATCCGAAACAGCAGCGACGGTTATACGCGCGAACTTCTATTCAAAATAACCAGCCAGAACAGGGCCGCTTTTGAAAAACTTCGCAAGCACCTGCGGCGGTTCGGCCAGGCTGACGGATACATTTCGAAATATCCGAACCATTACGATTTTTGGGTCTATGTGAACAAAAACTTATTTAAGTGGTTGAACGCCAAGGTAGTAAGCCATTTGGCGATTTCAAGGAAACGCCGAAGGCTGCGCCTTGGAGCCCGTAAAATGGCTCCTCTAAGCCTTGGTAGCGCCCTTGCCAAAACAAGTGCGCCAAGAAAGTGTAGAGGTTAGCATGCTAGCCTGTCACGCTGGCGACTCGGGTTCGAATCCCGACCAAGGCGCTCTTTTTTTCTTTCCGCTATCGCGTTTTTAAAGTCAGTCCGACTGACTAGTACGTGAAGCACTGCACCGAATGCGGAAGCAAACTTCCCCAGCCGAATCCCAAGCACTGCCCCGAGTGCGGCGCCGCTCTCGCTGGCACAAAGGCTGCGGCACAACCTGCACAGCAAGCAGGAGCCGCGGCTGCTGCGGCAAAAGGTCCGAACACCTTGTTGACGATACTGGGGATAACGCTCGGCTTGGCGCTGGGCGCGATACTAATTTCGGCAATAGTCAATTCCCCGGGAGGCGATTACGGTTATGCGACGCCCAGCCCCGGCACGGATCACAATACGATTACCTGCCCCGTAAAAATCGGCGAGACGACATGCGGATACTGCGCCCAAACGGACAAATGCTATTATTGCAAGAACGGCTATGCGTGCTCTGGCGACATCTGCGCGCTCACCTGCCAGAAACAGTCGCCGAGCGCCTCCGCCACGGCGCAGCCGCAGAACAGCGCGACTCCCACCGCCGGAATCGTCACCGGACAGCCGGGCGACGGCATCGTGATAATCGACGACCCGCCGATCGACAGCCGAACCAACTGTCCGCCCCAGGGATACTCCGGTCCCAGAGGCAGCGTGAGCCTCGAGTGCTCCCAGTGGGTTACGGCGGGCACGTGCTCCATACAGTCCTGCTCGTGCTATTACAGCGATCACACCGGAGACACCGTACGCGCCTATTACCACACTTCCAACGGCGCGTATTACCCGTGCTCCGGCAGCAGTTCCACTTTGTCGTGCACGGCGTCGGTGCAAGCGCTCGCCGCGGACTGCGGCGGCAGTCCCCCCTGGAGCGGATAATTTTTTCTATCTGCCGCGAAGCGGCCCCGAGCGGGTAGAGTCCCGATTCGCCGCACGACTGATTTTTATTCCTCGCCACCCACATCTGCTTATGGCGGAAACGCATCGCGCGAACGCAAAGGCAGCGCAGAAACTCGGCATGAACCCGCTGACTCTGAACGAATGGTGCAGGCTGGGCTGGTTTCCCGCGAAGAAGGTCGTCAGCGGCAAGAAAAGCTGGTGGGTTCCTGACGCCGATGCAGTGAACGCGGCGGCGCGCCGCAACCGCAGTGCCGTCCTGGTAAAAATAAAAGGCAGGGAAACGGAACTGCTCAACGAGCACTCCCTCGTGCCGTTTGAGTTCGCGCACATAGTCTCGGGGCTTTCCCGGGAAGACGTTTTTCGGCGTTTCCATCGCGGCGAACTGGACTGGGTTACGTCCCCCGCAGGCTCCTTCTTCCCGTCGGAACAGCTGGAGCGTCTCGGCGGGGAAAAGGCGCGCATTCTTCACAGGAACGTAGCGGAAATTTTCTACGTGCCGAAGCGCACCCTGGCTCGCTGGGCGCAGTACGGCTGGCTGCCGTCCGGTAAGGCGCAAATAGACCCCCACAACGTCATAATCCACTATCCCGCGCGTGAGATCAGGGCGCTGGCTTCCTCCAATATGAGCCATCTCGCGGAGCGCTTCGGCTACGCGTGGGCTAAGAAACGCACGTTGGGCATCGAACACGTGCGGGACACGATGCCCATTCCGTTCGGTTTTGCGCTTCGGGCGTGGTGGCGCGGGGAGCTGCGTTGGGTTCCGTCCCTGCGGGGACCGCGCTTTTACGCCGAGGATTTGGAAAAGCTGAAGCAGTTCCATGCCAGTCTGTCCGATTTCGCCTAAACCGATCTTGGCGACCGGGAGGCGCAGCTGCTCAGGCACTACTGG
>CABMDO010000006.1 GCA_902384935.1 Candidatus Norongarragalina meridionalis
AACGCCGAGCGCGAGGAGGTCGGCGTAAGCCATTCCCGCGTAGCTTCCTCCCTGCACGGTTGCCTGGCTGGTCGAAGTCGGAGCGCCCGTCGGTGCGACCGTTGCGCCGCCTCCCGCGGGAGTCGGGGTCGCCTGCGGCGCGCTTCCCGCGCATCCCATCAACAGGACGCCCAAAACGAAAACCAAAGCCAGCTCTTTTCCCACCAAGTCCATCACCGAAATGGGAACGAATTCCCGTTATTTAAATCAAGGGGCTACCGCGCGCCGCCGATTTTTTTCGCGAAGAAAAGGTAATACGCGATTCCTACAGCGGCAATCGGAAGGACGGCGAGCCACCACTGCCATCTGCCCTGTTCCGTGACTGCCGCGCCCTCCAGCGTCGGCGATGCTTCGGCTGTCGGCTTTTCCGCGGGAGTTGATGCGGCAGCGGCCTTTGCCGAGGGCGACGCGGAACCCGTTGCCTGGGGCGGAGGCGTTGGAATCGCCGCGGAAGGCGCGGCTGACGGCGCATAGGGCGTAGCGGAAGCTGTCGGCGACGCCGAAGGGGACGCCTCCTGCGTCCCGCCTCCCCTGAACACCGGCAGGGTTACGTTGAACGCGGTTTCGGCGTACGCGAGGTTTCCTGCGCCGTCGCTCGCATAGAACCCGAACGTGTGCTCCCCGTCGGTTAGTTCCGCCTCGGTTTCATTGTCGTAAGTGACGTTCTCCGTGCCGTTGAAGAACCACATCTCGACGGGAGTGGTGGGGTCGGTTGCGGAGAAATTCACCGTTATGTTCGCGAAGTTGAAGTGGCTGTTGTTGGCGGGCGATACCACGGTGATGACGGGCACGGAATTGTCCACGGTGAAAACGTTGGACGTCCCGTTGGCGCACAGCGCGTTTATGTCGCACGCCCTTACCGTTACTGTGTAGTTGCCGTCCGCGACGGACGTGCTGTTCCAGACGCATGAAAGCGCGGGCGAATTGTTCGAGATTATCGTGCGCAGGAACGTGCCGTTTTCGTACGTGAGGCTTACGTTGTACAAATCTATCGCGTATCCGTTCGGCGACAGCGCCGCGGTGTAGTTTATTTCCACGTTTCCCGCGTAGGTGGTCGCCGTAGGATTCGTCACGTGCGGCGCGCTCGGCGGCATGCTGCCCCTCTCCAGGAGGTCGGAGCGCATTGTCGCGGTGGTGCAGTTCTCGTTCCCGGGAACGTCCTTCGCGCAGACGTAGTAGTAGAGCGTGTCCGTGCCGTCGTACTGGTGCAGGTGCGCGTCGAGCGTCCCGATTATCGGGCTCCAGTTCCCGCCGTTGTTCGCCGAGTATCTGGCGCTGCTGGTGTCCGTCGGAATGTACGTGGTGTTCCAGTCGTACCCGCCGCGCGTGGCGAAATAACTCGTCGGCGTCACGCCCACGCCGCTGACCGTTCCGGTAGTCGTGTTCACCGCAAATGACGCGATGAGGTGGCTGGAGTTTACCGTGTGGGTGTGGTTGAACGTGGTCGCCGGATAGACGCCGACGTACGGTATTGCGAAGAACTCCGCGCAGTTCGGGCTGGCGTCCGGGTTCATAATCACCTTTCCCGGCGCAACCGCCGGATTGTTCACCTTGGTTCCGTTGTTGCCGTATGGGGAAAAGTCGTAGGCAACCGTGCCCGAGGTTTCGTCGAAATGATAACCCGCTACGAGCCCGTTTTCCGTGCTTTCCGCATACCTGCCGAAGCCGGCGTTGCGATGCGCGGTTATTTCCGCCGCGCTGAGGGTGCGGTTGTATATCAGGAGCTCGTCGAGCCTGCCGTTGAGGAAATCGGTCGTGGCGATGCGCGAGCCGATGAAAAGCGCGCCCGAGCTGTTCTGCGGGATGAACGAATACGTCGCGCTGGTGTCCTGCGCGCCGTTCACGTAAAGCGTCACCGTCGTGGAGTTCCACGTCGCCGCGACGTGCGCCCACGTGTCGAGCGTAATCGCTATGTTGCCGTTCAACTGGACGAAATAGCCGTTCGTGTTGTTCTTTTCGAGCCGCATCATCAGCCGCCTTCCCGCCCTGACTTCGAAGGAATATGCGGCGTCCGCGTTGCTGTTCAGGTTTCCCTTGTGCACTATGCCCGTGCCCACGGAGGCGGTGTTGAGATAGAGCCAGGTCTCTATCGAGCCGTTGTTGCCGATATCGAGCGAATCCGTATCGGGCGCGGTGACGTGGTCGCTGGTGCCCTCGACGTCAAGCGCGCGGTAGTCCGCCGTCGCGTTGAACGAGGAGTTGCAGTACCACCACTGCTGCGGGAGCGCGTTGTTCGCGATTTTGTAGGAATACGTTTCGAAAATGCCGTATTGCGCGGAGTTGGAAACGTTGTACAGTCGCGTCAGCAGCCAGCCGTTCTGCCCGGTTGCGTTGAAGCTGAAATTCCCGTGCCCCGTGGTTTCCATCGTTATCTCGTCCACGTTGTACCTCGCGGGATATACCTGGTTGTCGAAAAGCCTGAACAGCCAGTTCTCCGTGACGTTCGACGTGTAAAGTTTGCTGCTGAACCCGCTTGTCCCCGTGCCGTTGACGTAGCCGCTGTAATCCGATGTCGTGGTGTTCGTCTTGTAGTATATTGTCGGCGACGTTTCATTGACGTCGTGCTGGTCCGTTATGTTGTACGTGATGTTCAAGCCGCTCGTGGAGAAGAGGTTGAACGTGTCCACGTCCGCGGGAACCTGCGAAACCCAGTTGACGTACGGCGGCGTCGCACCGGCGAACGCGCCGAAAAGGAGAACCGCCAGCAACGCGATGTCGCGTTTCATTACAAAACCGAACTCCGCCCTTTTATTTAAATATCGCGGCGCGGTAGTCCTTTCATGCCCGGAAAGCGCCTGCTCGTGATATCGCTGGACATCGACGACGACTTGGGGCAGAAGGCGCGCGTGCGCGGCCCAGTCGTTGGCAGAAAGAAGGTTCTCGAGGCGGCGTCGAAGCTCGGCATCGCGGATCCCGAGGATTCGGACGTCAACACCCTTTTCGAGTCGGTGCGCCTTTCGGATTCCCTGAAAAAGGAGAACGACGTCGAAGTCGCCGCGCTGACGGGCAGCAAGAAGCTCGGATACGCCGCGGATTCCAACATCGTCAAGCAGCTCGAGAAAGTGACGCATGATTTCAAGCCCGAAGCCTGCGTCCTGGTGAGCGACGGCGCGAGCGACGAGCGCGTTTTGCCGTTGATTCAGTCGCGCATCAAAATCGACAGCGTGAAGACGGTTACGGTAAAGCAGACGAAGGAGCTCGAAAAGACGTATTTCGTGATTCTCGAAAAGCTCAGGGACCCGCATTTCGCCCGCATCGTGTTCGGCATACCCGGCATAGCGCTGCTCCTGTACTTCCTGATGGGCGACTTGGGCATCCGCATCTTCGTGGGGCTGCTCGGGGCGTACCTCATAATAAAGGGCGCGGGAATCGAGGACTTCGTCCTGCGCAAAACCGCGGACACGCGCTTCTCCGTTTCGAACGCCCGTTTCATATTCTATTTCGCGGCGGCTCCGCTGTTCATAGCGGCGTTGTGGCTGGCGGTTTCGAAATTCTCGGCGATGCAGCACGCCGGGGAAACGAACGTGGCGAAGCTGGCGGCGTGGTCGCTCAAGGATTTGCTTTTGCTGCTGCCCAGCGCGGTGCTCCTGCTCATAGCGGGAAGCGTGCTCGGCGCGCTCAACGAGAAGAAGAACTACGAAATGCCGAAGTACGCGATTTACGTGGCGCTGGTGTTCCTGTTCTGGCTCATATTCAACAACGCCGCGGACTGGGTGCTCGGCACGCTCGCGTTCTCGGATTTGTTCTACTCGATACTGCTCGGAGTAGTCGCCGTATACCTGCTGTTCCGCCTCGCCAAGGAATTCAAGACGCGCTTCATCGCCGACATGCATCTCGAAGGCAAGGAGGTTTACACCGAAATCGGCTCGTTCGTCGGGAAGGTGGCGTCGTTCGACAAGGACAAGGACAGCATCATCATCAAGACGGAGACGGGGCAGCGCTTCGATTTGGATTTCGACCACATCAGCAACATCGGCGACTCGATTATCGTGAGGTATTGATTTGCATCCCGCGCAGCATATGATGCACGTGAAGCATCAGGCGGACAGGGAGCGCGAGCGCATGCGCCGTCAGAAAGAAGAGTTCGCCAGCCACGTAGCCGCGAAAAAAGTCGAACAACTGAAAAAAGCCGCGATTCTCGTGAGGAAGCAGAACCCCCAGACAATAGCGCTGCTTACCGCGTTTCTTTCGGGTAAAACGCCACGCCCAGCACTATGAAGAGCGCGCCGGCGAACACGTCTATCAGCGCCATCTGCATCAGCGAGCCGGTTGCGTTCGAAAGCGTCTGTTTCGTCGAGGCGAGTTCGGACGTGCCTATGCCGAGCTGCGTCAGTGCGCTCTCGCTGCTGGACAGCTGGTCGAGCATCGCCATGGACGGCGCAAGCGCGGCGCTCGTCGTCACGTACTGGTTCAGTTCGTACGCCCCGAGCGCGAGCAGGAGCGAGCCGAGCATCAGCGCCGTAAGCGCAAGCGGTTTCATGTTCATCGGAAAATCACCTGAAATAAAAAGGAGCGCAATTTATAAAAGCGCCGACTTCCTCGTTTACTAAGAGTTCAGCCCACACGGTGATTGAATGTTCAAGACGATGCGCAGATACACGAGGAATCTTACGGAGCTGTTCGGGCTCAGGGCGCAGCCGGTGCCCCAGCGCAGGAAGCGTTAGGAATAAAAGACACTTTCACGTAGTGCGTGGTTATGAAAAAATTCGTTCCTTTAATCGCAGCACTGCTGCTTTTCGGCTGCCTCACGCCGCAGCCCGCGCCTTCCCCGACGCCTTCGGCGTCCCCGCAGCAGTCGTGCGTTTTCACGGGCGATTCGTGCTGCATCGGCGCCAAATGCAGCGAAGTCATCGTCGACTGCACGCAGGGTTTCGTGCCCGAAATAAAGGGTTGCACGCAGGATTGCAAAGTGATGACCGAGTGCGTAAGCAAGCCGACGCCCTCGCCCGTTGCAACGCTTCCCGCTTCCGCGAACCCTTCGGTAACCATGAACGCTCCGTCCGCGGCTGACTTTTCATCAAGCTACGACATTGCGGTTTCGCTTGCGTTCGACGCTTCGCCTTCCGTCCTTCCGTCCGCGCGCCTGCGCCTCTACGACAACGGCGAACTTCTCAAGGAAAAAGAAGTGCCCAGCGGCGCGAACTCCACTTTCAAATGGATCGCCGCGCATTCGGGCAACCGCACCCTCGACGTAACCGCGGACTTCCTGCTCGCCGACGGTTCCGTCGCGAGAACCGCTTCGGTCGAAACGAACGTTTCCGTCGCGGCGAGCGAGCTTTCGGATTATGCGCACCATTCGTCCGTGCTTATGTCGGATCAGTACGTGGACGCCCAGCGCTTTGCGCTTAGCAACCCGTCGTTCGTCGAGAACATCAGCGTGTTCGTGAAGGCGCCTACCGACGTGTCGACGTTCATGTGGCTGCGGCTTTACGTCGAGGAGCAGGGAAGGCCCGGCGCGCTTCTTTTCGAGCGGCTCGTCAATACGACGGAGCTTCCCCGCGATTTCGGCTGGTACTCCTTCAACATATCGCGCATCCTCGAAAAAGGCGGATTCTGGGCGGGAATGTACGTGCGCGACTCCCCCGCGAACGTGTCGTGGGCGATGTACGACGGCACGATGCAGAGCGCCTACACCATATCGAACGTGCAGGAATGGGTTCCGACGAACGGAACCTTCTTCGTGCGCGTATCGTAGCGGGAGGGTATCAGAAATAGCCAGAAATGAAGGGAGGGCGGAGTCCTCCCTGCGTTTCGGCGGGACGTTCTTCGTGCGCGTTTCCTAGTTCTGCCGCTTCACGGCGTTCAGCGCCCTGTCCTGAATCCCGTCGCAGACGCGCACCAGCGCAACAAGCCCGAAACCGGCGAGGACAATCAGCCCGATGTCCAGGAACACGATGAACCTGTCCATGAACACGCCTATTCCGAACGCGTCGTTTTTAATCGCGAACAGCCCGACTGCGACCATGGCGAGCACAAAAAGTTCCGCGTCGCCCCTCTTTTTCCGCAAACCCCCCGCAAGAGAGGCGAGCCCTACTGCGGACAGCGCGAGAACCGCACCGCCCGTCGCCGTCAACAGAAGCGTGAAACCGACGACATTCCCCTCGTGCTGGGCGAACTGTATGAGCCCGAACACGCCGAAGTTCCCCATCACGAAGAAGTGCCATGCCACGTAAGTCAGCACTCCCGCGAGCACGCAGTAAAGCGCGGTTTCCGCCCTTTCGTCAATCGCGGGAGAACGCCTGCTCAAGTACCCTTCCGCTGCCTTGAACGCGAAGAACGCGGCTGCCACGCCGACGAAGAACACCCCAACTTCCTGGTTCACGAGGACGATTGCGAATGAAGCGCCGAGCGCCTGCCTCCTCGTGCCTCTGAGCAGTAAATAGAACGCGAGCGGCAGGAGGGCGAGCCCGAGCCCCTGCGGAAGCGGGCGCACGGTGTATACCAACATGTCGGAAACGAACGACGCAAGGAACGCAGCGGCAACGCCCTCCCACTCCCCGAACACAGCCCGCCCCAAAACGAAAAAGCCGAGCGGGACGAGAAGCGCGAACGCCATCACGAACAGGCGGCTGATTATTTCATAGTCCGCGCCTGTCAGGAAAACCGCCTCTGCCAGCGCAAAGCGGTATGCTGGAACGTACAGGTTCGGTATTCCTCCCCCGTAGGAATAATCGTTTTCCAGCGGGTAATAACCGTGTTCAACAAGATGATGCGCGCTCGCGACGTGAATCAGCGTGTTGCCGAAGGTCGGCGCATGCCATTCCGAAAACACCAGCGAGTGCGTGTAAACGCTGAGGGCGGTTGCGGCGAGCAGGAGAAGCATTACGCGCCTGTCCATCTCACATTACCTCGTATATAGTCACGTCGTCGTTTCCGAAGACGCGCCTGAAGCGTCGTGCGTCGTTGAAAACATCGGAATGCCAGTTCCACTCGTAACCCGCGAAAATGTCCCGTTCCGGCACCCAGACGTATTTGGCGCCGTATTCCTTCGCCATCGCGCACGCCGCGTCGGCATCGGACGAATTGTATATCCCGTATTGCACGTCGCTCATCCGCTTGAGGACGTTCGGAATCACCGCCCAGTCTCCGCCCAATACGCCCTCGCGCAGAGTGTATCCCATTATCATCTCCCCTGCGACGATATCGGTGACGAACACGGTACGTTCCGGCGTATTCTCCCGTACCCACGAGAGCGCGTCAATCTCGCCCTTCAGGATTATGGGCCTGACCCAAAGCTTCCCCTGTGCCATCGCATGGCCCATGTCGAGATAAGCCAGATATGCGACGGCGCAGAGCGCGAGAAGCGCCAGCCACCTCATGCAGTTATTAAAAAACGGCGGTTAAAAGCGGTTTCGCCGCCTGCGGCGCAGTGACTTTTTAAAGGAGGGCGGAGTAATGCCTCTCATGCGTGGGGTGTATCTGGCCGCGTTACTATTGGTGTTCGTCGCCTTCGTCGTAGCGGAGGAGTCGTCGCCTTCCCCTACCATGTCGCCGACGCCTTCGCCTTCCGCGTCCCCGTCGCCATCGCTGGATGTCACGTCCTCGCCCTCGGCTACGCCTTCGACCTCGCCGCTTCCGTCTTCCTCCCCCTCACCCTGCCCGACTCCTTCCTTGTATCCCTCGCCATCCCCGGAAACATCGCCGCTTCCGTCTTCCTCACCCTGCCCGACTCCTTCCCCATCACCGGAAGAAGAGCCGGAGGAGCCAGTAGTCGCGCAGATGGCGCCTACGGTCGAATTTTATCTGGAAAAAAAGCCGCTTCTGCTCAAAAAATTTCCCGACATCGTAATGCAGGCTGGCAGCACTGCCGAGCTCAACATGTCCGAATATTTCAAAAACCCGATTGCGGGTCCGATCGACATTGTCCCGGTGTACGACCCGACAAAACTTGCGATGAAGCTAAACGGGGAAATCGTCGAGATAACGCCGTATGACGGCTTCGCCGGCATGGAGACCGCGACGTTCTACGCCGGCAACGACTACCGGCAGATAGGGGGAAACAAATTCACGATAGAGGTCGTTCAGCGGTTGGAAGACGTAGCGATCGGGGGCAGGGACGATTTCGCCGCCGGGGAAAAGCCGGAGTTCAGAGTCCAGTTCAAAAATCGGCTCGCGTACAGCGCCGCGTCACAGGAAACCCCCAGCGCGAAAACCTCGTGGAGGAAGGAGGAGCGCACCCTTTCGTTCGACGTAACCGAGCCCTCCGCGTTCAAGGCGGCGTTTGCGGCGACGGTTGCCGACGACGACCTCAGGGAATTCAAGCCGGGCGCCCAGAGGTTCAGGGTGCAGGCGGAAAAAGGCGGCACGCTGTTCGTCTCGGAAAAGAAGTTTTCATGGGGCATGCTTGCGCTGAATCCCGACAAGAACTATTACGCGCAGGGCGAGCGGGCGTTCCTGAGCATCGCGGCGCTTGACGACCGCGGTGCGCCTGTGTGCGACGCTTCGATCGAATTGACGGTGACAGATCCGCTCGGAAACCAGGCGGTGCTTAGCACCGAGAACGGCTTGATAAAAAACGGCCCCGAATGCGGAAAATTCGGCACCATCACGGAGCCGGACTACTACGCCTATTACGCCACCAACCTGACCGGCGACTATCGGATGGACTTGACTGCGGAAACGCAGGCAGGCAAGAATGCCCTGTACGACCACTTCGTCGTGAAGGAAACTGATTTCGACGTCGGGAGAATCGGGCCTACCCGGGTATACCCGTGGGCGCTCCAGAGAATGCTGCTGGAGATTACCGCAGGAAAGGAATACGGCGGGAAAATCACCGAGCGCGTCCCGCTTTCGTTCAATATTATGCCCGCGCTTGGCATGACAGTTACCGAGGAGAAAAACGCGAAGGTGCTCGAATGGACGGTGTACCTCGCTGCGAACGATTCAATCACGCTGGAATACGAGTTCGACGCTCCCGACGTTTCGCCCTACCTCTTTCTAGCGGGTCCGCTGGGCATCGGCTCATGGAACGAATACCGGCGGTGGATGTTCGCGAACGACGCGGGAACCTCGAACCTAATACTTTTGTGGGACAAGTCCGCCGCAAGCATTCCCGCGAACTGGGAAACC
>CABMDO010000007.1 GCA_902384935.1 Candidatus Norongarragalina meridionalis
GGTTTATTTCCTTACCGCGCCTCTTTCCGGCTCGGACCAGAGCCTCCTGCTTCCCTCGTTCAGGAAAATCGCGTCGCTGAAGGCGAACAGGAACGAAGCTAAGGCGATTCAGAAGAAGATTAACGATGCGATTAATCCGCCCATTACTTCCGAAATCTCAAATGCTATTGAAAAGGCGGTGGACGACGCCAAGAAGCAGATAGACACGCGCATCCTGAATCCGAACTACGACGCGGCGAAGGCCATAACCGAAGAGCCGATGCCGACGCCGTCCATCACGCCAACGCCGAACCCCGAAGACGACCTTAAGGCGGCGCTCGACGAACTCGCGGCAACTCTGCCGTCAACGCTGGAATTCAAACTTTCCGAAGCCGAGCCGCGCGACGATAAGGAATATCCGCTCTCGCTCGACCCGAAGTTCGGCGACTTATTGCTTAAGGCGGAGGTTTCCGGCGATGCGAAGGCATACGTAAAGGCGACGATAAGCGGGCCTAACAACGGCGAATATTCGCTGAAAATCAAAGCGGATGTCTCGAAAGCGAAGGGAACCGACGGACGCATAACGTTCGACTCGAAAATCGCCAGCGTTTCCGTGAAAATGGGCACCGCGGCGTATCCGCAGGCGAAGGAGAAGAAAACTACGGTGAAACTGACGATAACGCACGTGCTTCCCGCGGACGTGGACGTAGAACCGCCGGAGACATCCGCTTCGGAGCCTACTGATAAACAGCCGTCGACGTGGCTGCAATGCCCCGTAACCGGGCGCATATCTTCGGGATTCGGAGTCATGCGCAGCGACGGCAAACACATGGGAGTTGACTGGGTTCCCGGAGCAGGCACTCCCGTCAAGGCGGCGGCTGCGGGAAAAGTTGTCAGGGCTTACACGGATCCTACCAACACCCATTCTACGAAATGCCCTAACTGCGGAACCGGCGCGCTGATAGAGCACTGGCTGTCGGACGGAAGCAGCGTATACACGCTGTACTGCCATTTCGAGGCGGGCTCGCTCACGGTGAAGGTGGACGACTACGTCGAGGCGGGACAGAGCATAGGCGCAGTTGGCGAAACCGGCTGCGCGGACGGCGCGCACCTGCATTTCGAAGTGATTGACGTCGAAAGCGGAAGGAAGCTGGATCCGACGCGCTACACGGGCTATTGCGACGGACGGCAGCAATATTCGGGATGGCACGAGAACGTCTACGCCACGTATTTCGGATGCGGAAGCGACGCGCAGGACATGGCGAGCGGGATATATTCGACTTCGGCTACCAACTACGCCGCACTACCGGACGGATACGCGCTACGCAAGAAAATCGAGGTTAGGAACCCCGCCAACGGCAAGAGCGTCGTTCTGGACGTGCTGGACATCGGGCCGTTCTGCACGCTGGACTCCGATTACGTGATATACGGCAGCCGCCCGTTCGCGGAGAAAAATAAGGGCGTCGTGCTCGGCACGCTCGACAGGAGCTGCAACAGGAAATACAAAGCGCTCAACGGCGCGGGAATAGACCTGAGCTGCGACGCATCGGAGCAGCTGTTCGGCTCGAAGACGAACGGCCCCGTGGACTGGCGTTTCGTCGGCTGAGAATCTGTTTTTATTAGCAGCCGCAGTAATTATCTGCGCGTAGGGACCCGTAGTCGAATGGCTAAGACGTCCCCTTTACACGGGGAAGACTCGGAGTTCGATTCTCCGCGGGTCCATCCCGTATTTTTCGTGAATTAGCGGAATTTCTTTCACAAACGCATCACGAGACGATTGCCTCAAGCGCATTATTACCCGCCCGTATTCCTTTCCGTTTGCCCGCAAAACGTTGCTGGTTATTTTCCCGAATTCTATGCCGTAAAATTTAATCATTAATTTCTTAAGTTGTTCCAAAAAACTTTTGTTGCGAGCGCTCAGCATTATTCCGAACCGTTTCTCACTCTCGAAACCGTCCGTGTCAAACAAGCCCGCCACAAAAAACTTCAATAAACGCTTATTTTCCAACTGTGCAGGGATCGAAAGATTCTCTTTTCGCAAAGGCAGTCCGATTATTCGAGTCATGTAAAGCCAAACGATTTTATTATTCAGCTTCAACTCGAAACAGTTTTCGCCTTTCTTGGGATATATTGCGCTCGCTGCATTGAAGTTTTGCCTAAACAACGCGTTTATTTTCCTCAAATAATCGGTTGAAGCGTTGTATATCCTGACCGAGGTTAGCGGAAATGCAATGTTTTTTCTTGCGGTTAGAGAAATGCTTCCGTCGCCGGCTATCGCACCCGCCAAATAGGCGATTGACTCGTTGGGTTCGAGTGGTACGCTTATCCGATACTTTGAACGCTTCATCCCGCAGATGACGAAACCGGGAAGTTTGGTGATTTTTAAGTCCGAGATGATTTCCGGATCGTTTATAGCAGCTTCGATGTCCACGCAATTAAAAACACTCGCCCGAATTAGGTTTTTTCGGGACGTGGTTTCCAGTAGGGCTAGTGAATTAGAGTCTCCGCGGGCCCACTGCTCCTTTTAGTTTCCCACGAAGCTGCGAACCGTGCCGTCAAGCCTTTCCCCGTTCTGCAGGAAGTAGTAGTTGTCCGCCTCGAGCGTCGACGTCGGATTCACGCCGGGGCTGACTATCGTCAGCTTCTTCGAGGACGGCTTTCCGCTCTTGGCTGCGGGAATGTTGACGTAAGGCACGTGGCCAGAAACTCCGGTAGTTCCCGTTATCTCCGCATAGTCCCACTCGTCTACTCTGACCGCAACGGGCAGATAGTTCGTCAGCGTGACGTCCGCGGTTGTCCACACTTTTTTCTGGAGGTCGAAATGAATCGACACCATCTTCGGCGTCATGCTAAGTGCCTCGTCCTGCGTGACGTGCGTGACGTCTACCGCCACGGAATACGTCGCAACTTCCTTTACCGCCTCGCTGGATGATAGTTTGACGAGCATTTCAGCGTGGTCGAAGTCCAGCAACCCGCCGCGGTAGTTCGTGTCCTTCGCGAAACTCACGTCGAGAATCACGGATTTCTTGTCGGCGGAGTAGGAAACCGTCGGCGTGCCGACCCATTTTTCCTGGATGTTCGTCACGCTTACGCCCGCGGAAACGTAATTTACGAGATCTATCTTCCCCGCGGCAGCTGCTGCCTTTAGCCCAGGCATATCGTCGGGAATTTCCAGCGTGAATCTCGCGGTTGGCGACAACTCGCCGATTCCTACTGTTTGCGCGGTTGCGCTGGAAGCGCCGTAACCCGTGATCAGCCTGGCTATCTCGATTTTCTTCGCTTCCAAATCGGCGAACCTGCCGAATATGTAGTTCTTGGTCTGGTGGTAGGTCTGAATCCGATCGGTGCGGAAATAGCTCGGATCCAAATCACCGAAAAGCACGTTCGCCATCGAATAAGCGGTTGTTTCGGAATCGACGTTTTTCACGAACGTGCCGCCGTTGCCGCCGGTTGTGCTGAACGCGAGCTCGGCATCCTTGAAGTCGAACTTGAACTTGGCGTCAACCGCCGAACCCGAAGACGCAGCGTTATTGACGGTGAGCGATGAAAGAGTCACCGCCTCGCCCTTGAGTTCCGGAAGCGTGCTGACGCCTCCGAACTTGATAACAGTGCCCGGCTCCAATAATACCGCGGTAGGCCCGCGCATGCCCGCGGTCGTGAGTTTCTTTGACAAGTCGCCCCTCTGCTGCTGCGTCATGCTGAATATCGGCATGTTTTCGCGAAGTTGCGGCACTATTTCGCTGTTAAGGAAGGCAAGCATGTCCTTGGACTCGTCTTCGGGAACCGTTATCAGGAGGTGCTCGGGTTCGCCGGTGCCCCTAAATTCTATGTCTATTGTCTTGGTAGTGTCGCTGGGCGAAAGATAGATTTTCGCGTCTTTGACTTCTACCACGGAAGTGTCCGCGAACCTGAGTTCGGAGAACCCGTTCGCCTGCGGCTGGTCGAACAGCATGAAAATCAGGCTGAAATTCGCGCTCGAATTCCCGTAGTTCTTGCACGCGGTCCTAAGCCTGCCCAATCCGTTTTCAACCTTCACCGCCTGCGTGCAGTTTACCGGATTGCCGTCCGCCTCGAAGGAAATAGGCGCGTACGTCTTGTATATCGGCGCCGCGGTCGGGCTCGCTTGCGCGGTCGCGGTGGGAACGTAAGTCGGCTGCACTATGGCGGAACCTCCAGCGAGAGCCGCGGGCTTCTGGGATATGAAAACCAATCCTGCGACGATTACGACGAAAACAAGAGCGACTCCGATCCACGTCCCGTAATTCCTCTTCAAGCGCATCACCGGAACGTACTTCGCCGCCGAATATATTTAAATACCGTGCCCGTAATGGTTACGGGTGAAGTTATGCACAAGATGCTCTGGCTCAAGATAGGCGGGAAGCGTTTCCACATGCTGAAGCTCGCGGGTTCCTTCTTCGTGCTCGCGTCCGTGCTGATGGTTGCGCAGTCCGCGTACAACATATTCCTCGTAGTCGACAAGATCAACGCGGCGCTCATGCGCCCCGAACTCACCGAGCAGCTGTTCGGCTGGGCGATCGGCGCGCCGTACGTCTTCACGAACGAGGACGTCCTCGGCGTATTGCTCGCGCCCATCGCGGGTTTCCTGTTCTGGCTGGGCATCGCGGTTCTCGCGCTCGTAGTTTACCAGTCGGGCAAGGTGATTCTGCCGGTAGAGGAATACGAGCAGCGCGTCTCCGAACACCACCGCAGGCTCATAGAGAGGGCGGTTCGTCGGAAGTAGTAAGTATTTTATAGCCGACAGGGCAGTATATTGCCTACTGTTTCGTTAGTAGGGTGAAGCACACTTATGGGAATCAGACCTGCGAAGACATGCCGCGTGCTCAGGGCTCAGCCGTGGACGCGCGTTTCGAAGAGGAAGCCGCGCAAGAGCTTTGTGAAGGGAGTGCCGAACTCCAAGGTCCGCCAGTTCAACATGGGCACGGACAAGCGCTACGAGTTGGAGGTGGATTTGGTCGCCCAGACGCCGATCCAGGTGCGCGACAACTCCATCGAAGCGGCGCGCCAGGCGGCGAACAAATACCTCGAGAAGAAGCTTTTCGCTAATTTCTATTTGCAGGTGGTGGCTTATCCGCACCTCGTACTCCGCGAGCACAGCGCGCTCGGAGTGGCGGGAGCGGACAGAATCTCCAAGGGAATGAAGCGCGCCTTCGGCCGCCCTAAAGGGCGCATGGCACGCATCCACGCCGGCGAAGTGCTTTTCAGGGCGCGCATAATGGCGAAGGATTTGACGGTTCTCAAGAAGGCGCTCGACAGGGCGATGCGCAAAATCAGCGGAAAATGGAAGTGGCGCGTCCGCGACATCACGAGCGACTCTCTGAATATGACCCGCAAGGAGCACGTCTTCAAGAAGAAGGAAATCGAGAAGCCCAAGGAGGAAACGCCCGCGGCTGCGGCAGCTGCGGCGGCGCCTGCCGAGGGCAAGGCGGAAGAGGCGGCTCCGGCTGAAGAGAAGAAGTCGGGCAAGGGCGGCAAGAAATAGCCTTTTAAATACGCCCTCATTTTAGCGGTTAGCGGTAGAAATGGATATTGAAAAGCGCATCGAACTCTGCCTCCGTCCCCCGACAGAGGAGCTTGTCACGGAAGCGGAGCTTCGCTCGCTTCTGGAGACGAAACGCAAGCCCGTGCACTACATAGGGTTCGAGATTTCGGGGCTGCTGCACGTCGGCTCGCTTATCGTTTCCGGATACAAGGTGCGCGACTTAATCGAGGCGGGGTTCGACTGCCAAGTATTTCTAGCTGACTGGCATTCCATAATCAACAACAAGCTCGAGGGCGACTGGGAGAAAATCCGCCGCGCCTCGAAGTACTACGAGGAGGCGTTCAAGTTCTTCTGTCCCGGCGCGAAAATAGTCGTCGGAAGCGAACTCTACCACAACAACGACGAATACTGGCGGAACGTCGTGCTGTTCTCGAAGAAATTCTCGCTCGCGCGCGCGACGAGGTGCATGCAGATAATGGGCCGGCTGGAAAACGACACGTTGGAAACCGCAGCCTATTTCTATCCCTCGATGCAATCCGTGGATATCAAGACCATCGGCGCGGACGTGGCGCACGCGGGCATGGACCAGCGCAAGGTGCACATGCTGGCGCGCGACGAATACCCGAAGATGGGCTGGAAACCGCCGATAGCGCTCCACCATCACATTCTTCCGGGCTTGCTCGCTCCGGAAACCGACGGAAAGACGAAGATGCCTACCGACGGGAAGATGAGCAAGTCCAAGCCCAAGACGGCGATTTTCGTTCACGACACGAAGGAGCAGATCGCGGAAAAGATGAAAGGCGCGTTTTGCCCCGCGACCGCCGAGGGAAACCCCGTACTGGAACTGGCGAAATACGTTGCATTCCGCGAGGCGAAGGAAATCACGATAACGCGGCCAGCCAAATTCGGCGGGGACGTTTCTTACGCGTCATACCCCGAACTGGAACGCGACTACGCCGCGGGAAAACTGCACGCGATGGACTTGAAGACCGGCGTAGCCGAGGCGGTGGACGATGCCGTTGCTCCGGTGCGGAAGCACTTCGAGCAGCGGAAGGAGTTGTTGGAGGTTTATTCGGAAACAAAGATAACGCGGTGAGGAAATATGGGAGAATTCGAACGCGATTACAAGACGGAGCTTGAGGAGACGGAGTTCGATTTGAACGACGCCACCGATACCGAGGAGCAGGCGCTCCCGAAGGAATACGACGACGAGCACCACGAAAGCACGGCGCCCGCGGCGGAGGAGCACGAGCCCGAGTACGATGAGGCGGAAAAAAGAAGGCGGGCGCTGAAGAAAAAGAAAACCGCGAAGAAAGCGAAGAAGAAGGCGAAACCGAAGAAAAAAGCGAAGAAGAAGCCCGCGAAGCGCGCCGCGAGGAAGAAAGCGAAGCAGAAAAAGAAAGCGAAACCCAAGCGGAAGAAAAAGCGCTAGGCGCGCAGCTCTTCGACTTCAAGATTTTCCATGTCCAGCAGCAGCGCTTTTCCGTGCTGCAGCGCGGGAACTTTGATTATTTTCGTTTTTCCTATCCGGTCCACGCCCTCGGCTTCGTGGATGTGCCCGCATATGCAGGCGCGCGGCTGTTTTTTCTCGATGAACGCCCGCAAAGCAGGGCTGCCGACGTGCTTTCCGTTGATGAAATCCGCCTTGGTGTCGAGGGGAGGAAAATGAGAAACGAAAATCGTCTGCGGCGATACCATTACTCCCGAAAGCATTTCCGTTATTTCCTTCTCGGAATATTCGCTCGGCGTGCCGAACGGCGTGGGATTGCTGCCGCCGATTCCCGCGAAAATAATGCCCGCGACTTTTTTCGTCTTCAAATGCACCGATACGCCCCTGTTCTCCAGCAACTCCGCAACCGGCGACTCGTCCATGTTCCCGAATACCGCGACGCACGGGATTTTTATCGCGTCAAGGAAATCCTCGGCGAATCCCAGGGGACCGCGGGTGGTAAAGTCGCCGCATATTATCGCGATTTCGGGATTAGCGCGATCAATCATCGCCTGCGCCCACTCAATCGCTATCTCTTCCGCGTGAACGTCCGAAAAGCAGATGGCTTTCATATTCATCCCGTCTGGAAGGGCATGCCGTTGTATCCCTGGACGCCGTACGAATATCCCGGATAGCCGTACGGAATCGCCGACGAAACGCCGCCGAACATTCCGCCAGAAGCCGAAGTCGCCAAAGACGTGAGATACGACTGTCCGAAACTTGCGGGGCTGGACTGCGTCGGGTAGAGTGAGCCGCCGACCGAACCCTGCGCGTCGGGCGCGCTCATCGATTTCATGAACATCCATGCTTCCGCGGTGCCCATGGCGATGCTGTACCACGGCGGGAGCGTCGTCGCGCACGCCTCGTTCGTTCCGAAGCGCACTATTACAAAAAGTTTGTTGTCGAACGGAATCATCTGGATGTCGCCCTGCACTGGCGTGCAGCGCGCCACGCACGTTTTTGGCGATGCCTGCGCGGTGACCGTAACGGATGCGGATTTTTTCAGGAGAGTTCCCGACGAAGCAGTGACGGCATACGTTTTTTCGGCGGTTGCCCTGAACACGCCGTTTGGAATCGTCGCGCCAGGAGATACGTCCCACGTAACGGTTGCAGGGCAATTGGTCATCTGCTTGCCGCTACTGTCACAGCACATATAATTGAAAGTTTTCTCCGTTCCAGAGGAAACCGTGGCAACCGAAGGCGTGACGAGTATCGTGTTTCTGGTGTTCACGGAGCACGATACCGCCACGTCCGCTTGGGAATTCAGCTCCACCTGCTGGCAGCTCACCTCGGCGGTCAGCGGATAGGGTATGATTCCAGGAACGCTCATCATCGTGCCCTTGCCCCTGCAGGTGTCGGTTTTTCCGCACGAACCCTTCACTCCCGAAAAGTCGACGAAGAAGCTCGGTATGACTATCGGGATAACCGTTTTCGCCTGCTGCATCGACGCGAGCGTGGCGTTCTTCGTCTGTTTTACCGTCGCGTTTTCCGCGTGCAGGAAGTTGCAAAGCTCGGGCTTGTTCGAGGAATCCTTGAGATTGACGCCTACGCCCATCACCGACGAGGAATAATCCCACGCCTCGCCGTCCGAGGTTTTCGCCTTCATTTCGAAAACAGCGGGATTGGAAGGAACGCATTCGGGCGGGCGCGTCTCGTTCTCCGCGATTGTTTGCTCCACCGTCTGCGCAACTCCGACGAACGTGAACGAGCCGCCGATTGTCTTCAGGGGTTCGCCGTTCCCGCGCCTGAAAACGGTTTCATCGGCGATTTCCTGCGCCTTGCGCTTGAACGCGTCGTTCGCCTGGGCGTACGCGGATTTCGAGCACCACGCGTTCGCGCAGCACAGCCAATCGGAGCACGATTCGGCGCGCTCCCCGCCGATTCCGCCGACTCCCTGGAAGAATGACGCCTGCTGGTCGTAAGCCCACTGCGCAACAACCGAATCCCCTTCTTTTACGACGAGGTTGCCCGGTCCGCTCCACGCAATCGCCTTCGTCCCCGCCCCGCTGAAGGAAACGTCGGGCGTGAGCGAACGCGAACCGGACTGTTTCTCGTTCAGGATGTAGACGATTTTCGCGGAACCGTCGCCGGCATCAAGCGAGCGCGGCGCCGAATAAAGCGATTGCACGCTTTCCGCGGTCATGCGGATGGGCACGGATTTATTCGCGGTTCCGCACGACGCGCCCAGCTCGAGCGAAGCGCTCGCGTCGTCCTCAAGCGAGTCTCCCTCGACTTTTATGGGGCATTGCGTGTTCGCGTCGCGGGCTTTGAATACAAACGCCTTCTTCGTTTTATCGTAAGAATAGCATTTCTCAGTGCCCTTCGCGCTCTTGATCGAATAAACGAGAGTGCAATCCGCCGAATCCGCGATGTCGAGCGGCATCGCGTCCATCGGATAAACCGCGTCGGCGGCAAGCGTTATCGCGTCGAAGTTCGTTTTGATTGTTCCCGACGCGGCATCGAACCATATCGTGGCATTGCCCGCCTGAGGAACGGCGGAAGGTTTCGGCGAAGGCGACGGGGAAGGCGAAGGCGACGCGACAGCAGCGGTTATCGCGTACGACGCGCTCGTCCATTCGGCGTAGCATCCAGCCTTGTTCGCCGCGTCCGCCGCGGTGCCAAGGAGAGCGTCGGGAGGGAAGCGGGAGTATTCGCCGTTGCGAACCGAGAATCCGCGATAATAAAGCGTGAGCCTGCCTCCCGCCTTCGCCTCGGGCTTCACCTTGACCGCGAATTCCACCTGCCTGCTCGCGCCGCTGTCATAACGCGCTTCCGCCCATTTGAGCAGTCCGTCCGCTGGCTCGACGAAATCCTGCTTTATGTCCGTGCACAACCCCGTGCTGTCGGGCGCGTACGACGTGGAGCGCAAAACCGCCTTCGCGTCGCGCGGATAATTGGACAGCCCCGCGAAATCCTCCATAACCGTTTTCTGCGTTCCCGCGCGCAACGCAGCGCCTGCCTCCGTGCTTCCCGAGAGCGCCGACAGCGAAAGAACTACACGATATTCCTTGCCGGCTTCGAGCGTCTTGGTCTGCTTTCCGTTTTTTCCGTAAACCGCCATGGAAACGGCAAGCGCGCTTCCCTCTTTGGAAAGCGGAATCGCCACGGAATCTCCCGCCCTGGCGGTGCGTTCCGCGGAGATGTATCCCTTGGCGGTCGCGGTAACTGCCGCGTCGCTCCCTATCTTGACTTTCAGCGCGCACACAGTAGTGACGGCGCACGAAGAAACCACTTCATCGCCCTGCATCGCTTCGAAGGAAGCGGAAACCGATGCGCCGCCGGAAGCGTCCGTCGCGCTTGCGGTTATGATTCCCGTGTTTATTTCAAGAGTGATGTCCGCGGCGTCGTCCTGCGAAAGCGATACCGTCGCCGACGCGTTCTTTCCGCCTGCGGAAGCGCGCGCCTCGTATCCGCCCTGCGGGAGCATGAACGACGCCGTGCCGTAAGCGTCGGTTGATTGCGCTTCCGCTGCCTGCTTTCCGTCGGTAGTGAAGATGCCTACGGAAGCGCCCCCTATCGGGTTCCCGTCCTCGTCCCAGACGTTCACGTCGAACTGGAACGCCGCGCTTTCCCGCTGCATCGTAATAGTCACGTCGTCTCCCGCCGCGAAGCTGTCGCTCCGCGTTTCCGCGTATCCGTCGGCTGATGCAACAGCGTAGTAAGCCTCCGATTTGTCGAGCATCACCTCGAGAGTGCCGGACGTGTCCTCTTCGGCGACCGTGCCGCCTCCGTCCGCAATCACGCTTATAACCGCGGAAACAGGGCTGCCAGATGCGTCGACGGCGCGCACGCTCGTCTTCGCCGAATTCCCGGCATCGGTTTTAAGCACCACGTCGAACTCCGTGAATTTTTCGGAAATTTCCTTCGCATCCGCATAACCGTCGTACGTCGCGTAGCCGTCCGCTTCCACGGAAACGTAGGCGAGCGCGCCGATTTCCGCCCCGCCTATAACCGCGTTGCCGAACGACAAGTCCGCCTCGCCGATGAGATTGGACGTCGCGTAGTCGAACAACCGCGCGACGCCGGGCTCTATGAGCTTGCCGTTCTCGTCGGTCACCTTTATGGTGGCATAACCCTTCGACGCGAACGAGAGCTGCGTGGCGTTGGTTTCCGGCTGTTTCTCCCGGTCGAGCTTGACGACGGCGCCGCCCTTCGTAGCGAGAATCGTGAGCACGCTCGGCGAATATCCCTGCTTCGAAACCCGCAGGCTCACCGGAAGCGCCTCGCGTATTTCGAACTTCGCGCTTCCGTTCGCGTCGGTGCGGACGCGGCCGCTTCTCGTCCCAACGGAATAGGAAATCTCCGCACCTGCGACGGGCGTCCCGTTCGCCGAATCCATCACCTGCAGGAGGAAGTCGCCGTTGTACAGGCGCACGGGCGCCTTTTTCACCGTTTCCTTGGCAGCGGGCTGCGCAAAAAACAGGAATACCGCGGCTATGAGAATCAGTGCGGCGATGCCGACGAGCCATTTCGACTCGGCTGGCAGTTCGAAGCGCATATAGCTTAGAAGCGCGGGGGAACAATAAAAAAGGTTCGTTACGCGAGCTTGAACTCCCCGTCCGCGAGCAGGTGCGAGAAGAACGCGGTGCCGCCGTAAAGCGCCAGCTTCTCGGAACGCGTCAATGCGAAAACAACGAGAGCGAAGACTGCGAGCGCAAGGAACGAGTGCGTGATGCCGCGGTGGCGTGGTTTGATGAGCAGGACGAAAAGTACTACTGCGATCGCGGCAATAATCGCGCCGAGGATGCGCGACTCCGACGGCAGCGAAAGATACGCAAGCGCGCCGGCGCACACCGCGAGCGAGCCGACTATCAGGCGGAAGATGTTGCTCTTCGAGTTGTCCACGTCGGGCGCCAAACCGCCGAGCAGTATCACGGCGGCGAGCTGCGGCGAAAGCTCCACCGGAACGGCGAGCGAAAGCGCGCCGCACAAAAGCAGCGCGGCGGCGGCGTGCCAGAACGCGTTCATCGCATCCTTTAAAAGAAACGCGATTTATAAGTAGCTCGGTGGGTTATTGGCGATAGTGGATTCCGGCGAACGCAAGGCGAAGGCGCTTTCCATCGGCGATTTCTTTTTCAAGCTGCCATCCCAGAGCAAGCTCGTCGCGTATCTTTTCGCGTTATGCTTCGGCGCGGGAATAATCCTGCGGCTCATAGCGGGAAGCAACGTGTGGGACGCGCTGGTGTTCGGCGGAACCGAGGGAGTCCTCCTGCTCGCGGGTCCGGCGCTGGTCGCCGCGGTGCTCGCGCCTCCGCTCTTCGCGTCCAAGCGCACGCTCAAGCACTTCCTGTTCGTAGCAACAGCCGCATCCGCAATAGAGATAGTCGTCTTCCTTATCGGAACGCTGTCGGTGCGGGGCTTCGGTACCGAGTTGCTGAATTTCGTGCTCGTCGGAAACGCCCTCGTGTTCATGGTGTGGTTCGGCGCGTGCTTCTTCGGACTCGGACTCGGTTTGGCTCGTTCCGGAGCCGTCGCGCTCGTGCACCCGTTCCTCAACGTGGCAATGCTTTTCATATGGGCGAAGTTCGGGTTCTTCGCAACCGCGCTGGACGTGGGTTCGCCGCTTCTGGCGTTCGTTAAAATCCTGCTCGCCGCGGGCGTGTTTCTTTCCGCGCTTTGGGCGATTTCCTACGTGATAAACGCGCCTGCGAAGAAGAATTTCGGCATCTCCACGGTGGAAGCCGTTGTCCTCTTTTTTTCGCACTGGAGCAGGGGCGGCAAGGGGCTCGAAGAGGTGCTCGCGGAATTCGGCGAGGAAGTTGAAACCACAATAGGCGCCATCACATTCAGGCGGAAGGGAGGCGCAAACGACGGAAGCATCAAGTCCGTTTTCGTCGTGCCGTACGTGCATTTCGGGCCGTTCGGAAACCTCGGCGGAAGCGAGTTCCCCGCGCTGATATCCAAGGACGTTGAAACGCGGCTCGGCGCGCCGACGCTGGTATTCCACGGAACGGTCAACCACGACTTCAATCCAGTTTATTCCTCAAGCGAATCGCTGCTCACCAACGCCGTCGTGAGCATGGCGCGCCGCGAAAAGAGAGCCGAAGGAAGGGCCGCGTTCGTGTCCGACGAATCCGGCAGGGTGGCGGGCATATCCTTCGGCACTGACGGCTTTCTCACGCTTTCGCTCGCTCCTGAAGGCACCGAGGACATCAACCTCGCCATAGGGCACGCGCTGCGCTATAAGGCGCAGGCGGTGGGCTTCGGGCACGCGCTGCTCGCCGACAGGCACAACTCGTGCACCGACGGCACGCTGCTCGAAATAGGGAGTCCCGCATACTACAAGTTCGAGGACGCGATTTCATCGTTGTCTCCGCCCCCGCAGGCGTCGCAGAAACCGTTCAAGCTCGGCATCTCCTCTGCAACGCTGCCATTCACGCGCGAACAGGGAGTCGGAGCCATGGGGTTGCGCGTCGCCGTGTTCGAGATAGGGGGGAAACGCGGCTGTTACGTCCTCGTAGACGCCAACAACGCGCTTCCGGCGCTGCGCTCGCGCGTACTTTCGCTGATAAAACGCCACGGCTTCGACTACGGCGATTTGATGACGACCGATTCGCATTCCGTGAACACGCTGAGCGGGGTAACGAACCCGCTCGGGTTGCGCACCGACCAGACGCGGCTGCTCGCGGCAATCGACGCCGCGATTCACCGCGCCGCCGAAGATGCCGAACCGTGCACCGCTTCATTCGCCGAACAGCGCGTGCGGCTGCAGGTGTTCGGAGCCAATAGGCAGAGCGAACTCATCACCGCGATAAACTCAACGGTATCCGTTGCGAAAATCGTCGCGCCGTTCGTGCTGATTGCTGCCTTGGTCGTGGCTTTCCTATTGCTGGCGATGGTTTGAGGGAATAATCAGCCGTTTTCGCCGAGCGTGAATCCGCCTTCCTTTTTCCCGCCCGCGTCCATCATCGCCGCGAGCTGCAGCGTGACGACGTCCGTCGGGATTACCTCTTCCTTCTTGATGCCGATTTTCTCGAAAAACTTGTAAGCGGTTTTCTCCTGAAGCTCGCGAATCTTGTCCACCTTCGTCGAGGGAAGCGCGATCTCGACGAAAGAACCCATGTCCGCCACTTCGAACACGGCGATCCTGAGCATCATATAACCGAAGCGCCATTCCGTAACCTCGCGGGGGAACGCCCTCGCGTAGCCCATGCGTTCCAGCGATTCTCCCAGCGAAAAGGACGACTCGACGTCCACGCCGAGCTGCTCGTTCTCGTTGAGCATGTACGTCTCGGCAAGCAGGGTCTCGTTCTCGGTTTTCTTGTCCGTGCGGATGAGCATGTACGCGAAAACGCCCTCGCCGTACTGCTTCGCGTAAACCATGTCCACGAATTCGCCGCCCGACACGAATTTCGCGTGCAGTTTCTTTATCTTCGCCACCGCCTCCTCGTCGTCGGCTACGGGGGCGGTAAGCCGTTCCTCCGGCAGCGGCCATTTAAGGGAATGCTGCACTGGCTTTTTCTTGAACAGGAATGCGTCGAGGAATCCCATGGAAACAGGAATGCCGCGCGACAATAAAAAGCTACTTGACGCGCTTCCCTTTGTAGAGGTAGTGAATCTCGTTGTAGGGCGGCGGCGAATACAGGTCTACCCCGACGTATTGCAGCGCCTCTTCGAGCGCCTTGCGCTCGTTTTTCAGGCGGTCCTGCAACTTGAAATAACGCGCCTTCCTCACGGCGTACGCCGGAAAAACACTGGCGCGCTTGAAGAACCTGCCGAGCTGTGCAAAACGTAAATCGTAGCGGTCCACCTCCCGCAGCAGCTCCTCCCTGGTTTTGCCGCCGAACCTTTCACGCACGAGCTTCGGGACTCCGTCGGTAGTGGGCACCGTCTTGAACTCATCCAGAAGCACCTGCGGATCGAATTCCCCGCCGTTGAGTTCCGAGATAACCAGGTACCGTATGCTCTTCGGGGCGGCGTTCAGTATGTGCAATTCCCCCGCCAGGAGTTTTTCAGCTATCCGTTTTTTGCTGAGCCTGCATGCCTGATGTGCGACGCCCAGGGGAACCAGCAGCCTTAGTTTCGAGGGATGCGGCGTAATTACTACCTGCTTTTCCTTCATGGGCAGAATCGCGGTTGCGGGGCAGTATGTGCCGCCCGACACCAGTACGAGGGGCGTGCCCGCAAGATCGAAGAGCGTTTTTAGTTTGAAGGGCGAAAAGCCGATTCGATGCGCGGCGGAAGTGATGGAAATGTATCCTTCGGGAATCACGTCGGCGACGACGGCGGGTTTTGACGCCGACTTCATTGGCTTCGCCATCGAACACATTGGCGAGCCGCAACTTATAAATCCTGCCTCGGCAAGTAAAACATCATGCCGGAACTCGCGAACCTTCACAGGCAGTTGCGCCCTTATCTCGCCCATGAAGAGCCGGAACTCAGGCAGGCGGCGAACCACCTGTCGCTCGCGCTGAAAGCCGTCGAAACGCGCAGAATGGCGGCGGCATGCAAGAGCATCGCGGAGGCGGACAGCTTCATGGTCAAAAGCAGCCACGAGGGTGTTTTCGGGCTGGGCCAGGTTCGCGACAAAATCGCGCAGGCAATCGAAGAGCTGCGTCCGCCGACCATGGCGGAAATGGCGGAACGGGCGAAAATCGAGGACAAGCGCGCGGAATCCATACCGTTCCCGTTCAAGGAAGGCGAGGTCGACCAGTTCCCTCCCGATCTGGGTTATCTGAAGAAAAAGAAGAAGCTCTAGATTTCCTTCGCGCGCTTGCCGCCTTTTCTCGTGAACAGATACGCGAGCAGCGCGATTATGCAAAGCCCGGCAGCGCCCAACAGAATACGCCACGAATCGTCGTTTCCCGAATTGGACGTCGGAATCTTCAACAGCGCGTTCCGCGCGTCGTTGGCGGTTACGTAGGCGGTGAAGAAGCTCCCGTCCTTGAGCGCGCCCTGCGCAAGCGCAACCGCCGCCTTCGTTTCCGTAGTCCCGAACTGCGCGTCGCCCTGCTGCACGAGTTCAAGCTCGCGTTCCGCTTCGGTTTGCATGCCCTCGATCGAACCCTCGAGCTCCAGCCGCCGCGACTCCACGTCGTCAATCAGACCCGCCGTTTTCTCGGCGTCGGATTTTGAAAGCGCCTTTTCCGCCTCGGTAATCGCTTTTTCCAGCGCGGTTCTGGAACGCAGTCCCTCCTGATAGCGGAGGAAGCGCTTGCGCACCGCTTCGCGGTCCTGCGACGCCGAGAACGCCTTGTCGAAAAGCGCCTCGGTTGCGCGCGCAGTCTTTTTAGCGTCGTCCAACTTGTCGGAAAGAGCAGCCAGCAGTGCATTATTTTCCTCGACGCCGCGCTCATCGGCTGCCTGCAACGCGGCGGCATTCTCCGCCAGTGAAATCGCCGACAAATAATCGCCGATTGCGAACGTTTCGCGCGCTTTCTGCGTCGCGTTCTTCGTTTCCGCCGAGCACGACGAGCATTTCAGCGCGGATATCTTCTCCTGCGCCAGCGCCTTCAACGCGTCGTGCAAACCTTTCAGCGCCGCCTTCGTTTCGGCGTCGGTCTGCGCAGCTGCCAAACGCGCGTTCGCTTGCGAAGCAACGGCGCGAACCGCGGTTGAATTGAAAGCAAGTGCGGCATCTATCTCCCGTTGCGCTTCGTTCTTGTCCAGAGCGGTCTGATTGGCGGCGATTATCGCGTTCTCGGCGGCGAAAAGAAGTTCGAGCGCTTTTCCGTATTTCCCCTCGGCGATTCGCGCCTCGGCGTCGGAAACGCGCGTGTCGTTGGTTCCCGACGCTTTAAGCTCCGCGAGCTTCGTCGCCGCCGCGATTTGCAGGGAATCGCATTCGACCAGAACGTGCGATTCATAGGACGCGCCCGCCGGGAACGAGTCCTGTTTGAACTGAAGCATGAGCGCTCCTGCAAGGAACTCCGTCTTGTATTTCATCGGCGTAACCACGGAAACGGATTTAGCCGAGCATGCTAGCGTCTGCACGTCGTCGTATTCGAAGTTCCGCAGTTCCTCGGCGTTGTTGCGCAGAACGTAGAGCAACTCGATGGAAACGTTGGTTTTTTCGGAAAACGTTTTTTCGACGGAAACAGGATTCGGTATGCGGTATTCGATCGCGAACGTGTTCGCGCCTTTCAGGCACGGAACGATCGCGCGCGCGGTGCGTTCCTCGAGCAGTGCACCGGTAACCGCCTCGACGTCGAACGCAAAGGTTTTCTCGACGAGAACGTCTGCGTCGCGGACGCAATCAAAGCGAACGGTCCAGCGTTTCGCCGCCTCGCGCTCGTTCGCGGACAGTGTTTCCGAGACTTCGGTTTTTTTGCGCGCGAGGACTTCCGAATCCCGCACGGTCAGCACGTAGACGCCGCCCGCCTCAACGCGCTGCAGCATTATTTTTCCGCCCTGCACGGACACGCCGTCGCCCGCCGAAACAACCGTTGCGTTCTCCAGCGAAACAGGCGGTTCGAGCGCGAGAAGCGAATCGTATTCGAGCGAGAGGAGGTTGCGGAAGGTAATAGCCGTCGTCGCGATTGCGGGCGCGTCGAGGCGCACGACGTCGTCGTACGTCGTTTCCGTTTCCGCCCCCGCCTCCAAGTGCCGTTTCAGGATATTCGGCGTGTCGACGTCGAGCTTCGAAAGCATCGCCTCGATGTCGTCGCGCGCCTGCGCGAGCGAACCCGCGTTCTTCGCGACGTCCGTCTCGCCTCCCTTGAATAACCGTGCGTAATCGTCGAGCCGCATCTGTTCCGCGCGCGAAAGGAATTCGGAATCCTGCGACGCGGCGTCGTATTCGTCCTTGAGAACGCCGAACTCTTCCGTCTCAAGCGCGTACGCGCCTTCCTCGATTTTGCGAAGGTCGTCGCCGAGCGCCAGAAGCAGCTGCTGGTTCGACTCGGTTTCTTCCGCGGACGCAATCGCGCTCCTGGCTTGCGACAGTTGCGCCTTCAACGCAGAAACGTCTATTCCGTCCTTCGCCACTTTTTCCAAAAGCGCGCCGACGCTCTCCGCCTTCGCGAGCAGCTCGGTTTTTTTCTCCCTCGCGAACGACGGCTTCTCCGCCGCATCGCGCACGTCCCGCAACTGCGTGATTTCCGACAAGTAGAAGTTGATGCGCTCGCCACGTGTTTTAAGCGAAGACGAAAGCGAATCATAGTTTTTGGAGAGCAATGCGGACGCAGACGAAGCGGCGTAGGGATTCGACGCTCGCGCCTTTTCAATTGCAGCCGACGCAAGCCGCTGTTCCTCCAGCACGCGCAGCCGCAGCGCGCTTTCAAGCGAGCGCGACCTTTGATCCGCCTGCTTCGAAATAGTTTCCGCTTCCGTTGCCTTAGCAACCGCCGTCCGCAGCGAAATTATGCCACGGGTAAGCCATCCCTGCGCCTTCAGCCGCTCCAAACGCGGGCTCTCTTCTTTCATCGCGTTCGCGTCGTCGAGAAGCTGCTGCGCGCGGTTCAAATCGTCCTCGAAAGAAGCGAGTTGGTATTCCGAAGCCAGCGATTCTCCTGCGCCCACCAGAAGGAACGCGCTTTCGCCGACATCGCGGAGGTTTTCGCGTTCAACCGCGTCGAGAGCCCGCGAAGCGGCGGTTATCTTTGCGTCCGCCTGTGTTGCGAACGCATCCCGTTCGGCATTCAGGCCGTCCAGCACATCCTGAACCCTGTCGCGATACTCGGCCTGCTGCCTTAACAGCGAGTCATCGGAAACAAGCGCATTCGCCGCGTCCGTTATCGGCGCGGCGGACGGACTCCATGCGAGAGCGTTCCACGCGAACGAGACGCGTTCCGACGCGTTCACGAACCGCTGCGCTATGCTTTCGCCGTTCGCGTCCCGCTCCTCTATCTGTTTTTTCAGTTCCCCGAATTCGGCGAACAATCCGCCCGCGGCGCCGGTGTAATTCTCATCCGTCGCCTGCTCGAACTCCGCGATCTTGCTGTCGAGCGCTTCGAACCCTTTTTTCGCGGAGTCCGACGCCTCGGTCAGCGCCGAGGCGCCGTAGGAAAAGCACCAGAACGAGTACTGGCGATAGGCGAGCACTCCCGCGGCTCCCCAACTCAGCGAAAGCCGCTGCTGCCACGCAACCGCCGCCGCATTCGCCAAATCCGAGTTCGCCTTGTCCGCGAGCGTCACCGCGTCGCCAAAATCCTTGTCCGAACGGGCGTTGCGGGCGATTTCTATCGTAGAGAAACCCGAACAGTCGCGGGGAAGAAGAAAGAGCGATGCCAACGAGGGGCTTTCGGACTTCAGGAGATACGAATATTCGGAAAAGGAGAACGCAGCTGCTATCGGAACGAGCAGCAAAAGCGCGATTACCCCCAATCGCATGACGAAGCAACGGAATCACTGTTTTTATGGGTTTGCGGGACAACGAATCAGGCTTCCAGCGGATGGTTTTTAAACAAGTGGACGGCATAACCATTTGGTGATATGATTGGCGTCGAGTCTGGCAATGGACGCTCAGAAGTGGTTGACAAATCATCCCGTTGAAGCCTCAAAATACCAGGGAATGTGGGTTGCGATTAGTGGTAATGGTATAGAACTCAGCGCGGAAAGTTTGCTGAAACTACTTAAAGAAAAGGGAAAAACAAATTATCTAGTTACTAAAATTCCGACTCTCAAAGAGCTGGAGGACGTACTTTATTAGAAAGGGCGGCTACTGTGTGTCTAGAACTAAGGTACATCCCATACTACGATCCGGGAACCAAAAAACAAGTAACTAGGCCAGTTATTTCGGTTACACTTGAACATCTTGGCAGGACCCTCCCGCTCATAGCGCTAGTAGATTCAGGAGCCGAATTTAGCCTTTTTAGGGCGGACTTTGGGCAGGGCATTGGCATACCCGTCGACAGAGGACCAGTACTACAAAAAGGCGGAATTAAAGGCACCATATCGTGCAGATCGCAAGAAGCTACTCTGAAGTTTTTTGACGGAAAACATAGTGGGGAAATAAAAACAGATATAATGTTTTCAAGGGAATACGAACAACCATTTGCGCTGCTTGGTCGCGACACGATTTTCAAATTATACGACATCACATTCAAAGACAAAGAAAAAAAATTCATTTTTAAGAAGATCTGAATCAAGGCTGCGGGCTTAGCCGACAACCTCGAACGGTACGGATTTTTTCTCCACGCCGTCGAGATAGAATTTCAGGACGTACCTTCCCGACTCCTGTGGGAGCTCGATGCAGCAGGAACTGAAGCTTCCAGAACCCTGAAGCGCCATGCCGGGCCAGCCGACGGTAATGGTATTGCCGTCGCTTCCTTCTATGCCAACTGTAAGATAAGCGCCGTTCGTGATGTCCGTAGTGCCGCTGATTCCCATCCTATCTGTTTTCATGAACGTCGACGTCTCGAAACCCTTGGAGTTCGGCCCGATTGCGCCGGTCGAAGGATATTTCTCGACGTGCGCCGACGCAATTCCCCCAGTCTGCGGCAGCGAAAGCCAGCCTTTTTCCGACGCGATGTAGCCTAGAAGCGCGACTATGACGAGCGCGCAGACGATTATCGCTATGTTTTTCCCGTCCATCTAAATCACCAGCCTTATTTCGATTCTTTTCTTCCCGCCGCCGGGATTCTTGCCCTTCGACATCGCGACGCGGCCGATTTCCGACGTGTTTTTCACGTGCGTGCCGCCGCAGTCCATGGATTCGAACCCTTCAATCCGCCATTTGCGTCGCAATCCCGCGGGAAATCCGCTTCCCGGCGCGCGCGTCCACGGATTGAAAGCCGCGCCCTCGCTTTCCTCGAACCATATTTCCACGTCGAGGTTGCGCGAAATGATTTCGTTGGCGCGGGCTTCGGCAGCAGTGATAGCCTCGGGCGTCAGTTCCTTGGTAAAAGTGTAATCGCTCCGTTCTTTCTCTTCGTCGACCCGCCCGGATGACGCGCTACATTGATTGTCGAACTCCCTGAGCGCGAAGAAACCGACGTGCGCCGCGGTGTGCAGCCGCATTGTCTTGTAGCGCCGCTCCCAATCGATGGCGCCGTGAACCTTTTGCCCGACGGAGAAAGAGGAAGCGTCTTCAACGAGGTGAAGGATGTCGTCCCCTTCTTTTTTCGTATCGGTTACGCGGATGCCGCCTATTGTCCCGACATCGCCCACCTGCCCGCCGCCTTCCGGAAAAAACAGCGTCTGGTCGAGAACGATTGCGTTTTCGCGAACCGCGGTTACCTTAGCGTCGAATTCTTTCGCGTACGCGTCCTTCCAGAACAATCGTTCGGTCATTTCGCGGACCGCGGGACGAACTGGTATTTGTATTTTCGGACGCCCTTGAATCCCGCCCTGCCCATTTCCGCGACTACACTGTTCCACGGATGCCCGCCGTAGTGCGTCAGAATCGCCGCGGTTTTCGACGGACCCAGACCGTGTCCGATGGCGAGCGCCCTGACGGTGTAGTTCGTGATTCCCTGCCTTGCGAGCGTTACATGTTCGGGTTTTACCAATATTTTCGGCAGCACCTGAGCATCACCCCTCAACAGCCTTCGGCGGTTCCCCGTTATTTAACTTTACCTGCACTATCTTCGAGCCTTCCTTGCCCGCCATCGCGACTCCGATGAGCGCGTCGGCGTGCTGGCATACGACTTCGTTGTGCGACACTATTATGAACTGGCTCTGCTTGCTGAGCTGCCTCAGGAGCAGCGCGAGCTTGCGTGAGTTCTCCTGATCCAGCGCCGCGTCCGCCTCGTCCAAAACGTAAACGGACGTCGGGTTCGAGGATTGAATCGCAAAAAGGAACATCAGGGCGACGAGCGACTTCTCGCCTCCGCTCATCAGCTCGAGGTATTTCACTTCCTTGTTCTCGAGCTTCACCTGGAACGTGAGCCCGCCTTCGAACGGGTTGTCGGGATTTTCCAGATAGAGCGAGCCGTCGCCGGTGAAGACGTACCGGAAGAGTTGGCGGAAATTGTCGTTCACGGCGTTGAACGCCTGCATGAACGTGTTCTTCTTCCTGCCCTCTATCTCCGTTATGATAGAAATGATCGCTTCCTTCTCGGTTTTGAGCTGCCCGACGCGCTGCTTGTGCTCGTTCAACTCGCCGACGCGCTGGTCGTAAAGCTCGATCGCCTTGAGATTCACCATGCCGAGAGCGCGCACGTTCTCGTCAAGGCGCGATTTTTCAGCGAGAAGCTCCGCCTTGTCCGTGACGTCGAGCGTTTCCACGTTCGCGAATTCCTCGAGCCGCGCCCTCGCTTCGGACAATCTGGTTTCCACCTCGACGCGCCTTAACTCGGATTGCCGTTCCGTGCCGTCTATTTTCTCGAACTCGAACTGCAGCTTTCCTTTCCTGTTGCCAAGCTCGTTCGCCTTCCTCACGAGCGCCTCGCGCTCGTCCGCGAGCTGCCCGTAACTCTTGCTCAGTTCGCGCATCTCCTTGGTGCGCTCCGCCAACAGCGAGCGGGACTTCTTTATGACGCCGTCCGCCTCGGTCATCTGCGTGCGCGACGCCGATTCCTCCTCCTTGCGCTCGCGCTCCTGCTTCTCGTAATCCGTAAGCTGGCGTTCGTAACCCGAGAGCGTCTTTTCCTCGGCGCCAAGCTCGCTCTGCTTCGCGCTGAGCTGGATGCGCAGTTCGCTGATTTTGTGCTCGAGCTCCTTCACGGCGTTTCCGAGCCGTCCTTCGGTTTCGAAGTCCACCTTCTGCTTCGCGTCGAGGTACTTGACGTTCAGGTCCGAGAGTTTGCGTATTATGTCGGAGCGCTCTTCTTCGTAGTTCCGCAACTGCTCCTCGCACTCGCTTATCCCGCTTCGGAGTTCGTCGAGCGACTTCTGCAAATCGTGGCGCTTGCGCTCGAATTCCTTCTCCTCGTTCTCGACGTGTTGCAGCTCTATTTCGGCGCTGCGCGCCTTCAATTGCGAACGCTCGCGCTCCTGCCGCGACGCGCGGATTTCCTCGCGCAGCGCGTACAAGCGATCCGTGACGGCGCGCTTTTCGTCCGTCGAATTCTTCACCGCCGCCTCGTGCTTCTGCAAATCGGCGCGTTCCTTCAGGATATTGATGCGTTCCCCGCCCTTTCCGCCGGTTATCAAACCGCTGGGCTCGATGAGCTCGCCTTCCATCGTGACGAGGCGTCCCTCGTTTATCAGCGCCGAGGCGGAGTCGAAATCGCGCATAACCAGCGTGTTCGAGCACGCGAACTGGAACGCCCGCTTGAAGCGTGCATCGAATTCTACGAGATTAATGAGGAAGTCTACGGCGCCTTTTTTCTTCAGCAGTTTTTCGTCTTCCGAAGGCGGCGTCTGGATTTTGTCAAGCGGAATAAGCGAGATTCTTCCGAGCTTGTTCTCCTTCAGGTATTCCACTACTTTTCCCGCGGTTTTCACGTCGTCCACCACGACGTAGTTCATGCGCGAGCCGAGCGCGGCGTTCACCGCTACCGAGTATTCGGTTTCGTACGAGCAAAGCTCCTGCACGGTGCCGTGGATTCCCTTGATTTTCTCGCGCATGGCGATTACCGCTTCGAGGGAACGGGTAAGCGCGTCCGCCGAAGCGCCGCGCAGGCGGATGTTTATGTCGGCGGCTTTCTGTTTAGCCGCGAGAATCGCATCTTCCAAGCGGGGTATGCGCTCGTTTAAGTCGCGCTCCTCGTCGAACAGCGCCTTCGAGGCGGCGTCCATTTCCGCAACCTCGTCCTTCGCGAGCTTCATCTGGCTGGCGAGTTCCTTTTTCCGCGAGGCGAAATCCTCGAGCGGCGTTCCCGCACGGAGCCTGTCGAGCTGGTCTTCGCGCAGCCGCCTTATCTCCGACGTCTTTCCCGCTTCCGCCTGCACCACGGTTAAACGCTCCTTCGCGCCGTTCATTTCCTCCTGCAGCGACTCCATCGCCTGCCGCGCGTTCTGGAAATCCTTCGAGAACTCGTCGGACGCGGACATGATGCGCTTGTATTTCTCGTTCTCCTGCGAAAGCATGCCGTCGAGTTCGCCGCACGCTTCCTTTAACGAAGAAATGCGCGCCCTGCCGCCGTCCACCTCGTCCGCGGCTCTTGTCCTGTTCAAGCCTACGTCGCGGAGCACCGTCTCTATCTTCTCAAGCGACGCCTTGCGTTCAATTATGGTCGCCTGCGCCTGGTTAATCGCCGCTTCCAACGACGAGATATCCCTCTGCAGTTCGAGTTCCTTGCCCTGGCTGCTCGCGACTATTTTCGCGTTCACCTCTTCCGCGGTCGCGTTTATCGCCGCCACGTCCGCGTCGATGGCGTCCATCTGCGTTTTCAGCGCGTTGAGTTTAGAGCGCGAATCAGCGGACGCGTCGACGAGCGATTCGAATTCCTTGGAAAGTTCCTCGACGTCTATCGACAGAAGCGTCGCGTTCACGCGCTTGAGCCGCGCGTTCAAATCCAGGAATGTCTCGGCATCGCGCTTTTCCTTGCCGAGTTCCTCCAAAAATCCCTCGCGTTCGCTGAGAACCGCGCGCGCTTCTTTCAGTTTGTCGTCAACCTTGTCGAGTTCCGAAAGCGCCTCCTTCTTCTTCGTCTCGTATTCGGTGACGTTCGCGATGAAATCTATCAGCTCGCGCCTGTCCTTGGGATTCATCTCTACGATGCGCTGAACCTCGCCCTGTTTGATGACGTTGTTCTTCGAGAGCCGCGAGCGCGCGAGGAACTCTTCCATCACGTATTTTTTCACGCGCTTGCCGTCTAGCAGGTATTTGGTTTTCCCGTCCTTCCTGAGCATGTGCTTGATTTCATGCTCGGCGCCGTTTGTTTCGAGAGAGAGAGCCACCTCGGCGACGTTGTTGTCCTGGAAAATCAAATCCTTAGTGCGCTTGACGCGCATCGCCTTCAGGCTGGATTCGCCGAACGCGAAGAGGACGGAATCGATGATGTTCGTCTTTCCGGAGCCGTTCGGGCCGACTATGCCGCAGACGCCCTGCGTGAGATGAACCGTCCCCGTCTTGAAGGACTTGAAGTTCCTCATCACGATTTTCTTGATGAACATGTAGTTTTAGGAAAAGCGCGCCAAGTTATTAATATTATTAGGTGGGGCGGTTTCCACTGGTTTGCGCCCCAAATAAAACGTTTAAATACCGCCTTCGCCAAGATTTTACCATTACGCAAGAGTAACCTGCGTATATTCGGGCATATAGGCGAATATCGGGGAATATTTGCCGAAGCCTTTAAAACATCGGAAAAAATAAGAATGGTGCTATGTGGGTGGTTGGCGCTTCCCGTTAATACAATAGGGGTTAGCGTCGGCTCTGTAACGTTAAAAGAGGTTGAATGATATGAATTGCAAGAAGTTGGTGTCTCTGTTCGTTTTGATGGCGTTCGTCGCTTCCGTCGGCGCAGTGACGTGGCCGACGACGTGGATGTTCCTAGCGAACGACTCCAATGATTTGTCTTGCGGAAACATGGATGTCATGGTGTCGTATGCCCAAATAGACACTAGTTATCTGTATCTCAGACTTAACACGCGAAATGCGCCCAACTACGACCCATCCGGAAGCAGTTGCGATCACCCACTATACAAGTGGTTCCTTGACCAGACTGGCGACGGCTACGTGCAAGGGCAAGCGATAAGGAATGCAGAGTGGATGCTCGCGACAGGGGACATAAACAACGACCACGTAGGTGAGATTTATCTTATTCCGCTGACGCCCCAGTGCCCGACTGGCAGCATTAACTGGGCAAACTACAGAATAACTAATACGAGCATCGCAGACACCCGGATAACTGGCAACTATCTTGATATGGCGATTAAGCTTTCATCGATTAACAACGTCGGAGCCCAAACGCTTTGGTGGATTACCGACAAGAACGACAACAACATCTGCCAGCAGCCGCAGGGCAACGCCGACTGGCCGAACTATGGCGGCGGACAGGGACCGTTCATTCCTGTCCCAGGCATAAGCCTGGTTAAGTCCGTGACGCCGTCGTCCGCCTATCCTGGCGACACGGTCACGTTTACAGTTATTGCCAACAACACGGGGCAGACATATCTCAACATAACCGTTGGCGATCAGCTTCCTTCTGATCTGACGTATGTCGACGGTTCCGCAAACTACGCGCCGCAGAGCGTCGTCGGAAACGACATAGTTTGGTATTTGCCGAGCGTTCCCAACGACACGGTAAGGACAATAACGTTTGACGCCACCGTCAATGCGGAAGCTGGAAGCGTCACGAACTACGCCAACGTGTTCGGCGAATACACTTCGGCCAGCAACGTCAGTGCGAGCGCAATCGCAACACTGGAGATTCTTGGCCTACCGCCGGTTGAGCCATACATAAACGTCAGCAAAACGGCGTATCCCACGGACGTCATGCCTGGCGAAAACATTACGCTGAACATAACGATGACCGGTGGGGGCGACCCGACGATAACGACAATGCCGACGGACACCGTGCTCGTAATCGACCGCTCGATTAGCATGAACCAATTCATCACGTCTGGCGGCGTTCCGATACACAAGCTAGACGCCGCCAAGGCGGGAGCGCAGAGTTTCGTCAACATCCTCGACCAGACCGCACAGGCGGGACTCGTATCATACGCATCCACAGCAACGCTCAACAGCTCGCTCGCCCTCATGACCGACTCGAACAAGAGCGCGCTGAACACCGTAATCAACAGCCTCCCCTCGCCCAGCGGATCCACAAACATGGGCGCTGCGATAAACGCTGCAGTCGCAGAACTAAGTGAAAACGGAAACGGGGGCACGGTGAAATTCATCGTCCTCCTTACCGACGGCATGCCGACGTGCTCTGCGTCCGGTTGCAGCGGAAGTGACACACCGCGCCCTGAGGACTACGCCTACGCCCGCGACGCCGCCAGTGCGGCTGCGACAGCGGGATACTCCCTCTACGCCATAGGATTCGGCGATAACAGCAGTATCAACGGAACCTTCCTTGAAGAAATTTCGGGCGGAAGATACTACTACGCACCCGACGCCGACAAGTTGCGTCAGATTTACGAGGGAATCGCGAACAATATAAGCAATATCGCGGCAGGCACATTGATAGTCACCGACGTCCTTCCGCCGAACGTCAATTTCGAAGGACCAGTTCCGATACTAAACTGTACACCAGGATACGATTCAGCGACGCGCACGATTTCATGTACGCGCTCCAATATCGGAATAGACGAGACATGGAGCCTGATATTCAACGTTTCAATAAACGAGAGCGGAATTGACATCCCGACTAACGCGAATTTCTCGTACGCGTACGTTGCAGCTAATGGCTCCAATCAGAGCGGAACGGCGCCCAGCCCCTTGGTGAATGTAACGAACGTCGCGCCCGTGATTGACTCCATGCTTGCGACGCCAAACCCGGCGGACCGCGAGGAGAACGTAACCTTCGAGGCGAGCGCAACCGATCCCAACGGCGACAACCTTACGTACTATTGGGACTTCGGCGACGGCAACAACGCGACGGGAACGAACCTGACGCACGCCTTCCAGGCAGAGGGCAACTACACCGTAACCTTGATTGTGAGCGACGGCTCGCTGAATGATTCTCAGACGCTCGTGGTAGTCGTCGTATCCGGCTGCCAGTACACCGCATGGGTTGACGACGCCTGCACGACCAACAGCACGATGAGGCAGACGAGAACCGACGATTCTGGCTACTCGTACTGCAACGTGCTCGAACAGTACGTTCCGAACGAGGAGCAGTGCGGCTGCGTGCTGAACGACGCTTCCCTTGACTGCGTGAGCCCCGGACTCAGGGAGCACTACTTCACATGGAACTGGGGATACTGCGGACCTAACTACTCCGACAACATTACTGATATAGCCTGCAACTCGAACTACACCTGCGACGGCTTTGAAAACATGGTTGACGGATGCTTTGACGACGGCTGGATGAACCAATCGCAGACGTGCAGAGACCAGTACGGCAATTCCTACGAGGAATACCGGTCCGTTGAGAATGAAAGCTGCAGATGCTCTGCGTCCGCGACCAACTGGCTCTGCGTGAGTCCAGGCTTCGCGAATGCAACGTACGACCTCTGGAACTTCGATTACTGCAGCGGAAGCTACGTGCTGACCGAATCGAACTCTACCTGCGACTCCGATTACGTTTGCGGCAACTGGACGAACGTTGAGAATGGCTGCGTTGACGACGGCGTGATGAACCAGTCGATGACGTGTTTCGACCAATACGGCAACAACTACACGAATTATACCACGACTGCCGACTCGAGTTGCGGATGCAATGCTTCCGCAAGCGGCAGCCTCTGCGTAAGCGACGGATTCGCAAATGTCACGTACGACCTCTGGAACTTCGATTACTGCAGCGGAAGCTACGTGCTGACCCAAACGAACGAAACGTGCTCGTGCCAGTATTCCAACTGGACGAACACCGAATGCGTTGGTGACGGACTGATGGGGCAGACGAGGACTGGCGCGGATTACGTATACTGCACCGACACCTCGAGGCAGGTGGAGAGCGAGCAGTGCAACGCCGTGGAGTGCGAAAGCACCGCAGGCGCGCTTAGCGAATATTACTCGTGGAGCGGACACGGAGGCGTCTTCGCCGACGGAATCGGACTCCGCCCCGAGGCGAGCAGAGACATCGTCGTAACGCTGCCTGAGGGCGCCACGGTCGTGAAGGCTTTCATGTACTGGAACGCAATCAACCAGAACGGAGCGAAGAACGACTTCAGCGCCATGACGCTCAACGGAAACGCGGTCACGGGCGATGAAATCGGCTCTTTCGTGAACCAGGGACCCGACTACTGCGTGCTTCCCGTAAGCTACCGCGCCGACGTGACTGACCTGGTTACCGGAAGCGGAACCTACACGGTAAACGGCGACATCTCCAACATGTTCGACGTTGAGGGAGCCGAACTCGTAGTGGTTTATTCCGACGAGGGAAGCCCGAACGTCCGCGTGATGATTAACGACGGAGCCGGAAACGACCGCTTCAACGTCGCGACGACGTTCAGCGGCTTCGCGTCCGCTTCCAGCGCCAACATGATCTTCATAGGAGGAGGCGGAGGACCCGCGAACTCCTCGACCAACGACGCTGTTGAATCGCTGTTCAACGACAACTCGCTTTCAACGACGTCTTGGGACCAGAGCGACGGACACGAGTGGGACACCGACGCGTTCGATGTTTCAGCATACGTTTCCTCGGAAGACACCAGCGGAACCGCCCAAATCAAGGGACAGGGACTGCTGAACATGGACTGGGTTGCAGGCGTGCTTGTAGTGACGGAAGCGGAGGCAACACCGACACCGTCCCCGAGCCCTTCGCCGTCGCCCACTCCGACTCCCGTGCCGTCGTGCTCCGAGAACGAGCACATGGTGACAGTTGACGGTGCAATCGATTACCTCGACGTCGGCAACACCGACAGCGAGGCGACTCACGCGCTCGACGGCTGGAGCGCGGCGAACATCAGCGGCGGATACGGCGGATGCAACGGCGGCGCTGGTTGCTCGTACAGGCAGATTCTTGAGCCCGTCGAGAGCACCTGCAGCGACGACGGACGCAACGCCACGTTCACGCTGAACGTCGGCGAGGGGCGCTACGCGGACAAGCTCCGCCTGCGCGCACTCGACGGCATGAGCAACTACGACTCGTTCGACGTTTACGTTGACGGCGAGTTCCTGGCGCACTACACGGACACGGTGGACGGAGTGGAGCTCTGGAACACGCTGGAATACGCGCTTGCGAACAAGACCGGCACGATAACGGTATTGCTCAGCGCGACCGACGAGATATGGCCGTTGTGCGGAACCTACGGACAGGTCGCGTTCGACTGGGCCGACATAGGCGGATTCACGTGCGAAGCGAACACAGAACCTTCGCCGTCCCCGAGCCCGTCGCCCGAACCTACGGCAACCCCGACGCCCACGCCTGAAACGCCGATATACGGCGGCGGTGGCGGAGGACAGGACTGCGTAGCATCGGGAACGTGCAACACGCCGCAGCCTCCTGCACCGAGCGTGCAGGCTGAAAACGGTGCAATTTACAACGCGACGCCCACCCCGACGCCCGAGCCCGCAAAGCTCGAGTCGGGAACGAACACGACGGTGCCGCGCAGGAACTACCACGTCTACCCGCTGACGACTCCGACGCCGACTCCGTTGCCCGTTGAGTTCGCAACGCCGACTCCCGGAGCGATAACCGGCTTCGCCTCTGCATTCTCGGGCCCGTGCAGCGCGGGATTGTTCATCCTCGCGCTGATAGCGGCGGTGCTTGCGTACCTGCTCAAGCCTCCGAAGCTGTTCGATGCGGCAAAGGAGAAGACGAGCGTGTACAAGTTCGCCGTAATCGGGCTCGGAGCGTTCGCCCTGCCCTACGTCGCGTCCTACTTCATGGACGCGTGCCAGGCGCAGATGATAGCGCTCGCGGAGGACATCATCGTCGGCGGCGCTCTCGGGTACTTCAAGTACCTGAAGAAAAAATAGCCAAAGCGTTTGTTTTTATTTCCTGATTCTTTTCTTTTCGCGTGGTAGACGTAACGCTGTCCATCGTCCAGATAGGAGGCGTGGTGCTCACCGCGCTCGCCTTCGGCGCAATCTCGTCGCGGCTCGGCTTCTCGTCGTCCATCGGGCACATAGCCGCGGGCATTCTCCTCGGCCCCCTGATGCTCGGCTATCTTATCCCGAACGAGGGCATGGCGCCGCTGTTCGGCGAAATCGGCATCATGACGCTGATGTTCTACCTGGGATTGGAGCTCAGCATAAAGCGCTTCAAGGAGCGCGGCGCCGTCGCGACGATTCTCGTGATGGCGGAGATGCTCGCCTCGTTCGCCATAGGCTTCACAATAGCGAAAATGTTCGGCTACGGCGACTTGGAGGCGCTGGTCATAGGTTCGCTGCTTCCGATGGCGAGCACGGTAATCATAGCGAAATTCATACTTGAAAAAGGAATCATGGACTCGCCCGAGGCGAGAATCAGCATCTCCTCGCTGATAGTCGAGGACTTCTTCGCAATCCTCATACTCGTGGTGCTCTCGACGATGTCGGTGCACGGCGGCACGTCGCTGAACGTCGCCGTGCTCAACGGCGTGCTTTTCACGATAGCCGCGTTCTTCGTGGTGAACAAGCTTTCCGACCCGATTCTCGGGTTCCTGGCGCGCTACGGGCAGGAGGATAAGATGGCGCTCTACGCCATCGGCGTGGGCATACTCGTCGCATACTTCGGAACGCTGCTGGGGTTGTCCTCGGTGCTCGGCGCGTACTTCGCGGGCTTCGCGCTGGCGGAAACGAAATACGCGGAACGCATCAAGAAGGAGCTCGGGCTTTTCCGGGAATTCTTCGTCCTGTTCTTCTTCGTGTCCTTCGGCTCCACCGTAATCCTGCCTCACTCGGCTACGGTGGGATGGGTGCTGCTCGCGGCGCTTCCGCTTTATTTCATTTCGAAAATACTCATATACGGCGTGTTCGGAACCGCGTTCGGATTGACGAACGAGTCCGCGGTGACGTGCGGGTTACTGATGACTCCCATCGGCGAATTCAGCCTCATCATTGCAGCGGCAGCCGCGCCCCTGCTGAAAGCGCCGGCGGACGTCACGGGGCTGGCGTTCCTGCTCGTGATATCCACTACCATGGTCGGACCCGCACTCTACAACCGCCGCGGCTCCGTTTCCAAGCTGTTCCTGCGGCTATATCCCAAGGACATCCAGCACGCCGTTTCCACCGTCGGAAAAAGGCTGTCCATGGTAGGCGAACGGTTCGGGGACGAAAAGGCGCTGAAGAACGAGCACACCGTCGTGATACGCAACCTCTTCATGAACCTCGTCGTAATCGTGTCTCTTGTTTATATCAGCTATCTTCTGGACATGAAAATCGACTTTCCGTTCATGCCCGGCCCGAGCTCGGTTTCCGTGGGCTTGCTCCTGCTTCCGCTCATCGCATGGCCAATATACCGCTCGCTCAACGAACTGATATTCCTGGTGCGCCGCGTCGCGGAGCGCACGCTCACGGTTGCGTTCCCCGAACTCGCTTCCGCCGAATCGCTCGCGCAGCAGGCGTCCGAGGTGTTCGCCTCGCTCGTGCTGTCGATAATCGGCGCGCTCGCCTGCGTCGTGCTGTATTACGGCGCGCCGCCGCTGTTCCTGATAATCCCGGGCGCGTTCACGGTGCTCGCGGTGATGTACCTCAGCAAGTCCCTGTACGGGCTGTTCGAGCAGTACGAGACGCTCGACGCGCTGATTTCCGGCGAATCCGGGGAATACAGGGAATTCGAGAAGCAGTCGCGCGACTTCCGCGACCTGCACCAGAGCCGCCTGCGCGCGAGGCAGTCAATAGAGGAGGCGCTGCAGGCGGGCGATACTAATCGCGCCCGCTCGCTGCTTTCGGAATTCAAGCGCAAGGAAGAGAAGGCGATAGGGCATCTGGTTGGCTCTAAGTACCGCCTCACGCCGAAGCAGGCGCACGAGGCGGCGGCCGTCGGGGAGACGGAGCACACGCGGCGCGCGCTCGAGGATTATTTCCGCAAGAATCCGCCCAGCTTCCTGCTCGGGGCGGGAAAAAAGAAAAAACGCTAGTTATTTTAACGCGGGCGGGGAAATATTTCCAGAATGATGAGCTATAGAACAACCGCTGAGGCGACAAGCCCGTGACGAAGTTGATAGCGTCTGACTAAATACCGATAAACAAAGTGATTCAATGAAACCGAAACCAGTAGAACACGCGATAGTGCTGATAAAGCCGGGATACTCGAACCGCCTCAAGGAGATACGCAGCAGGCTGGAGAAGCACGGGAAGATACTGCTCGAAGGAAAGGTTAGGCTCTCCCCGAAGGAAGCCGAGGAGTTTTACGTGATACACGACGGAAAGCCGTTCCAGCAAACGCTCGTGGATTACATGGTTTCAGGCGAGGTGCCTTTTCTCATAGTTTCGAACAAACCGGGCAAGAAGTACAACGATGCGAGCTTCAGGCAGTGGATGCGCGAACACATAATCGGCGCGACGGACCCGATCGAAGCCGCGCCCGGAACCATACGCTACGACATGGGCGACCGCACGCCCGACGTGGAAGATAAAATCAAGAACAAGGAAATCAAGAAGAAGCGCATGCAGAACGTCGTGCACTTCACCGCAGCGGACGAGGACCCGTACTACGAGATAGGCGTAATCCTCAGGGCGTCGGGATGGTTCGACGCGCTTCCGGAGCAGGCTAAACGCAAGGAAGATTTGAGGATACTCCTGGCTAAGCTGACGCCGAAGAAATAATCTCCGCCAAGCTCAGATGCTTACCTTGAGCTGCAGCGCCTTCTTCAGTTCGCGGTAGCGGTTGCGGATAGTGACTTCCGTAACGCCCGCGACGTCCGCGACCTCTTTCTGAGTTCTGCGCTCGCCCGTAAGCACGGAAGCGATGTACACCGCTGCTGCGGCGACGCCCATCGGCCCGCGTCCCGAAATCAAGCCCTTCGCAAGAGCCTGTTCCAGGATTTCCTGCGCCTTCTTCTGCGTCTCCCCGCTGAGATGGAGCGACGTGACGAAGCGGGTTATGTAGAACTGCGGGTTAGTGAGCGGTACCTTTAGCTTGAGCTGCTGGGCTATCAGGCGGTACGTCCTTCCAATCTCCTTCTTCGGGATTTCGGCGACGTTGGCAATCTCGTCCAGCGTCCTCGGGATTCCGTACTGCCTGCAGATTGCGTAGATGACTGCGGAAACGACGCTTTCAATCTGGCGTCCGCGTATAAGACCCTTCTCGACGCACTTGCGGTAAAGCAGGGCGGCGCTTTCGCGCACGTTCTCCTGAAGTCCGAGGTGCGACGCTACGCGGTTGAGCTCGGTAAGGGCAATCGCGAGATTGCGCTCGATGCTGTTCGAAATGGAAGCGCGCTTGTGCCACTTGCGCATGCGGTAAAGCTGCGCCTGCTGCGACGGCGCGATCTTGACGCCCGACGTGTCGCGGTTGTACTGGTCGATTTCGGTTACAAGCCCCTTGTTCGGGTTCATGTACTTGAGCGGAGCGCCTGTTCTGGCGCGCGTCGCCCTCTGTTCCGCGTCGAAGGCGCGCCATTCGGGGCCTTCCTGAATCATGTTCTCCTCGATGACAAGTCCGCAGTTCCTGCAGACGAGCTCGCCGCGCTCCGCGTCGTTCGCGAAAGAGCGTCCGCCGCAATCGGGGCAGGCTGCGCCGCGCGGTTTCGCCACGGACTGCTGCGAGGTTCTGCCGTATTTAGCGGGCTTCACGGGTTGAGAGCGTTTTGCCAATCAGGTCACCTTCCGACTTCTTCTGAGCGAGATAGAGCGGCTTATCGACGGAAGCGATGGTATCGAAAATCACAGCCGCTTCCTTGCCGCCCGAATAAAGCTTCGTCCTTCTTTCCACGGGCTCCTTGCCGTCGGCTTCCAGCACAAGGTTGCCCTTCGCTGTCTGTTTGAGCACGCGGAACCTCATGCTATCACGTGGGATTTCCAGAACTCGCTTAGATATATTTATAAATCTTTTGGCTTTTAAAGCTTTTCCCTTTTTATTAAGCCTTTTTCTGGAGCAGCACCGCGTTCACGACGCCGTCCTGTCCCGGGCGGCTCGTCACGCGCGCGTCGCCGAGGTCCGTCTTTATGATCGAGCCCTTCACTACGACGTTTTCGCGGGCGTAGTGCCTGTTCGCGGAGCATTCCGTAACGGTCATAATCTTCGCTTTCTTGACGCCCTGAGGCGTGGAAATGTTCGCGAAAAGCACGTACTTCGCGACTGTTTTGCGTCCGCCGCCTATCACTTTGAAGGATTTGCGCACTTCCTTTCCGCCTTCTTTCGCCACGCGGGTGCGGCCGAAGAAGCCGCCGTACTGGGACAGGCGCTTGTCCGTCATCGAGCGGCGCTTTCCGCCTGAACCGCTGCGCTTGCTTTTCACGGGCTTATGATACTGAACCATTCCATAATCACTCTCTCAAAACGAGTGCACTTAATTGCGCAAACTCGGTTAATAAAGATTGCGAAAGCGTCAGTGCTGTCTTGTCGCCGAGTCTATGATGTCGCGGTATCTGTTGTACAGCTCCATCCTGAATTTCGCCGCAGCCATCCTGCTTTCGGCGTCGGGAGCGCTAATAACGGACTTGTCCAGCAATGCGATGCTGCGCATCACCGAAGCGTCGAGATCCGGGTGCTGGGCTTTTTCGAGCGCCCTTATCTGCTCCTGCAGACTGCGGATCGCCCTCATTCTGACTACCGACTCCTTGTGATTAAGATCCGCAAGCGCGCTGTGAAATTCCACTTCCGCGATGACGGGCTTTCCCATATCCTTACTTGCGCGCAACCGCTTTTTATTCCTGCCCCCGCGCCTTAAAACCTACCTTTAAAAAGCGGATTTTGTAATGAATTCAGCTTTCGAAAGCTAGACAGGAGGTAGGTAGTAAAATGGTGTTGGAAACGCTTTGGCAGAGATTGAGCGAAGCCGTCGGCATGGCGGCTGAGAACTTCGTCTTCGGCTTGGCCGACGTGTTCGTCGTCCTCCTGTTCCTGCTAATCGGCTGGATAGTCGGAAAGATTCTCGCGGGAATCACCAAGAGGTTCCTCGAGAAGATAGAAATCGAGCAGTCGCTGAAGAAGCGCGGAATACACGACGAGCTGCTCGGGTTTACGCTGACGGACGTCATAACCAAGTTCGTCAAGATACTGACGTATGCCGTGTTCCTGGGAATCGCGGCTGACGTCGTGAACCTCGTGTTCCTCGGCGACCTCGTGATGTGGTTCGTCGGGTACGTGCCGCTCTTCATACAGGGCGCGACCATAGTCGTGCTCGCCCTGCTCGGAGGCGGATACCTCACGGCGCGCATCAGGAAGTCGAACATGCCGTTCGCGAACTTCGTAGGATTCGTGTTCGAGGTGTTCGTGGCATACACGGCGCTCGTGATCGCGCTGCCCCTGGTGCTGCCGAACGCGGACGTGCAGATACTGAACAACGTGCTGATGCTCGCCATCGGCGCGGTTGCCCTGGCGCTCGGGCTCGGAGGCGCGATAGCAATCGGCCTGGGCACGAAGGACACCGTCGCGGACGTGGCGAAGAGGAAGCGCAAGGACATCGAGAGACTGGTATAAGTTAGAGGGGGGTTCTCTCCCCCTTTCCTATTTTTTCTTTTTCACGCTTTTAGCGCAAGCCCGTCGTAGCCTATTCCGAAGTGCGCGTCACCGAAGCGGCGCTCCAGCTCCTTCTGGGGCGCAGCAGTGTGCGTCATGTGCACCGCTACGGCTTTGCGAGCGTCGAGCATTGCCGAAAGCGCCTTTGCTTCGGGAATAATGAGATGGCGCAACTCCGAAAGGCGGAAGCGCGAATCGTCGCCGTACAGGAGGCGCGCCGCTTTCTTCACCGCCGCCATGTCCTCCGCCCACGAATCGATTAACAGCAAGTCGGCGCCCCGCATCAGCGCGAGCGATTTTTCCGGGATATTCGGCGCGGTGTCGTTGGCGATTACGACTTTTTTCCCGCTTTTTTCCAGCACGAAGCCGGATGAGGGGAAGTCGTGGTCGAGAGGTATCGGAGTGATGCGGAAGCCGCGGAATGTAGCGGCACGATAAGCCGTCATCGGACGCAGTTTCAAATAGCCGCCCCTTACGAGATAGCCGAACCCGCTTTTTTCGAAAGCGGCATGGAGCACTCCGCGCAGCCCGAACACTTCGGTTTTCGCGCCCCTGAACTCCCCGAGCCCGCAAATGTGGTCGTAGTGCGGATGCGTCAGGAGCAGACCGTCAATGCCTTCAACGCCCAAGCGCGCGCCGAGTAATTGGGAACGCAAGTCCGGGGAAGCATCGACAAGCAGTTTAACGCCTTCAGCCTCGACCAGCAATCCGAACCTTTTTCTCTCCGTACCCGAACGGCAGGTACTGCATTCACAGCCCGCCTTGGGCGTGCCCCAGGCGCATCCGCTTCCGAGAATCGTTATCTTCATTCACATCAGCTTCGTCTGTTTCCCTTTTCCACAAATCCGCTTCGCGGTTGCCCATTCGTGGCGTATGTATTTCTGCAGCCTAGGGTCGTCCTTGTGCTGCGTCAGGAAGTGTATGGTGGCTTCGTCATGCGAATAACCGTTGCCGAAGTCGCATTTCAGCTCGCGTTTTATCGCGTCTATTTCCTCGTCGCGCTTTTCCTTCGCTATCACCGACGCCGCGCCCACGACGACGTACTTGTAGTCCGCCTTGTTTTCCGAGACGATTTTGAGTTTCTGGGGAAGGTACTTGTAAAGCCGATTGGCGAACTTCCTCGGAATCGGGTCCGGCGAATCCACGTAGACGCACGACGCGCCGTCCATGACTTTCTTGATTGCCTCTGCGCCGCGCTGCGCCTCTATCTCGTTCAGCGATATTTTCTTGCGCATCAGCGCGGTGATTTCCTCGGCAGTGATGATTTCGAGCGCCGCGGTTCCCTTTTCCAGAAGAAGCGGAACCAACGCCATTCTTTTTTCGTGCGTCAGCAGCTTGGAGTCCTTCACACCCGCCTTCTTCAAGCCGGGCAGCTCGGACTCTTCCACGGCGTAGGCGCATATAACTAGAGGACCCAGCACTGGGCCGCGCCCCGCCTCGTCGACGCCGACGACTACCATTTTTTCGCACCCGCATGCAGGTAAACCCGCAGGTTATACGTCTTGGCGGCGTCGTTCACATCCTGGATGGACTCGGGCGTTATGGGATACTGGTTCCCA
>CABMDO010000008.1 GCA_902384935.1 Candidatus Norongarragalina meridionalis
CAAGGCTGGCGCGTGCAAGTGCAAATGCATTGAAACCGAACCGACCGACCCGCTCGGCTCCGTGACCGCGCCGAAGACTCCCGAGACGATGACGTTCGCTTTGCTGAAGCAGAAGGTGCTCGTGAAAAGCACGTCCGACCTCGGCGACTCTTCCAAGGCGGCTATAGTCAACTTCGTCAAGATTTCCGTTCGCGACGGCAGCTTTGAAGTCTCCGGCGGCCCTACCGCCGTCGGCGCCTTGAAGGATGTCTACATAATCGCGGGCGTAATCAAGCCCGACGCGCTCGGAACCGCGAAGAAGGGCGACGTGCTGCGCTACGTCAAGGAAAGCGGATTATACGTCGTTATTCCGCCCGCAACGCTGGCGTATGCGCTCGGAAGCGACAAGGACGCGCTCGGCATATCCTTCCTTTCCCAGCAGTATTTCCCGCTGAGTTCCAAGGATTCGACTACCAAGTCGGACGCGGTTCAGGTTACCTCGACAAAGGCGAAAGCGTTCAAGATAGCGGATGCCGAGACCGCGGTGAGCAGCCTGTATTACACCGTTTCCGACGCGTCCGACAACGTTCTCCGCGCGGGAACCATACTGTACAACTCTGGCTCTAGCCAGTACGGCTATTCCCTGCAATCCTACGTATACTACGTCATCGCCTCGCAGCCGAAGCCCACTCCGACGCCCGAAGTGCCGTGGGTGAAGTCGGACACGGTTTCCTTCACGATACGTGAGCCGAACAAGCCCGTGATTTACTCGCCCGTCGAGGGCGACCACTTCTACGCGCCGTTCGGAATGACGTTCGACGTCTGCGGTTCCTATTCGGCGTACGATTGCCGCTACAACAACACTAACGCGGCGAACTGGAGCAATACGTCGCTCGTGACGGTCGGCAGCGTAATGCCCAACGCAATGAAGAGCGTCACTATCGGGCCGCTCGCAGTGGCGGGATACCAGACGTTCGTTTCGTGCGCGGGCAACGCGACGTACGTGAATTCCGAAAAGGTGAATTACGCCTACGGAACGGCGACGGTGCCGTTCATCAGCAACCCCGTGATAACGAGCCCCGTGAACAAGGTTTACTACGATCAGACTACCATCGACCTGACGTTCAGCGTAAGCGGCTCCTTTGCTTCATACAGGTGCTCGCGCTCGCTAAGCGGCGGCGCCGCGGTTGATCTCGGAAACGTGAACAATTCGCAGTCGAGGACCTTCGCGGGCAACCTTACGGGATTGCAACTCGGGCAGACCTATGATGTCCTGGTTAATTGCACCGCAGGCGCGCTTTCCGCGGCGTCATCCGTGCCGTTCCGCGTCGAACACTGGACAGGCGGAGGCGGCGGACCGCCGGGCGGAAGCGAAGTTCCGGGTCAGGGAGGAACCGGCAGCGGCGGAAGCGGAGGAACAGGCGGCGGAACCAACATTTGGGGACTGGGCGCGGTGCACTTGGGTGCAGGCGCGGGAACTCCGACTCCCAGGGCAACCGCAAGCTTGATGCCGACAGTGTCGCCCACCGTGCCGCGCAACAGGCCGAGCGCGACGATGCTCTCGCTTGACTGCCCTAAGATCCTGGCAGCGCCTACCGCTGAACTGAGTGCGTCGTTGCTCGCCTCCGGAAAGGCGGCGTGCGACAATTCGCTTACCACGACCGTGACGATAAACGGCTCCATCAACGGAAAGTCGACGTTCATATCCTGCTCGTCGGGATTGCACCGCATCGTCGTGGATACCGCGCAGGGCGGAGACTACGTGATACGCTCGTATTCGCCCGCCTACGACGTGGCTGCGCAGTGCGTGTTCAAGAACGGCGTGCTCGTGCAGGAGGTTCCCGAAATGAGCCTGCTGCTCGTCGTTCTGGCAGGCGCCGGAGCGTTCTACGCGATAAGCAGAAAGAAACGTTAAAGAAAGGGTTTTATTTCCGCCCTTTCACAATATTTTCGGCAGCTTCTAGAGGTTGGTTTACATGGCAAAGATGACGATACCAGCGATGGTGGAAGGCGGAAAGGAAAGCGCAGGCGTGCCTCTCGGCCCCGCGCTCGGACCTACGGGCGTGAACATAGGCAACGTAATCTCGGCGATAAACGAGAAGACGAAGGACTTCGCGGGCATGACCGTTCCCGTGAAGGTAATCGTCGACAAGGCGACAAGAACGTTCGAAATCTCAGTCGGAACGCCGCCTGTCAGCGGGCTCATCAAGAGGGAGCTCGGACTCAAAGCCCCCGTGAAGGAGGAGGCTGGGGTCAAGGGCAAGCCGAAAATAGGCGACATTACCGCCGAGCAGTGCGTAAAAATCGCGCGCATGAAGCAGGATTCCATGCTCGCGGCGGACTTGAAAGCAGCGGTAAAAGAAGTCGCGGGCACGTGCCTGAGCCTCGGCGCAACAATCGACGGCAAGAACCCGCGCGATTTCATAGCCGACGTCGCGGCGGGGAAGTACGACGCCAAGATAAAGTAATTTAAGCGCCGCCGTTCCTTTTTTCATCATGGCAAAGCGCAAGCCCGGCGGGGGCTCGACTCCGCTTTTCGAATCGCCGATCAAGCCGCGCGGCGTGAGGATTTCCGAAAAGGAGGTTCGCGCAATCTCGGAGTTTTTCCCGCTTCACGAGCCCAGGAGATACGGCGGGGATCTGCATACGCACGTTGGCGTTCTTCTCGATTATTTCGAACCGGAGGTCGTGGAAAAGATTGGCGCTACGCTTCACAGCCGCGTTCTTACCGGCGAGGAAATAAAACACGACGATTTTTTCAAATTGTTGAACCTATCGACGCCCGAGAATGCGACGGCGGGCGAGGCGGAAGCGGCGAAGTCGCTGAGATGGCTGCTTAAGCATGCGGGCTGGATGAAGGGCAAATATACGCAGTACTTCGATGCTTATCACAAGCTGGCGTCCAGGGACGTGGTCGAGCGCTTGAGGAGGGGGATGCCCATGCCCGGCGACAATGTGCCCGCTCTAGGCGCGTTTCTCGAAGGGCATTTTGCGATGAACGGCTTCAAGGGTCCGGCTGCCAAGTTCTTCGCGAAGAATCCGCTGCTGTTCTTTTTCCTTTCAAGAACGCCGATAGAAACCGTGAAACTCGCTGACGACAACATTGCTCGTCACGACTTTACTGGCAAGCTGGGCAACGTCATAACCGCCGGCAAAATAGCGCGCGTTTTCAGGATTTACGATGCGGTGCAGTCACATCTTCGCTAGGGGCAGATGTCGATGAGCCGCGACGTGAAGTCGTTCACTACTTCGGTGCCGGTCATGTACGGGTGGTTCTGCTCCCAGGGCTGCGAAACCTTGTAGTCTATCTTGTACGTCCAGTTGTAGCACTCCATGGACGCGTCCGCGTCGGTTTTCACCGCGCTGAAGCGGTTGTACGTCATGCTTATGCGCTTGCTGCGGTTCGTCGTCATGCCGTACGCGGTTATCAGGTGGTCGAACGGGCCCCATGCGTTGGTGTTCGAGAGGGTCAGAACCACCTGCAACGTGAGCGGGGACGAAAAGTCGTCAAGCGCGTACCTCTGTCCGGGCGGCTGGGCTTCGTCGAGGCGCACCGTCCTGTTGAACGACATCAGCGCGGCGCTCTCGATTTTCGACCTTATTGAAAGTATGCTTTCCACCGAAGGAGTGGGACTCGGAACAACGGTGGGCACCTCGGTAGGTGTCGGGGCGATTGTCGGAGTCGGCGTCGGAACAATCGTGGGCGCAGCTGTTGGCGTGGGCGTAGGCACGATAGTCGGAACAGCAGTAGGCACTGCTGTGGGCGTGGGCGTCACCGTGGGCGGTTGCGACACGCACCCGAACAGCAGGAATCCTGCGAAAAGCAAAGCGAGAATCTTCTTCAACAAATCACCTTCCACATCCTTTAAAGCCCGCTTCTTTTAAACTTATTACTTATGCACGACAACGTTCTATTCAACGAATCATTTGCCCGCGACAATCGCGAGCTGCTGGCAACCGCAAAGGAACGCGGGCATGTGTTCGAGATGCCCATCCGTCCGCTGTTGCACGCATCGCAGCCGTCAAGGCCGAAATTAATGGCGGCGTACCGTTCCTTCATTTCGGCGTGCGTCAAGAAGAGGATTCCCTTTGTCCTCACCAATCGGGCTGAGGACGCCTTGGACGTAAAATCTCCCCGCGAGATAATCGCGATTGCGCAGTTCCTCGGCTTGACGAGGGAGCAGGCGAACGCGGCGGTAAAGGCGATGGAAAAATGAAATCCGTCCTGTTCGTCACCGGCAACAAAGGCAAGGCGGAGGAGGTGCGGAAGATTCTCGCGCCTCTTTCGGTAACCGTGGAGGAGGCGGAGCTCGACGAAATCAAGTCGCTCAGCCACGAAGCGGCGCTCAAGAGCAAGGCGCTGCACGCGTACGCGCTTTTCAAGAAGCCGCTCGTTGTCGAGGACACGTGCCTTTTCCTCAACGCTTTTCCGGAATTTCCGGGAACGTACAGCAAGTTCGCAATCAGGACAATAGGGCTCGATGGAGTGCTGCGCCTTCTTGAAGGAAAGAAGAGGGGCGCGAGCTTCGTCACGCTTGTTGCTTTCGTGAACGAGGGCGGCATGCGCGTTTTCAAGGGCGAATGTCCGGGAGAAATAACGAAGAAAATAATCCCGCCTGTTCCCGAAGGTTTGGCGTACGATGCGGTTTTCATTCCAAAAGGCGAAAAAAGAACCTTCTCGAAAATGACGAAGGAGGAAAAGGCGCGCTTCTCCCACAGGGCGAAGGCGTTCGGGTGTTTCAGGAAGTGGTACGTTGATTCGTGAAAAAAAGCGCTGGCTTCTGCTGAAGTTCGAGGGGCAGGAACTTTCGGACGCAGATGCGCGGAGATGCTGCAACGACGCAATACTTTCCTTCCTGGGCGAATCAGGTGCGTCGAAAGCGAACTTCAAAGTCGCGCGCTATTCAAAAGGAGTCGCGCTCGCTTCCTGCTCATTGGCGTCGCTCGAGCCCGTAATAGCCGCGCTGGCGTTGAAACGCTTCCACGAAGGCAAGGGAATAGCGATCCGCTTAATTTCGATAAGCGGCTCCGCTAAGGTACTGAAGAATAAAATTAGATAAGCGAGATCATCCGCCTTCGTCGTCTTCTGAGAAGTCGTCCTCGTCCTCGGACCAATCGTCCTCTTCGTCGAAGTCCTCTTCGTCTTCCCAGTCTTCGTCGCCCTTCTTTTTCTTCTTCATGGGGTTACACCGCCTTTTCAAAGGCGTTTATTTAGTGAGAGAAGCCCCTTTTAAACCCTCGTTTGACGTTTTGCAAGGGTTTTGAGGGCGTCGCGCCAGTCAATCGAGTCGCTTTTTTCGTCCAGAAGCCGTTTCGCAGAGGGCATTTTCGTGCAATCCACCTGCGTGACGTGGCGGTAGTGCCTCTCCGCGTTCACGAGGCAGTAGTCCAGCGCCTCGCACAGCAGGTTGTCCAGCGTTTTCTGCTTCGAATACCTGCGTTCCCCGAGGCGTTTTTCGAGGACGAGGGGGTCGCATCTGAGAACGATACAGCGCTCGCACGGAAGGGAAAACTCGCAGAGCAGGTGGCTTTCAACGATGACATTCCCGCTGCGCATCATGGGCCGCAGGACGCGCTGCAATTTCCTGATGTCGACCGTTCCCTCGTCGTCGAGATAGAGCTTGTGCTGTCCGATTATTTTCTTTACGTCGATGTATTCGGCGCCTTCCTGTTCGGCGAGCTTTTTCGCGAGGAACGTCTTTCCGGTTCCAGGCGTGCCAGTTACAACAAGCCGCATTCGCTCACTTCAGGCGCATCGTGTCGAGGTCCATCGGGGCTCTCGTTTCGATGTGCATCATGCGGTTGAGCGTGCGCGCAAGGTCGTCGGGCTTGTTCTCGTCGCCGTGCATCGTGAGGATGCGCGTCGGTTTCGGCCGCAGGTTGCGCACGTACGCGAGCAGCTGCGAGCGGTCGCTGTGCCCCGAGAATCCGTCGATAGTGTAAACGCTGAGGTTTATTTTCAACGCGTCGACCTTGTGGCGCTCGTTCAGGATCGGAACCTCCTTCTCGCCGTTCTGAATCTTGCGTCCGAGCGACATCGCGCTCTGGTATCCGACGAAGACGAGCGCGTTGCGCGCGTCCCCAGCCATCATCTTCAGGAATTCGACGGACGTTCCGCCGGAAAGCATGCCCGAAGGCGCGAGTATGACGCAGGGCTCGTCGTTCTCGGCGATGTCCTTGCGGTCCTTCGAAACGACGTGCTTGAACATCTCCTTGTCGAACGGGGAATCGTTCTGCAGGATGCGGCGCTGCACGTTCCGCCTGAGGTATTCGGGGTAAATCGTGTGTATCGCCGACGCCTCCTTGCTCATGCCGTCGATGTAAACCGTGACGTTCTCGTCCTTGAGGTGCGATTCGAGCGCGAGCATGATTTCCTGGGCGCGTCCGACGGCGAAGACGGGAATCAGCACCTTTCCGCGCTGCTCTATCGTCTTCCGTATCGCCTGCATCAGCCGCGCCTCGGCGTCGTCGAGTCTGGGCTGCATGTCGTCGCGCCCGCCGTAAGTGCTCTCCATGAGCAGCGTCTCGATGCGCGGGAAGTACGTGTCCGCCGCGTCGAACAAATTCGTGCGCCCGTACTTGATGTCTCCCGTGTAAACGATGTTGTGCATGCCCTCGCCCACGTGGATGTGGACGCTGCTGCTGCCGAGGATGTGCCCGGCATTGTGGAACGTAAAGCGGATTTCCGGCGTGACGTCGGTAACCTCGCCGTAGTCGCGCGTGATGACGTGGTTGAGCTCCTTCTTTATCTCGCGCTCGCCGTAAGGGGCGTTGCCCTCGCCCTCGCTGTTCATGACATTGACGCAGTCCTGCTGCAGCAGCACCATGAGGTCGCGCGTCGGCGGGGTGCAGTACGTCGGGCCTTCGTAGCCGTAAGCGTAAAGATAGGGGACGAAACCGCAGTGGTCGAGGTGGGCGTGCGACACGATGACCGCGTCGAGCTGCTCGAGCGCCAGATTCATCGCATTAAGGTACGGATAAGCGCGCTGCTTGTCGCTCGTGTCGGCGTTGATGCCGCAATCCACGAGAACGTTGCTGTGCGGCGTCTGCAGGAGCATGCACGAGCGCCCCACTTCCTTGAAGCCGCCGAGCGCAGTAATCTTGATCCAGTCGCACGTGCCCTCGGAGATGAACATCTTCTTGCCCAAACCGAGCAGGAATTTCTTGCGGTCCTCGGAGTTCGCGAGCAGGGCTCCGCGTACGGCGCGGGAAACCTCGCTCGGGTTCGTCGGCGCGCGCAGGACGCGGGGCGACCATCCGGTGTTAAGTATGATGCTTTTCAGCACAGAGCCCCCTTTTCCGATGGCGAGCCCGGGCTTCAGCGCCTCGATGATAACCTCGTTGAACACGGGGTCGAAGCGGATTTGCTCCGCGCCCGCTTCCGGCGGTATGAGCGTCTTTATCGTGGCGAGCGCCTTCTCCACGGGGGTGAGCGATGCGGCGTCGACGCGCACCAGCACCTTCTTGCGCACCTTTCCGGCGAGCTTCGTGATGAGGTTCTCGTCGCCGTAGAACGCGGCTATGTTGCGCACGTATACCACTACCTGCGGCCCCTCGACCTCTATCTTGGTGAGTCCGCACTCGGGCGGTAAAACCTCCTCAACAGCCGCCTGC
>CABMDO010000009.1 GCA_902384935.1 Candidatus Norongarragalina meridionalis
CCGCTGCCCGACGCATGCGTTTCGTACAACGCGCAGTACGACCCGAACATCGAGTCGTGCGGTCCGAAGCCGGGCTGAGCGTTTTCTTTTTTACTTTCCTTTTTCTTTTGTTTTCAGAAAGCCTTTAAAGGCAAGTCGGCTTGACGCTACTATGAAGCGCTCGCAGGCATCCGTCGAGTATATCCTGCTCCTAGCGCTCGGACTGTTCATACTCGTGATGGCGTTCGCGCTCGCGTACTACGCTAAGAATTTCACCGATGCGACTCTCGCGGAGGTGGCGCGCACGCGCAACGAAACAATCGCGCTTCTGGTGAGATAGGTGGCGGGCATTTTCAAGCAGTACGACGTCAGGGGAGTCTATCCCTCGGAGCTCGACGAGAAGCAGGCGGAGCGCATAGGCAACGAATTCGGAAGAATGACGCGGGCGAAGGAGATTGCACTCGCGGGAGACTCGCGGCTTTCGACGCCTGTTCTCAAAAAAGCGTTTGCAAAGGGCGCGACGCGTGCGGGATGCAACATTATCGACGTCGGAATCGTCCCCACGCCGTTCCTTTACTTCGCAGTTGCGCATTACAAGCGCGACGCAGGCGCAATGATAACCGCCTCGCACAACCCGCCCGAGTACAACGGCGTCAAGCTCTGCCGCAAGGGCGCCGAATGCCTGACGTACGAAAGCGGGATACGCGAAATAGAGGAGAGGGTTCGTGGCGAGGACTTCAGGGCGAAAAGAAAAGGCATTGTTTCGAAGCAGGACGTGCTGCGCGATTACACCGACTGGGTTGTCGGCAAAACCAAGGCGAAGAAGAAGCTCGTAGTCGTCGTCGATTGCGGGAACGGAGTTTGCGGCGCCTACGCGCCCGAAATCCTGCGCAAAGCGGGGTGCATCGTTTCCGAGCTTTACTGCGAACCCGACGGCTCCTTCCCGAACCACGCTCCCGACCCCACGAAGGACGAGAACGTCGAGGAGCTCGCCCGCTTATGCAAAGGACACAACGCGGATTTGGGCATCGCGTTCGACGGAGACGGGGACCGCGTCGTGTTTTTGGACGACAGGCAGCGCGTTCTCCGCGGGGACGAAACGCTCGCAATCTTTGCAAAGGACGCGCTTCCCCTGAACCCCGCGGCTAAAGTCGTCTTCGACGTCAAGTCCTCGCGGGCTCTTCCCGAGGTAATAAGGCGCTACCGCGGCATGCCGATTATGAACCGCGTCGGGCACTCCTACACGCACGAGCGCCTGCTGCAGGAAAACGCCTTGCTCGCGGGCGAAGTGAGCGGGCATTTCTATTTCGCGGAAAACCATGGGTACGACGACGGGATATTCGCCGCATTGAAGATGTGCGAGCTCGTTTCCCGCAAGGGATTGCTGAGCAGCCTGCTCGATTCGCTTCCCGAACACCACGCAACCCCAGAGATACGCGTTCCGTGCCCTTCCGACAAGGTGAATGCGGCGATAGAATCCGTAAAGTCCGCTGCGAAGCGCGACGGCTTCAAGATGATAACGCTCGACGGCGTGCGCGTGGAAGCTCCCGAATGGTGGGGGCTCGTGCGGGCGTCGAATACGGAACCGCTCATCACCATGCGCATGGAAGGAAGCACGAAGCACGCGCTCGAGGAAGCGCGCCGCTTCTTCGGAAACGCTCTTGAAACAAGGGGCATCTTCCTGTGACGCTCACCATCCTCATACCCACGCACAACGAGGAAGGAAGAATCGGCGTCACGCTGAGGAAGCTGAACGCATTCCTGAAAAAAAGCAAGCTGCGCGCTTCCGTTCTCGTCGTAGACGACGGCAACGACAGGACGGCATTCATTTCCCGCTCTCTCGGCGCCAAGGTAATACACTTTCCAAAGCGCCTTGGAAAAGGCGACGGGGTTCACGCGGGATTGAAACAGGCGAAAGGCGACGTCGTCGTATACGACGCCGACGCGTCCACTCCGCCCGAGGAAATTCCGCGCCTCGTCGCCGCCTTGAGTAATGCCGACGTGGCAATAGGCTCCCGCTATTCCCCCGCGTCGAACGCGCAAATGCCGCTTTCGCGCAAAATCACCGGGCGTTCCTTCAATCTTCTTGTCCGCGTATTGTTCGGCATGCCTTTCTCGGACACGCAGTGCGGGTTCAAGGCTATTAGGGAAAAGGCGAACGCACGCATCGCTCCGCAACTCAGGGAAACGGGCTTCGTCTGGGACGTAGAGTTCCTCGCAATCGCGATCCGCAACGGCATGCGCATCGAGGAAGTTCCGATACGCTGGAAGCACGTTACCGGCGGGCCTACTGCTGCCGGCGGGATTATCGGCTTGCTGAAAACCGCGCTAAGAATGCTTTCCGACGTGGTGGCTCTTCGGCTTCGCCTTTGAATACAGGAACGCGGCTGCGGTCACCGCAATCAGTACAACGTAAACCACCAGCGTGTCCAGCTTGATTCCCAGAATCAGATTCATGAACGCGAGCAGCAGCGCCGGAACCGTCATGGCGCACGCGAGCGAGAAAACAACCCGCTCGACGACATCCGCCTCCCTGAAAAAAGCCAGCGAAATCGCGTACCCCGCCGCAAGGAAAAGCGCCCCGCCTATCGCGAACTGAAGCATAATGCAGATTAATGCAATCCCCTTTTTTTAAGCATGCGATACGACGTTTCCGTAGTCGGGGCGGGCGCGATAGGCTGCATAACTGCCAAAGAATGCGCGGCGCGGGGGTTGCGCACTGCCGTCTACGAGGAGGACGCCATCGTGGGAAAGCAAAGGAAATGCACCGCGCTGGTTTCCGAAAGCGGTTTGCGCTCAATCGGCGTTGACTACAAGCGTGCCGTTCTCCATAAAGTCCGTGGCGCGTTCATCGAAGCGGGTGGAAAAAGGATGCTTGTCGACGCCCGCAGGAATATCGCCTGTGTTTTGGAACGCCAGCGTTTTGACGAGCAGTGCGCGGAGGAAGCGGAGTCCGAAGGCGCGAAAATATTTCTCAGGAAGAAGGTGCGCGCGTTGCCGAAGGAGAAATGGATTGTCGGCGCGGATGGGGCGTCGTCGTTCATTGCCCGCGCCGCATCATTTCCGCCAATTACGCGTTTCGCGTTCTGTTACGAAGCCGAATACAAAAACGCGCGAGTGGAAGACGAGGCATTTGTCCGCGTTTTCCTTGATTCGGCATTCCCCGGCTTTTTTGGATGGCTCGTGCCGTGCGGGAATAACGTCGTCCGCGTAGGATTCGGAACGCAAAAGCACGAAAGAATGAATGAAGGCAAACGGAGAATCGCCAGCATTACTTCCAATTCCGTCACAAAGTCCAGCAAAAAGCTACGCGAATTCCACGCGCTCATTCCGCTGAAGTGGCGCAGCCAGACTCAGCGCGGCAACGTGATGCTCGTGGGCGACGCAGCCGGGCAGGTAAAGGCGACTACTGGCGGTGGCCTGGTGTTCGGGGGGAACTGCGCCAGAATCCTGGCGGAATCAATAGCCGAAAACCGCAACTACGAGAAGGAATGGAAGAAGGAATGCCTGCCTACGCTGAAGTTGCATTATCTCGTCCGCCGAAAGCTCGATCTCCTCCCGTCGGGCATTACTCTCGCCGCCGCAAAACCTTTCGCGTCGTTGGTGTCGCGCTTCGGCGACATGGACAATATAATCAGAGTTTGACTTTCGTCTGCTTTCTTTTCGTGAACGACAGCGCGTTCTTGAACCCTTCCTTCTTCGCGAGCGCCATCCCGTCGGCGATTACGTTGCCCACGTCCTCGGGCTTGTGCGAGTCCGAGCCGAAAACGAGCGAGTCGAATCCCAATGCTTTTGCTTCCCTGAGCCACGGCAGGGGAGTAAGCCCCTCCGCCAACCCTTTCGGATTAGTATTGAGTTCCAGCGCGATTTTGTTCTCCTTCGCGGCTTCCAGGGCGCGCACCGCCGACTCGCGCCATTCCGGGAAATCGAACGGAGGCGAATAGCGCCTTATGACGTCAAGATGCGCGAGGCAGTCGAACAAACCGGTTTCCGCCGCCTTCGCCACCTCCGCGAAATAGTTGGCGTACGTTTCCTCGAGAGTATGCTCCGCAAGGTAAAGCGGCAGTTTTTTCCTGGAAGTGATGCACATGTTTCCGAGCAGGTGGACCGAACCGAGCGAGTAATCCAGCGGATATTCCTTCAGAACGCGCTCTACATCCCGCTCGACGTCGCGGCGATAGTCGAACTCCAAGCCGATTCTGAGAAAAGGGAACTCGTCGTGCGTCTCCTCGTACTCTTCCATCATGTCGTCCATCGTTCCGCGGAAAAGCCCGTAGGTGGCGGGACCGTCGAAGTAGTTCATGTGCACGCCGTCGTAGAAGCAGAAATGGTTCGTGACGCAGATTTCCTTCAGTTTCTTTTTCTTGGCGGCGACGCAGTAATCCCGCATCGTGCCGTGCCCGTCCTGCGAGTAATCCGAATGGAAGTGGTAGTCGAACAATCTACAATCACTCCGCGAAAAGCGTCCTGTCAACAGCTTTCTTTACCTTGACGGGGTCGTAGGCGAGCTTTAGAAGCGTGGTGTGCCCGCGGACTCCCTTTCCGGAATCCACCCCGAGCACGAGCCCGAGGTTTTCCAGCTCCGAAAGGTACTCGCGGAACCATCTCGAGGTTCTCGGCTCCTTTCCGAGCTTCCTGCACAGCTGCGCGTACTTCTCGTAAACCTAGCCGCTGAAATATAGCTGCTCGCCGTTCTCCTCCACCAGCTTTTTGTAGCTGACGTTGCCCATGGTTGCGAGCGTGTACAAAAGCAGCTGTTGATGCTCCGGCAAAGTGCTGATGATGTCGAACGCCTTGTCCTCGTCAACGGCTCGGCGTGAATCCTCGACTTCCTTGTCGGAAACTTTCTTCGAGGCACGTTTTTCAGCGAGCTCGCCCGCACGGAGAAGTAATGCCAGCGCGTATCTTGCATCCCCATTTTCTCCCGCTGCGATGGCGGCGCTTAGATTAATCGCGCTCTCCGATACCACGCCATCATTAAATGCCTGCTTCGCCCTCTGTTTGAGAATTCCCTGCAGCTGCATCGCGTCGTACGGCTTGAACACCATCTCGTCCTCGCACAGCGAGGAGCGAGAGCGGGCTTCGAGCTTCTGCTTCAAATCAACCTTGTTGCTGATGCCTATGAGCGAGACGCTGCCTTCCTTCAGGTCGTCGTTGGCGCGCGAAAGGGTGTAAATGAGGGAGTCCAAATCGCCGACAACGTCCACTTCGTCAAGGACGAACACTACGCGCTTTCCCTTCACGCCGTCGCCCAACCCGTCCTGAACCCAGTCGAGGAACTTATCGTAGAGAACGACGAATGAATGTCCCGTTTTCGCGAAATCCGGCTGGAAGTCGGAAATGCACTTCTGGAGCACTTTGTAGCGCGTGTCGTAGATTCTGCAGTTCAGATAAACGGTTTTGATGCGCTCGTTCTTCTGCTCGTCCAGCTTTTTGAGAACGGAGCGCGTGGTGGCGGTCTTTCCCGTGCCGGTTTTTCCGTAAATGAAAACGTTCTTCGCCTTCTGGTTTCTTAGAACTGGCGCGAGCGCGCCCATCAGTCCGCGCGTTTCCTCTTCCCTGAAAAGAAGGGTTTCGGGCACGAACGTAGGGGAGAGGATATCCTTGTTGCGGAATATGGCGCCCGCGCCCGCGAATTCGTCAAAACTAGGACCTCCCACTCAAACCCACCGCAATCCTTTCGGAAACGGGATTTTAATGCCTTCCGCCCACATATTTGCGTTATGAAGCGCGCGCTTATTCCCGAAGCGATGAAGACGGGCGCACCGTTCTACGAGCAGGCGGTAATAGAGCCGGTGTTCGGCTGCCCTCACGCCGAGGTATGCGGGCATTGCGGGCTCGGCAACATGGCCGAGGAGATGCGCTTCATGCGGCTTGCGACGCTGCGCTCGCGCCTTAACGCGCTCGACAAGCACGGCTTCGCGCCGAAGCAGATTTTCTTCTGCCTAGGCGAAACCGCCGCGCATCCGCGGCTGCACGAGATAACCGCGGAACTGCGAAAACGCTACAAGCCCGAAATCGAACTGTACTGGTCGCTCGCAGGCGTGGAAAACCGCAAGACGCTGATAAAGCGCACAAAGGGAATCAGCAACATCGCGATTTCCTTTTCCGACGACCTCCTGAAGTCGTTCATGCGGGGCAGGAACGAAACGGAAGCGCGGGAAGAGATGATGCGGCGAATCGGCTGGGCCGCCGACGCCGCCAAGGCGAACGGCTTCGGGATAAAATTCGACGTAGTCTACGGCAGCGATGCGGAACGCAGCCGCTGGACCGAGTTCATGGACAACGCCATAAGCAGGTTCGGAATCCGCGACGCGGAAGTGAGGAACCAGCAGCCCCTCCAGCCGCGCGGATTCGAGCAGGGCGAGATGATAGTCTTCGGGCCGAAGATACTCCACGACGGTTCCGTCGTGCTCCGCTACCCGAAGAAACGCTGAACTCGGCGGTTATTTAAAAGCAAGAAGCGTAATAGGTGCGGTGGGATAGGATATGACGACGCTCGGTTCCTTAAAGGCTAAAATCACGAGGCTAGAGGGGGAAATGGACACTTACCAGATTACGAAGCTGGAAGAGACGATGGGCAAAATCGTCAAAACCCTCGCGGAAAAAGAGGCGCGGATGGACCGCGTCATCCAACTGAACAGGGCGATAGTCAGGGATTGCGCCCGCGCGATAAAGGAAATCCACAACGGCGACATGAAGGAATGCGAGAAAATCGTCGCCCTGCTGGACGTGAAGATAAAGTCGCTTACGAGGGACGCCGAAGGTTTCGAAGGCATCGCTTCCGCCTGCTGGCAGGAATATACGGAAATCAAATGCCTGCTCGCGGTGTCGCAGAAGAAGGAGATGCCCGATTACGAGGAGCTCGGCGTGCCTTATCTGGAATACCTTACGGGGTTGTGCGACTGCGTCGGCGAACTGCGCAGGATGATGCAAACTGCGCTGATGAAGGACAAGCCGAAGGACGCGGAATACTATTTCAACAAGATGAACGAGATTTACGACAACGTGATGACGATAAAGTACTCGGGCTCGCTCATCGGGAGCCTTAAGCGGAAGCAGGACGTCGCCCGCTCGCAGGTGGAGCAGGCGCGCAGCGAGATGTTGAGGCATGCTTGACCTGAAGTGGGTTCGCGAGAACCCCGACGTTGTTCGGAAGGACTTGAAGCGCAGGCGAATGACTACCGAACTGCTTGACGACCTCCTCACTGCCGACTTGGAATACCGCCGCCTCAAGCAGGAAGTGGACAACCTCCGCGCCGAACGCAACCGTCTTACCGAACAGGTCCGCACCCTCAAGAAAGAGGGAAAGAATGCCGACGCCGAGCTGAAGAAAGCGGCGGGCATTCCCGACATGATTAAGACGACGGAAGAAACCGCCGACAGGGAACTCAATCGCGTCAAATATTCGCTGATGCGCCTGCCGAACATCCTCCACGAGTCCGTGCCCGACGGAAAGGACGACACGGAAAACAAGGAGTTGCGCAAGTGGGGCACGCCGAAAACCCCTTCATTCAACCTCCGCACGCACGAGGAAATCGCCGAGAAAATGGGCGGAGCGGATTTTGAGCGCGGGGCGAAGATATCCGGCGCGGGATTCTGCTTCATCAAGGGCAATCTCGCCCTGATGGACATCGCATTGCAGCGCTTCGCGATTGACTCGCTGATGAAGAAGGGCTTCACGCTCCTGGAACCGCCGCTCATGATGCGCCGCGACTCATATGAAGGAGTAACCGACTTGGCGGACTTCGAGAACGTGATGTACGGAATAAAGGACGACGATTCCTATCTCATAGCAACCAGCGAGCATCCAATCGCGGCGATGCACCGCGACGAAGTCCTCGAAGAGCTTCCGCTTCTTTATGCCGGCGTGAGTCCGTGCTTCCGCCGCGAGATAGGAGCGCACGGCGTCGACACTAAGGGCTTATTCCGCATGCACCAATTCCAGAAAGTGGAGCAGTTCGTCTTCTGCGCTCCCGAAGAGTCCTGGGAATGGCATGAAAAGCTCCTGAAGAACGCCGAGGAAATCTGGCAGGCGCTCGGAATCCCGTACAGCGTCGTAGCCGTTTGCACAGGGGACATGGGCACCGTTGCGGCTAAGAAGTACGACATCGAAGCGTGGATGCCCCGCGAAGGAAAGTACAAGGAAGTGGTTTCCTGCAGCAACTGCACCTCTTACCAGGCGGTTCGGCTGAACATCAAGCGCCGCATAGGCAAGCAGGGCGCGCTTGACGAGAAAAAGGAGTGGCTGCACACGCTGAACAGCACCGCCATCGCCACGTCCCGCGCGTTGCGCGCTATCTTGGAAAACAACCAGCATGAGGATGGAAGCGTGGAAATACCCAAGGTGCTCCGTCCCTACATGAATAATATGACGGAGCTGCGCTGAGATGCGCATCGGCTTTTTCACGGACACCTTTTCGCCGAACATCGACGGCGTAGTCACGTCCATACTCGCGCATCGCGCCGCCCTGAAAAAGAAAGGGAATCACGTCATCATCTTCACGACGTCAAGCGGCATGATAACGAGCAAACCCGACGGAGACGGCGTGCATTACCATCGCGCGCTTCCTTTCCCTCTTTACCCGCAATACAAGATTGCGTTCTTCCCTTACATCTCCGCCATCGAGGAGGTGAGGCGGGAAAGATTGCAGCTCATCCACGCCCACACTCCCGCGGGAATGGGATTCGCGGCTCTTGCCTGCAGCAAGACGCTCGGCATTCCCGCGGTTGCAACGTTCCACACCCTAATCCCGCAAGGCGCGAGTTACGTCACAACTCAAAAACAACTCCAAAGGGCGGTTTCGGCAATGGCGTGGAGGGCGAGCACGGAGTTTTACAAGCGCTTCGACTTGGTAATATCGCCTTCCGAAACAATCAGGCGCGAACTCGCCAAGCACGGCGTGAAGAGCGTTGTTGTTCCGAACTCCGTAGACCTCGGAACGTACAAGCCGAAGAGCAGGAAGGCGGCGAGAAAGAAGCTGCACCTTCCTTCCAATCGTCACATTGTTCTCGTTGCGGGTAGGCTCGGTTTCGAGAAGAATGTCGACGTGATTATTCGTGCCGCAAAGCAAATCCCGGACGTTCTTCTCCTCATTACTGGAGACGGCCCCGCAAGAAAGTCATGCGAAGCCCTCGCGAAAAAGCTCGGCATCGACGCCCAGTTCCGCGGATTCGTGCCGAAAGCCGACTTGCCATATTACTACTCAGCAGCCGACGTATTCGTTACCGCCTCCACCTTCGAAACCCAGTGCCTCACTCTTCTAGAAGCCATGGCTTGCGGCACTCCGGTAGTGGGCGCCGCCGCGTTTGCGATACCCGAAGCTGTTCAAGAAGGCAGGAATGGCTTCCTGTTCAAGGCGGGGGACGCGAGCGACTGCGCGAGGGCGATTGAACGCGCCTTGGGCGCGCCTGCTTCCGAGAAACGCAGGCTCTCCGCCAACGCTAGGAAAACCGCTTCCAAATACTCAATCGCTAGAAGCGTTTCAGCGCTGCTTTCCGCTTACAAAAAGGTGTTGAAGAAATGAACGTCAAGGACATCACGATAAAAAAAGGGATGAAAGTAAATGAGCTGGCTGAGCAGTTTTCCACCACCGGCTTTCAAGCCTCCGAGTTTTCGCGGGCAGTCGAAGTAATGGACGCCATGCGTTCCGACAAGCAGTGCCTCCGCATCTTCGCTTTCACCGCCAACATGGTTGCTTCCGGGCTTAGGGGCGTCTTCGCCCAGTACATCCGAGAAGGAAACGTCGACGCGGTCATTACTACGGGTGGCTCAATCGACCACGACTTGATACGCGCCTACGCGCCCTACGAGATGGGCTCCTTCGCAGCCGACGACATTGCCCTCCACAAGAAGGGAATCAACAGAATCGGCAACATCCTTGTTCCCAATGCCCGCTACGAGCTTTTGGAAAAGAAGGTGCAACCCGTCTTCAAGAAAATGCACGAAAAACAGCACATCATTACTCCCAGCAGCCTCGTCACGGAGCTCACCGCCGGCATCAAGGACAAGAACTCCATAATGAAAGCCTGCCTCGAGCGTCACGTTCCCATTTACTCCCCGAACATCCTCGATTCGGCGCTAGGATTGCAGCTTTACTTCTTCAAGCAGGACCACGCGGGCTTCGTGCTGGACGAGCTGAAGGACATGCGAACCCTCGGAAACTCCATCATCACCGCCAAACGCACCGGCGCGGTTATTCTCGGCGGGGGTACCGCCAAGCACTTTACAATCGCCTCCAACATCCTGCGCGGAGGGTTGGATTACGCGGCCTACTTCACAACTGCGCAGGAATACGACGGCTCTCTGTCGGGAGCGAGGGTTCAGGAAGCCAAGTCGTGGGGAAAAGTCGGAGAGAAAGCCCGCTCCGCCTGCGTTTACGGCGACGCCACGATTACTTTCCCGCTAGCAGTAGCATCCCTAGAGATTTAGTGAGAAGGTATGAGCGAAAATAAACCGACATCAATCGAAGAAGCCATTGCATGGCTGGACGATAGGGTTGTCAAAAGCGACACTAAAGACCCTCTTGAAAAAAGACTTAATGTTTTTTGGGATGATTTACAAAAAGAACTTAAGGAAACCGAACGCGGGTCTGCGGGCAATAGAAAATTTATAGAAAAACCGTTCCAAAAATCACTTTGTAAACTGCTAAGTAACGATGGAAAAAATATAGCAGAAGGACAAGCTGAACTTAAATTAAGAGAAGATATGCCTACTAATTTTAAAAAAAATATAGACATCTTGTTCAAATGCGACAGAAAAACAATTTTCTTAGAAATTAAGACTGCATTAACCGACAATGCATTCGGCGGAGCGTTTTTAGAATCAGTATTAAGGAGAGAAAAGAACCATGAATTTTGGGTTGTTTGTTTATGGCATGCTGGAAAGGGCGGAATAGGTCGTTTCAAAAAATTGCGCGAGTTATCGGAAATTAGAGAAAACGTCAGCGGCGTCGTTTCATTCGATCCTCAGTATAACGAAGATGTCGATAGCGCAAAAGAGTTTTTGAGACATATAGACGGGATGGGAAGCTAGAATGCGTTATTTCGCCGACCTCCACATCCATTCGAAGTATTCTCGCGCAGTTTCTCCCCTGATGGACCTTCCTCACCTCGCCGAGGGAGCGAAGCGCAAGGGGTTGCAGATTCTGGGAACTGGAGATTTCACCCATCCGTTGTGGTTCAAGCACCTCAAAGCAACCTTGCAGAACGAGAGTAATGAAGGCAGCGGGCTTTTCGCTTACCGAGACGTCCGTTTCATGCTTACCGCCGAGGTTGCCACCTTCAAGAGCACGCCGAAAGGCGTCAAGAAGGTGCATCACGTAATACACGCCCCTTCCTTCGAGGTGGTGGAACAGCTCAACGACGTTTACGGAAAAATGGGCTCGCTCGAGGCGGACGGCAGGCCGATGTTCGGGAATTGTTCGCCAGCGGAATTAATGGAGAAAACGCACGAGGTTTCCCCCGACGCCGTCCTTATTCCCGCCCACGCCTGGACCCCTTGGTTCGGAATCTTCGGCAGTATGAGCGGTTACAACTCAATAGAGGAAGGCTACGAGGAGCAGGCGAAGCACATCATCGCCTTGGAGACTGGGATGAGCAGCGATCCGGCTATGAATTGGCGCCTCTCAAAGCTTGATAAATACGCCTTAATGTCGAATAGTGATTCTCATTCGCCATACCCATGGCGATTGGGAAGGGAGTGCAATGTGTTTGATTTCGGGAGTAATGGGGAAGCGTCGTTTTCTTCCATCTTCTCCGCAGTTAAAAACCACGACAAGCGCCACTTCCTCTTCACGGTTGAAGTCGACCCCGCTTACGGAAAATACCACTACGACGGCCACCGCCTATGCAATTTCTCCGCGTCGCCGGAAGAAACAAGGAAGCTGAAGAGCGTCTGCCCCGTTTGCCACCGCCACCTCACGATAGGTGTGGAAAACAGGGTGGAAGAGCTTGCCGACCGCCCGCTTGGCTTCGTTCCCGAAAACGCCATTCCTTTCAAGAAAGTTCTCCCGCTTCACGAGCTAGTAGCAGCCTACCGCAAGAGTTCCCTTTCCTCGAAGAGAGTAATGGAGGAAGCCGACAGCCTCATTACTTCCGTCGGCAGCGAACTCAGCGTCCTTCTGGACACCCCGGAGCCGCAGCTCCGCAAGCATGCTGACGAGGGCCTCGTTGCCGTCATCATGCGCAACAGGGAAGGCGCCCTCAAAGTCAAGCCAGGTTACGACGGCGAATACGGCGTCCTACAGCTAAACGCCGCCACGAAGCTGGGGCAGACGACGTTGGGGGCGTACTAGAGCGGACACTGGAAGGCAGGGGCCGCGTTTTCTTTTTAAAGCGAAGTTTTTTCAAGTACAATAAGAATGAATAGGTCGTGGCCGACGTATTCGACAGTAAAAAACGAAGCGAAATAATGTCGAAAATAAAAGGGAAGGGAACCAAACCAGAAAAGGTTTTGAAAAAAATATTGAATAAGGCGAGAATTGGTTTCCGAACATATGCCGATGCTCCAGGCAAACCAGATTTCGTCCTTACAAAGAAAAAAATCGCGATTTTCGTCGATGGAAAGTTCTGGCACGGATACAGATTCGCAACGTGGAAAAACAAGCTTACTCCGTTTTGGTTGGACAAGATAACCGAAAACATGCGTCGCGACAAAAAAAATGACAGATTGCTTAGGAAAATGGGTTGGGAAGTACTGCGTTTCTGGGATTTCGAAATAATGAAAAATCCAGAAAAGTGCATCGGGAAGATAAAAAGGACGTTGAAATGAGCAAAAAACCGACCGTCGCCGACTTCTTCGCGGGAATAGGCGGAATTCGACTGGGATTCGAACAGGCTGGATTCGACGCGGTTTACTCGAACGAAATCGACGACTTCTGTGGCATTACCTATAAGGAAAACTTCGGCATTGACCCGAAGGGAGATATTACCAAAATAAACGCGGAAGAACTGCCAGACTTCGACGTGTTCGTAGGCGGTTTTCCTTGTCAGGCGTTCTCGATAGCGGGACGAAAACTGGGTTTCGACGACACTCGTGGCACGCTTTTCTTCGATGTTGCCCGCATACTCAAAACTAAGAGACCCAAGGCATTTCTGCTTGAAAACGTAAAAAATCTGGAAGGACACGAACACGGAAATACCATCAAAGTGATACTCCGCGCGCTCAGGGCAGAATTGGACTACAATGTAAGCTACGCAGTACTGAACGCCAAGGATTACGGCGTACCGCAGAACAGGGAACGAATATACATAGTGGGATTCAGAAAGGATGTTTTTGACGGCATGTTTCCGTTTCCAGGACCTTCTAAGAGAAGCAAACTCGCGAGCATACTAGAAAAAAACGTTCCGTTGAAATACTTCATAAGCAAAAAACGGCTCGCGGGGATGAAAAAACACAGGGCCCGACATGAAGCCATGGGGCACGGCTTCGGTTACGAAGTTCTGGATCCAGAAAAGACCGCCAAAGCGATAGTCGTAGGCGGCATGGGGCGCGAAAGAAACCTCATCAAGGACTGCGGATCGTTGCGAAAACACGAGGGCGACGCGGGTTTTGAAGCTAAAAACGATGAGTGTCTGCGTTACCTTACGCCGCGCGAATACGCCCGCTTACAGGGTTTCCCAGATTCGTTCAAAATTCCAGTATCCAACGCTCAGGCGTACAAACAGTTCGCTAACTCCGTAGCGGTGCCAGTGATAGTCGCGATAGCTAAAGAAATGAGGAAGGAACTCGTTTCGAGCAAAAAACAGACTGATTAATTAACCACCCGCCGCCTTTTCGTTTCATGGCGGTCACTGGCGGCAGAAACCCCAAAGCACTACCGAGTCCGCCGCGAGAGCGCTGCTCGATCTGGGCTAGGGAAACGTTTCGGAAAGCTCTCGAAACGCGTAAGCTATCAGACAGACACGCTGCGGAAAAACTAAAGGACCAACTGATAAAACTCGGCATTATCGACAAGCGCATCGACGGTTTTGCCATAATGGGCCTGCCTCAAACGCAGGAAGGGCGCGGAGGCGGCATCAACTATACCGACGTTTTTCACGAAGTGGTAACTTCGACGGGGGACTCTAACCCAATCGACTATCTTTACAAGCTGACGGAATATTTCATTTCAAAGGAAAACGACGATGATAAACTCGGGGGTTTTCTTGCACGCGGTCTGCGCACGTTTCCGTCCCTGGCTAGAGACCGGGATTTCGGGATAGTTTTCGAGACGATGATAAACGAAACTGGCGCATTCAGGGATTATGAGCTAGTCGTCGATCCTATAGAAGACGCAGCTAAACATACGGATGTTTTGTTCAGGGTAAATGGAAAGGACTACCGAATATGGCTATTTCAGTACTCTCCACGCGGCCTCCCGCATGATATCGAACGCCTGACTGGCGAACGTGGGAAGCTGCCAGCCGGGATACACGTACTTTGTCCGCTTAAAACCGAAATAGAACAGCAATACTCGCATACGAAGGACCGAATAACTTCCATGAACGTGAGAATCGGAGCTTTGAATGCAAAACTTAAGGAAATTAAAAAAGGAACCAAAAAAGCGGCCGAACTCGCGGAAAAACTGAAGCGCTACTCGGCGGAATTGGACAAGCTTAGCGATGATGAAAAAAGACTTCGGCCGCTATTCGATGACGAAATGTTCGTAAAGGAAGGTTGGTTCTTCTATTCCGAAAAGAAAATAGAGGCGGTTTTGGAATTAATTAAAAATATCTCACATAACAAGGCGACGCCAGATAGCTATGAGTGGATATACTCGGTTCTGATTGCGCCCAAACGCTATCTAGCGAAGATATCCGCTTTCGAAGTAAAACGATAACGGGTACCGTCTCCCTACAGTGGAAAGCGGAAAGCACGCGCCAAGGAACTCTATTAAAAACTAGAAAACTTTAGGTAAATGACAATGAACCTGGAAACCGTACCCGTAAACAGGGAGGAATTCCAGCGCCTAGTCTCCCCCGTTCCCGATCGGGATAAACCGCGCTACAGCTGGCATGCCTTCAAGCACAGCTATTCCAAGGAACTCGTCGACAAAATCATTGACGAATTCGGGATACCAGAAGACGGGCGCGTGCTTGATCCGTTTTGCGGCGGCGGCACAACTCTTTTGGCCTGCAAAGAACGCAACCTAGAGGCAGTAGGATATGACATTCTGCCGTTCTCGGTTTTTCTGTCAAACGTAAAGACGACCGATTTTGAGGCAGAAAAACTGGAAAAAGCGCTGTCCACGTTCAGAGTGATTAGAACCAGTAACGAACTGCCCGATGTGAAGATAGTTGACAAGGCGTTTACGCCCGCAGTTCAAGAAACGATAATGGGCATAAAAACGTGGATAGAAACGCTGCCAAACAAAAAGGAGGCGGAGTTTTTCCTTCTGGCACTTCTAACGACTGTCGACAAAGTCAGCAGGGCTACTAAGAGCGGGGGATTTCTGAGAATAGTTAAAAAAAGCCAGACGCAAAATCGCACAGTCAACGTTTTTCTAGAAACTAGCAGAAAAATGATTGAGGACGTAAAGAAACTTCCCCTCAAGGAAAAATCAGGCGCCAAGGCGCATCTCGGCGATGCTAGAAAAATTCCAAAACGCGGCAAATACGATGCGGTAATAACGTCGCCGCCATATCCGAACCGCCACGACTATACGCGGATATACGCGCTCGAGCTTCTAACAGCGTTTACGAACTCCAACAAGGAACTGAAGGAACTCAGGTACAGGACGCTTCGCTCACATGTCGAAGCTAGGGAAACGATAGTTGCAAAGGGCTACTCGCAACCCCAACTGCTAACCTACAAGCTAGATGAACTCGGGAAAAGAAAAATGAACAACTCACAAATCATCCCGATGCTCGAAGGTTATTTCGAAGACATGTATCTCGTACTGAAACAAATAAAGCGAGATTTGAAAAAAGGCGGGAGAGCCGCGCTAGTTGTAAGCAACGTTAGATACGAGGGCGTTTCTATACCCGTAGACGAAATACTTGCCGAAATCGGAGTGAAGGCGGGTCTTAAGAACGCGAGTATTCTTAAGGCGAGAGATCGTGGCAACAGTTCGCAACAGATGGAAAAATATTCGCGAGAACCCGCACGCGAAAGCATCATCGTTTGGAAGAACGCATAATTACTTTCTCGTACTGTTTGTATTCGGCGTAGTTATCGATTATCTTGTTTTTTTCTAGATAATATTGATAAGCAATTTTAAGAAAGTCGTGTCTTCCTTTAAAAGAATAGGATTCAACGGAGGCTTGTTGGACATACTTATTAAAACGGTCCAGTATTAGAGGATTCCTGGGTTCTTTGAATTTAGATATCAATTCTGAATCAGAACGAATAGCGTCTAATAGGGTTAGGTAGAATGAGACAAATTTCGAAACATCGAACTTTGGACTGTTGAATAGGGATTCCTCTACAAAAAAATAAGCCGAAACTATTGCCGCACGCCGCCTAAGCTCCACTGCCTTCGGACCGAAAGCAGAATCCATTTTTTCTAGTATGAATCCGACTTGTTCGAGTTTTCTTTCGTCGTCTTCGGAAAGTTGTTGATAGCTATCAAAAAAAGCCCTGAGCTCTTCTATCCGAGCTCGACTAAATTCTTTTTTTCTGAACTGAAGCGAATTTAGAAGTATTTGCGCTAAAACAACCTGCCTAGAAAAACGATAATCTTTCAGACCGACTTTAGAGATAAAGGGCAAGTTTGCCTTTCTGAAGACAAAGTCTCGCATTTCACCTGGTCGAACATTTAGTATTTCTCCACCGTTGAGCGGACGCCCGAGATTAATTCGGCGAAATATTTCACAAATATAGCTAACATCGGGTTCTTCGAGCAAAACGACATCGAACTCGTAGTTTTCTACGTTTTTATTCTGATTTGTCTGTTTAAGTTCGGCATAGTTCTGACCCCACGCGCCAGGGGTTATGCCGTCTTTATGAATTCGGAGATAGGCTCGACCTCTGCCAGTATCAAATCCACTAAAAAAGTTGATTATACTTTTAATTCTTTGTTTGCCGTCTATACACTCAAAACGATTGCCAATCTTAGCGAGATAAATTTTAGGGATATCAATATCATTAAGCATTGAATTTATAAGAAAACCTTGTTTTTCAAGAGACCATATAAAATCTCGCTGATATTCGGCGTCTAAATCTAAATCTCCAGACTCGCAAAGTTTGAAAAGTTCTAGAGCGGTAAACTTTCTAGACCTACGATTAACCGATTCCATTTTCCCACCACGCAGATATTTTTTGAGAATAGTTCGTGCTTACGTTCATTGACTTAAAGAAAAAATCTAACCAATCTAAGAAAGCGCCACCATGAGTCTCTTTGTGAATCAGGTGATAATTAGGCAGGGTAAGATAATTTTCGTCAAAGTCTAAATAGAACCCTAAACGCCTAAGTGTTTTTTCGTATCTAGTGCTGCCAGCTATAAATTGAATATCATAGTCATGGGCGTTTTGTGTCTTAAAGAGTAGATGAATAAGGCTGAGATCATAATGACTGAGCGAACTTCCGACGATTCTGAGTGTGTCGCAATTAGACAGTATGCGTTCTGCTGCGCTATAAATATCTCCGAATGGAGGCGTCCAGTAGTTTTTGCTTGCTCCGGGCGCTAGCCAAACTGGATGGAATTTGTTAAAATCAGCGAGTTCTTGTTTAACACCTTCCTTGGAAATAACGCGCATCGACTTCGGATCCCGAATCCAGTTATAAGAACCGTGTAGTTTTAGAAGAGGGGGAATCGTTGGATTGGAAGCATGATTAGCAAATCGCCAAGAACCGTAGTTTACTCCGCGATAGACGTCTTGAAAGGCGCAGTCTAGTAGCCAATCATAGTTGGTAGTTATACACCCCAATAGATTTTCACGCTCAGGATGCTGTTTATGAAAATCCAAAATCGCCGAGTACAATAAAGGAACTAAAAAAGTATCGTCGTATATTAGGCAATCTATCAGTGCCCGAGCGTAGTATTGTCGAATTATTTGAGCATCGGAATGAGCACCAGCTAACTCCAGAAAACTAATCAATAATTCAATATCTTGTTTGGGCGGTTCTAGAGAAGTAATTTTTATGGATTCTATTTTGCCGCTAATATCAGAATATTCGTAATTTTTATTTACACAGCGTTGAAAAAGTTCTTTGTCTTTGGGGTTTTGGCATATCCGCGTAAGAACGCATTCGTCAAGATTCCTGGTCTTGGGCTTGGGGCCGTAAGCAGGGTGGTCTTCCTCCGCAAGAGTAGCTCCAGCTCCAAACAGATAAACTATATCGGCAGACATCTTTAAAACACTTAGCTCATCAACTACTAAAAATACTTTGTTCGAAGGACGTTTAAACCTAGTCGTCACGCTAGCTAAATGCCTATTTTTTCACTGGAAAGCATCTCCCGAAATAATAGTTATTTCCAACAAATATAGGCTATTCATGGAAATAAATACTAAAAAAATCGCAATGGAATTGGCTTGCCACGCACTGGTTATGGGTACTGGAAATCCACACCTAACCCTCGCTTGCCCAATAAGCAGCGAACTAATAGATAGCATCAGTAAAAATAATGAAACGATATATTATCGCATAGAGCCCTCGAACAAAAAATCACTGTTTGTTTGCGAAGTTGGACCCGTTCCAGAAGAATCTGTTTCTCTTCCAGATCTCTTGGACGCGGGCAAATCCTAATCAAAATTGTTTTTTCCCCTCTACGCGCCCTCTAAGAAGGGTTTTTAAATAGAGGGGAGTAATTCCTACGTCTTATTTCCCTCGTAGAATAGGCGCGGAAACGCGGAACGAACGGTGGGGGAAGACTAAAAACAGAGGTGGATTGAATGGTAAGAAAACCCTTTGGTGGCTACACCATCTCCTTCAAGGGATGCGATGACACCTTGCAGGAAGTATTCGGAAGCTCGCCGATAACGCCCAGCGAGATGACGAAGAAGATCTGGGCATACGTCAAGCGCAAGAAGATCGCAGGATAAGTTAGTTTTTTTCGTTCTTTTTCTTTTATTTTACGGGGGTTGAGCCGCAGGCATCAAGTGAAGCCTAAAAAGTCTTTTCCGGGATCAACAGTAGTGCCAGAAAACTTCTGTAAAACGGCGTCCTCTGCCTTAAGAAATGCGGTCGATATTGCCTCAGCTAGGGTACAGATTTCTGGCAAAGGCACATGCTCTTCGAAAGATCTCGTTCCGCTTTCCATGTGCTGATGAAGAAAACTTTCGCTAGGATTTTTATGAAAATCAAGTCGATACCACGACTTTCCTTCTTTCCAAAAATTTATTCCAAGTTCACAGCCAGACTGATTAAGCAAGGCAGTTATTCGTAAAGGGTCATAAAAATTATTTATTTTGACTTCGACTTGATGCCCGTCCCCAAGATCAAAACGTCTTTTGAACGATTTAACACCCCTCATACCGGCTGCATCAATAGAGGGAAAGAGTTGACTTTCAATTGACCACATATCTACTGCCATTCAATCACATTAAATTAACAAGGATCTTTCTTCGACAATGATTTAAAGCCCAGTGCTCCTTCTCCCTCCATGTTCGCCAAGATTCACTCCCGCGCCGACGCCGAAGGCAGGATACGCGAGGTGGTGGCGGTGTGCGACGCCGGCTTGCTCGGGAAGAAGCTCGTGGAGAAGGAGCTGGTGCTGGATTTGGGGAGGTACCGGGGCTTTTACGAAGGGGAGAAGGTTACGGAAGGGAAGGCGGTCATGCTCATCGCCGCCGCCGAGAGCCTGAACCTTGTCGGCGAGAAGGCGCTGGCTGCGGCGAGGAAGGCGCGGCCTATCGACGAAAAAGCGGTTCGTAGGATAGCGGGCGTGCCGCACCTGCAGATTTACAGGGTTTAGCGCAAGTACTTCTTTCCAAGCGCGTTCATCATCAGGATTACCTGCAGGGCGTTGCCGGTTGGTATGACCTCGTAGTGCTCGCTGATGAGCAGGTGGTCGCCCTTGTTCTTGAAGGGGATGCCCGTCCTGTTCAGATGGGAACTGGCCGCCTGGATTGCCGTGGCGAGGTCCTTGCCCTTCTTCGGGTAAAGGTGTATTGTCACGTAGACGTGGCCGGGCGTCTCGACGGTTTCCGGCTCTATTCTCATGTTCTTCTTCAAGACCGTTGCAAGCTGCTTCATGGCATCGCCTCTAAAATAAAGGGAAGGAAACGCTAATAAATGCTGTTGCCGCGCCTGAGCAGTGGAAGGCAGGCGCCGAGGACTGTTTTTAAGCTGCCGACGGTTCGGGAATTCATGAGACGGGTCAGCACAACCAGGCAATAGGGTTATATACTTATTAGGGGTATAAGTGTATAAGGTGATGAAATGTACGGACAAACGCAGGTTGTGCACTATCCGACGCTCAAGACGGTGATGGCGATCGAGGAAGTTGTGAAGAACGCGGACACCGCAGTCAGCAGAAACCAGATCATAGAGCGCCTCCCGACCAAGGTGATGCGCTCCACGCTGAACGTCACCCTGGACTATTTGGAAAACAGAGGGCTGGTGCTTGAAACGAAAAAGGGATTCGTCTACACGTACAACCCTAACAAGAAGCTGGAAAAGGCGGAAAGGGAAGGACTCAGGGTATGAAGGAAAGGCGCGTCACGGTAAAGATGCTCGGCGAAGCCAAGGAGGAATACCGGAGACTGCGGGAGATTTCGGAAGAGGAGAGGAAAAAGGGAACGACGGACTCATTCCACCAGACGCTTCTTAGGTCCATAGACGCCAAAATCGAACTGCTGAAGGCGGACTACGGTTACGGCATCCAGATTCCGAAAAGGTGCATACCCGCAAAATATGTCAGGGAATACGGCGCGACGAATCTCTGGAAGGCGGACCTCGCGGGCTATTGGCGGATGATTTACACGCTTAAGCAGCCTCTTCGCGGGCCTGCGGAAATCGGGATAATCGACGTCTGGCTCGACGTGCTCGGAATAATGGACCACGAGAAATATGACAAGCTGTTCGGCTACCGCGGAAAGTAGCGGTTTCAGCCCTTTTTCTTGAGCGCCTTGACGGCGTCTTGAAGCGCCACTACATCCGCAGCCTTGCGGGGATACATCCAGTCGTCCGCTACCCCGTGGAGGGGTTCGGCGACTATTATCTTGTTTTCCTCTCGGTTGAACGGAAGGCTGTGCGCGCTCAGTACGTAGTGGGCGAAGTCCAGATCTTCCTGGAACGCCTTCCTCTTTTTCGGAAGCAGGGCTATCTTCCTGGCTATGACGAGGGTAGGCTTGCCGCTCGGCAGCTTGCCGAAACTGAACTTGAGGCCTTCTTTCGAAAGGAGAAGCTTGGCAACGTCCGCCATTCCGGGCCCTTTGCCTGGCGCGTAAGATATCGGCTTTGCAGATTGTCTCATGAATAAACGCTGAATATTCGCCCTAATAAACAGTTAGGAAAGCCGCTTCTTCGCCAGCTCGATTATGGCGTTCATGACGCTTTCCGAGAACTCCGCCTTGAAGCGCGCCGACGCCGCACGCTCGTGCCCCCCGCCGCTTTCAACCGCGTGGGGCATCTCCGCCTTCAGCTCGGCGATGAGCTCGTTCGCCTTGAAGCCCCGTTCGTGGGCTTGTTCCGAAACGCGGAAAAGGGCGTTGGAATCATCATAGCCGACGGACACCAACGCCTTTCCTTCCTCATGTTTTCGTTGGAAGGCATTGATGACTTTCCCCTTCGACGGGTAGGCGCCCTTGCGGAGGAAATCTAGGCGGAAAAGAGCCATGGAAACGCCGTCCGCTATCTTCACCTCGCGCGCATTAATTTCCGCCGCCTTCAGCGCGTTCTCCACTGCCGTCAGCGCCTTCCTGTGGGTAAACATGACGGAAGGCGGCGAGGAGAGAAGACGGCGGTAATCGTCGAGCGTGGAATGCTTCTCGGAAATGGCGAGGTAGTCGATTACGACGGGTTCCTTGTCCTCGACCGTTCCGCGGAACTCGCTGTGGTCCGACTGGAGGGACCAGCGAGCGAGGCGTTCGTCCGCGGGGCCGAAACAGGAAGCAACCTCGAAGGAGAGAAGCCCGGCTGTGTGGGAAGAACCTCCGCCTTCAACGGTAAAGGGGGAAAGGAAAAAATCGACTACGCCCTTTGCTTCCGAAGAAGGGGGATGATGATCGATTATCAGAATCTGGAAACCGCTTTGCTTGAGATTCTTGACGGCGTGCATGCTTTCGCCGTTGGCTCCGTGGTCCAGAAGGATGAGAAGCGGTTTCTTCGGGAAGGCGAGGCTTTCGTCTGCGTCCTGCCTGGCGGCGTAATCATCGTATATCGCCGAGTCTGCTTGCTTCTTGACGAACATTCCTCTGGTGTAAGGGATTCGGTTCTGCTTGATGAAATTGGTGATGGCGGTGTCGAGCAACAGGGCGCTCGAAACTCCGTCGCAGTCGTCGTGCCAGCGCATGATTATCGGCGTCATGTCGAGGAGCGCCTTTTTTATGAAGGTGGCGCAGCTAGCGAAGGGAAGGGAATGCATGCAGGCGTCGTCGACGAGGAGGCGGGGGCTAGGGGATACTGACTTGGAAGTAATGAGAGCGGCAATGGCTTTTTCTGCTGGGGCTGCTTCCGCCCCCGAAAGAACGCGCGCATTACTCCCCATCTCGACCACATCGCCAATTTTCGCCCCCTCGAAAGCCGACATGATTATGCCCGCCTCGCACAGCACGTAGTGCGACTTGGGATGGCTGAGCGTTTCGTAGACGATTTTTCCGAACATCAGGGAAATAGGGGAAGACAGGTTTTTAAGGACTGGCGGGGTTACCAAAACATGGATGCGCTGAAGGCACTTACCGTCCTGAGCCTGTTCGTTTTCCTGGGCGCGTTCGCTGTTTCGTACTACACGCAGCCCGAAGGCGCGACGCCGTTCAGCCCGCCCTACGCCTACCAACCCGCCGATTTCTGGAGCATCGTGAACTCGTTCTTCTTCGTCTTGATTGGTTCGGCGCTGTTCTTCGGATTCAGCGCGCCCTTGGTGCTCGGAATCGAGGGATGGAAATACGGCTCGCTGTTCGCGGCGAAGGCGATTCCGTCCTTCGACTTGCTGTTTATTTTGCCGCAATTCGTGGCTGCGTTCGCCGCCATACTCATCGGCCAGGGCATGATAAAGGACTACGAGGGAAGCGGCGTTTTGTACGAGCATTGGCGGAGGGGCGTGAAGTATCTGCTGGCGGCGCTTTTCCTGTTCGGCTTGCTGCTCATAGTCAGGAGGATGTTCTGATGCTGGCGGCGCTCCTGTTCTTCGACGAGGTGTTCAGCACGCTCGGGGAGCTGGACTTCGTAGTTCGCGTCATGGTGTTCTCGTACATGCTTTTCTGGCTGTACATGACGTTCAAGGACGCCCAGCTTCTTTTCGGAATAGCGACCATCGTAGTGGGATACCTGATATTCGTGCACGGCGTTTCCGTCACCATCGTCGTGGTGCTCTGGCTCATCTTCTTCCTGCTCGGCAGCCAGCTGCAGATGCTCATGCTTTTCGGAGTCCTGCCCTTGCTAGGATATCAGCAGGCAGGCGGAAAATACGTGAAGGAAAGCGAGCTGATGGGCGGAGGGGGAGGAGCGGCGCAGGAGCTGGAAGCGAAGGTAAAATCAGGGCAAGCCAGCCAGCAGGAGCAGCAGGCGCTGCAGGAGATGTACGCCCAGGAGCAGATGCAACAGCAGCAGATGCAGCGCGGGCGCATGAGAGCGGGAATGTAATATGGCGATTTTCGAGGACATCGTCACGTGGGCTACGTACCTGTGGTGGCTCTGGCTGTTCATAGTGGGCTGGTGGTATTACAACTGGAGCAAGGAGCACCTGGCGTTCTCGCCCACGCTTACGCTCGTGGTGGGCGGCATTCTCGTTTATTTCCTGGTAATAGAGCATCCCATCATAGGAAGCGCGGGCATGCTGTTCTGGGTAATACTGATGTCCGGCGTACTGTACCTGCTGCCGATGGTCGGCGCGCTGTTCCACACCGTTCTGCCGAGAAAGCCTCCGGGGAGATGAACTGAGATGATCGAAAAACTGAAGAAGTATTTCAGGTATTACGCCGACACGAGGACTAGCGTCGCCGAAGCGACGAGCTGGAAGTGGCGGGTTATCGTGATTCTGCTCGCGGGCATCGGCATGGCGTCCGTCTACGACTACCTCATGGACAAATACACGCGGCTCGTGAACGTGGAAGGCATCGCGCCGTTCATCCTGTCGGAAAAACTCTTTTATTGGTTCATGACGGGAGTGCTCTTCGGGATAATAACGCTCGACGTCATGTACGAGGCCGAGTTTTTCGTGGTGCTGCGCAGGACGGTCAAATCCGCCGAAAAAGAGGCGAACGCGCGCGTCAAGGCGCTCGTAGGCAGCGGGAAGAAGGCTGGGAAAAAGAGGGTTTAAATTAGGCGGCGCGACAAGACATATTATGTATCCCACGTTCCTGCTGGAGGATTTCGGCGACGCGTTCGGGGTATTCGCCCTGATTATGATATGCCTGATGCTCTACCGCGTGATTTATCCCGAGCTCGTGGGCACGCCGTTCCTCGCCATCATCATAGTGGGCATAATCGCCTTCACTCTCCTGATACCGTTCGTCTGGTTCCGCTACCTGATGTTCGTGACGCTCGTTATGAGCGGAATATTCTGGACGTTCAAGCCGCATAGGTGGTGAGCGAGTGAATTTCCTCCTCCTACTGGCGCTCGCCGCAATCGCATTCTGGGCGATGCAGGAAGGCATGATTTTCATCGCGTTCATCGTGCTGATTGTCGCCGTAATAGGCCTGCTCGCAGGCGCGGGAAAGGGCGAAGTCGTTTCGGGAGTTCCCGGAGAAGCCGCGGCGGCGCAACAGTACGCGCAGGAGATTCCCGACACCTTCCGCATAAAGGTGAAGAGCCCGTGGGCGGATACGTTCATAGTCGAGGATTGGAGCTCCTATACCGGCGAAATCATGGACACCGTAGGAGGCACGCTGTTCCGCCTGTTCGGAGGAAAAACCAAGAGACGGCCGCCTGTGCCGTACAAGCCGGGGCACTGAAATGGACTACACTTTCCTGTTCCTGGTAATCCTGATGCTGTTCGCGGTAAAGAGCGGCGTGGAATACATCGCGGTTGGAATCTTCGTTTTGCTGCTTTTCACTTCCAAGAGCAAATACCTTCTCGCCGCCGCGGTCGTAGGCGGCGGAATCGCGCTGCTCTGGTATTCGGGCGTCAATCTCGGCGATTACGGGATGATTGTCACCGTAGGCGGACTGTTCCTCGTTCTTCTGCTCATCGCCAAGAAGGAAAGCGACCAGCCGCAGGGATACGGCGGGGGAGGGATGTTCGGATGATGAACGTCCTTCTCATGCTCGTTCTTCTCGCCGCGGCGTTCATGCTCATGCAGGAAGGCTTGGTTACGTACGCGTTCCTCTGCCTCATCGTCATCGTAATCATGGCGATGTCAGGCGGCGGTTCTTCCGCAAGAGGCGGCGGAGCGCAGCAGGCCGCAGGGCGGCCGCCCGCCATTCCCAAGAACATGTACATGAAGGTAAAAACCAACTGGAAGGAGAACCCGTGGGTGGAGGATCAGGGCGCCAAAGTCGGAAACATGCTCGACGTCATGGGCCGCTCGTTCTTCAGGATGTTCACGGGAAAGAGAGAGGCTGGCGACGAAGAGGACGATTAGATGCGCGTCACGACGCTCCTGCTTTTGATCGCAACCGCGGCTGCGTTCGTATTCGGAATCGAGTGGCTGTACGTTGCGCTCGGGTTGATTCTTCTGGTTCTTCTTTTGGCTGAGGCGAGCGCGCCGAGGATTCCAGACGAGGCTCCCGCACCGCCCGTCGGCGGGCCTTCCCCCGACCAGCGCGCCCAGGCAAGCGCCTATTCCGCCGGGCAGTCGTTCGTGCTCGGACTCATGAGGGGAGAGATAAGCCACGCTGTTGGCAGGGCTTCGAGCGAAGAGCTGAACGCGGAAATGTCCAGGACAATAGGCGGGGTTTCTAAGAAGCTTTCGAAGAAAATCGACAAGCTCGAGGCGAAAATAGACAAGCTCGAAGCGGACGGAAAGAAACCCAGATTCAGGCGCCATCTGGACGACGATTGACGTTTCGGAAACCCTTATATATTGTTACTACCTAATAGTAACATATGAAACTGCAGCTGTTTGAACAAACAGGAGCGGACGCCCCGGTTCATTACAAGCTGCGCTTCGGCTCCGTACGCGGGGACGCCGGCGTGGCTTTGCTCCTGCTCATAGCGGTGTTCTTCACGGGCGCGTTCGTAGGCGCCTGGCTGCCCGAAGGGTTGCTCGGCATGGCGTCCATGCTTGTTTCCGTACCGTTCGGCCTGTTCGCCGCGCTGAGCATGAACTACGCAATGCTTGCGCCTTTGCTCCTGCTCGCTTTCCTCTTTTACTTCGGCAGGCTGCGCGGCGTCATAGGCGGCGGGCTTACCGCCTTCGCAATCATAGCGTTCTTCGCCGTGCTCGCGGCTTGATTTGCTCGGCGCGCCCTTCAAAAGCAATGTATTTAAATATTAACTACCAAACAGTAGTGTTAGTGATTTGATTGGGTAGCTCCTTCGCTTTCTGGTATCCGCCGGGAAACGACACAGCCGACATGGCGCTACTGCTGATAATCTTCGTTTTCATGCTTTCCGCGTTCGGAGGATTCGGATACGGCGACAACCCCCTGGTGTGGGGTTCCGCGGTGTTCATAGGAGTCATATTCGGAGCGATAAACGCCGCCGCAGCGAGCGGCGCGGCAATCATACTCGTCCCGCTCGTGCTCGTGGTTATGTTCAAGGGCTACATGCCCAGCCTCGGCTCTTTCGTGGGCGAGGGATTGCTGGCGTTCTTCGTAATAGCCTTCTTCATAATGCTCGCGGGAATCTGACTACCTGCGGATTTCCTTCATAACCAGTTGCACGAGTTCCCGCGGGTTCTTCGAGTAAACGACGCGGTACTCGCGGTTTGATTTCAGTTTTTTTAGCAGGCTCCGCAGCGCGTCCGCTATTCCGCCAGTACCGAGCAGGACGCCCAGAATCCTGCCCTCGTCCAGGGCGATTGTCACCTCGTTAAGGGTGCCTACGCCGCCGCCGATGATTATGACCGCGTCGGCGCTCCGAACCGCGACGACGTTCCTGCCCTTCAAGCCGAAGCCGGTGTAAGCGACGAAATCAAAGGCATCAGTAGGGCAGTGGTGCATTTCCAGGTGCCGCAGCTTGTCGGAAGCGCCGGAGACCCCCACGGTTAAACCGCCGCTCTCTTTCGCGCCGCTCACGGCTTCAAAGGGCAGTCCGCCGCATGCTCCGGTAAGAAGTATCGCGTTGTTTTCCGCTACGGCCCTGCCGACTTCGCGCGCCTTCGTGTCGCTGCCCTTTTTGATTTCGCCTTTTACCGAGCCGCAAACCGCGATGACGGGTTTTCCTTTCATTTCTTCAGCCGCAGCAGGATTTCCTGATTGGTCTGCAGAACCTTCTTTTCTATATCCTGCAGCGCCCTGAGCAGCGCTATGGCGTCGTCGAGTTTCTGCTCGAGCTTCGGGGATACGGAGGAGGAGGATTGGAACAGGGGAGTGCCGTCGTTGCTTTTCTGAATCATCGAGGCGACCGATATTTCCTTTTCATCGCCTTCCGCGCCTACCGAGGTCATGCTGAACCCCGGAGAACGGTCGTCGCCCGGTTTTGCGCCCATTGCTTCGTCGGCGCCCGCCACCCCGAGCTCCTTGAGATTCTTGCGGATTTCGTCGTCCGACATCCCGCGCTCGCGCATTTTCTGAATGATGAGTTTTATGTCCATAGTCACACCCGAAGAGCGTAACGCGGGAACATATAAATAGGTTTTTTCCGTTAGGCATCCGTGGATTTCCCGAACGGTCCATGGAACAAGATAGCGGTAGCCCAGTGGGCGGGGCACGCGGTTACGATTTACCAGAATTCCGAAAAAATACTGCTCATGCTCGTGTTCGACGAAGCCGAGGACAAGAGCGTGAAGGGATTGCTAGTGCTCATGAAGAAGCCCTTCCTCGTAGAAGGCAACCCCGACGCCTTTGCCGAGGCGCAGAGCAGAAGCCTAGTCGTAGTGCAGAAGGTTTCGCGCGAGGCGAAGCACACCTTTTTGCTCGTCGAGGCAACGCCGGTATACACCGAGTACTCGCAGGCGAAGCTTTTCGACGCGGTTCGGAACGGGTGCGACGAGCTGGAAGCGCTCGGAAAAGTCGTCGCGGACATAGCGTCGGTGCACGGAACTAAAGCGACGGAACTGCGCAGGGTGCCGCCTGAAATCGGCGACTCGCTTACGGGCGACCCGCTTCTGCTTTTCCTCATGCCGGCTTCGGGCGTAGGCGCGCCGCTTACGGAAGCCGCGAAAATGATGCTTCTCGGAACCGAATCCGACGGCAAACCCGTCGAAGTAAGCACGGTTCTGCTGAAGCGCGCCGCCATTGCGGGCAATCCGCAGAAACAGGCGCAGGCGCTTCAGGTTATGTGCGAAAACGCGCTGCTGACGGAAACGCCGTGCGTCATAATCGATTCCTACGGAACGCTCGGCGGAATGGGCGAGCGGAACGCGGAACCGGACGCGAAGCGCTTCGGCGAAACGAACAAGATGCCGCCGCGGGGATTCACGCTTTCGAAGATGGTGTTCGGCGCGGACTTTTCAATTGACCTTACCGCCATCAGCGCATCCGCGTTCGTGAAGGCCTTCGGGTTAACCGACGAAATAATGCAGGCGCTTCCCAACGTGATGCCGCCTACGCTTCAGGACGCGGTTGAACAGGCGCACGGCGGGAAGGCGGTGCGCGCGATGCGCGTCCTGCAGAAGCAGTATTCCTCGCTTTTCGGACGCGCCGCAATAGCGCCTCCCGCAACGGGTGGGCTCTACGTGAATCTTTCGAAGCAATCCGATGAGGTTCGCATGCTTGCGATTATTTCTCTGCTGAATTCGCTCCGGAACGGAAGCGCGTTCGTAGCGTTGAACGAGGACCTTGCGGGAGCGGCAGACGAACTGAAGAGTGCGGTCACCGCCTTGGAAGGGCGCGGCTATTCCTACGCCTGCTGCGCATCCCACCCGTCCGACTTGGCGTTCGTCAAGGAACCCACCCTCTCGATAGAAGCAGTAGGCGAGGAAACAATCGCGACGATACACGGCGAGAAAAGGCGCTTCATTCTCAGGCCCACGCTTTCGAAACGCTCAGCGTAAGGCAGCCGCGACTTCTTTTACGTCCGCATCCGTCTTGATTCCGTTCGGGCAGTAATGCGTACGAACTGCTTTGAAACCCTTTGCGCGAAGCTTGTCCAGGACAGTCGCAACCGCCTTTCCCGGCAATCCGTAGCAGTCGCAAACCGCGTGCAAATCGAAGAAGTAAGGAGGAAAGCCGATTTCGCCGGAAAGCAAGCCGACGAGTTTCGCAACCCTCGCGTCGCCTTTTACTTTCGCGAGGAACTTCTTGTCGCACAAGTCGCTGAGATAAAGAGGACCGGCGACTTGCGTTTTAAAACCGCAGGCGCACTTCTCCCGCTTTCCCGTTACTCTCGCCGCGCACTTCGGGCAATACGAAACAAAGCCCAGCTTCGGCTTCTTCCCGCGCACGAAAAAGCCCTTTACGTAATGCCCCTGATAGAATACCAGAACGGGCTTGAAGCCGAAGGAGGAAACCTTGCCCGCGAATATTCTCGCCGCAAGCTCGTGGGAGAAATCGCAGCGGATGGGGTTCGCGGCGTAATCCTTCCTGCACTTTTCGGCGGAAACGCGCTTTCCCGCGCAAAGATTGGCGAGATCCGTACTCGTGACGGAAAGCATTCCGCCTTTTTTCACCGCTTTCGCCGCGCTTTCCAAAAACGGAACAGCCGAACCGAACGGATCGACTTCCACGAAGTCGAAACCCAGCGGATGCGAATCGAGAAAATCGTTGATGTCCGCCTCGACCGCCGAGACGTTCTTCAGTTTGTTTAGTTTGATGTTGGCGTTCGCGAAAACAAGCGCCGCGGGATTGGCATCGACGCATACCACTTTCCGCGCGCCGCCTTCCAATGCGTAGCGCATTCCCCTTGCCCCGAGGGCGCACATCCCGTCGCATACGCTCTTTGGAGCGAACGCGCGCATTACCGCTACGGAAACGGTGCGGTTGAACTCCATGTCGGGGTTGAAGAAAACCTCGCAGTGGTGCGGGTCGGAAAACGAGGCGGAGGGGACGCGCAGCTTGGCGGAGCCTTCGCAGCTGAGTTCGGTTTTCATGCCTCGATGGTCAGGTCCGTGCCGATTGCCTGTCCGGGCAAGCCCTTTTCCATCTGCAGGCGGACGCATCCCTTCTTTCCGTGGAGCGCCGTCACCTTTCCCGAGATTTTCTTTCCCGAGGAGGATGTCCAATAAGCCTTTTTGCCGATTACGTCCTTCGCCTTCTCGCCGACTTCGACGATGAACTGCCTGGGGTTCTGCGTGTGCAACCCGCGGCGGTAGGATACGATTCTGGCTTTCAAGAGTATCACCTGTCTTTATTTTATTGCCTAAAAGGGTTTTAATCCTTCCCTTCCCTGTTTTCTTCGGTGGTGGAATGGACAATCCTCGTGTAAGCGTATACAAGCCGAACAAGCGCGGCGCGGGCGCCGCGGTGCGTTTCGACCTCAACGTCGCCAAGGAGGCGATTTTTCTGGAAGCCGCCCGGCAGAGCGGGGAGCAGAAGTTCGACTGGGAGAACAAAGTCGTGATAAAGTTGAACGCGACTGACGTGGCGAAGCTAGTCATGGTGTTCGAGGGAAAGGCGAAAACAATAGACCTGTTCCACGACACGACTAAGGCGCAGAGCAAGGACGCCCTGGCGCAGGGCGCGGAGCGCACCAAGAACGCCGCCGTCAATCTGATTAAAAGCGACTTCGGCTATTTCCTGAAAGCGAGCGAGCAAAGCGCCGCCGGAAACGTAAACGCGGTGAACATACCGATAAGCGAGGACGAGGGCGTGCTGCTGCGCGTTCTCTTCGAGCGCGCCCTTATCAGGATGAGCGGCTGGTAGCTCAGGTTACGCAGACGCCGCCGCAATCGCACGACGCGCCTGCCACGAGTTTTGCGTCGCCGTAAGAATCCGCCTGCACGCACATTGCATTGTCAGCCGTGGCCGCGACCCTTATTGGGGCGGATTTGCCGTCCTTGAATTTAAGGACCACCGCTCCGGAACCGCCCTTGTTCGGATCCGACGTATCGGGCAGGTAAATTTTGACGTAGCCCTTCTCCTTCAGGCAGCGGAGCGCGTTGCAGAAAAGCGGAAGATCGCTTTTTATCACGCTCTCGCAACCGGTCCATTGCGAGGGGTCCTTGTTCACCACCATGAAACTCACGGCGCTGATGAATTTGTTCTGGTTCGCCTTGCTGGAAGTCACCCACAGCTTCGGCTGGCGGTTGAAATAATCCATATAGAGAGCGTAACCGCTGGTGGGGGTTATCGCGGGAGCATTCGCCTCGATGCCGATTATCGGGAAGCACATCTTGATGTCGCTTCCGGATCCGGAAGTCGCAACGCTCATCGGCGTCAGCAGGCCGGTCATGCCGGGTATCTTGTAGATTGCGGCATGCACGGACGCGATGCTGAGCGTCTCGGGTTTCGGCAGCTCGCCGCGGAACATCAGGTACGCCTTTGACGAGCCGTGCTTGTCAACTCCGACGACGTATATTTCCGCGTTTCCGGACGCGGTAGAGGCGAGCGGCCACGAAGCCTTCGTGTCGTCGGAATCTGAAGACTGCAGCACCGCGCCGCCAGGCAGCGGATACTTCAGGTACACGGAAACGGTTTCGAATCCGTTCCTTTCAAGTATGCTCGCTCCGCGGAAAAGCCCGTCAACCCTAAGGGTTCCGTCCGGATCCCTCTTCGGCGAGTTCGACGAATATATCACGCCGTCCGCCGACGCCGCGTCGATCGCGCTTTTCTGGCTTATCGGCAAAATGCCCGTGCCTGCTTTTATCGCGCCGTAATTTCTTTTCTCGTCCTTGGCTACGACGTAAATCGTAACGGTCGCGCCCTCTGCGGGCTTCTGCGTCCACGTCGCAACCCCGTCCTCGCCGATGGTTGCGGGCGGACGGGCCGCCGAACCCGCGTCGAGCAGAGCCTGCAGGGATTTTTCGTCGGTGAAACCCGCGTCCTTAAGCGTTGAAACCGCCTTCTCGAGCATGGATGCGGAAACTCCGCCTGTTTTCGGGAATTCCACGAGGGCGGCGTCGTTCGACGGAAGAGATTGCGCGTGGGCGATCGCATCATCGATGGAAGTCGTCTTCTCGGGCTGCGGCACTCCCTCGTTCGTAGTCGGGACCGTGTTCGTGGGCTCGGACGGCGTAGTGCCCGACGGCACTGGCGTAATCGCCACATGCGGCTGCGTAGCCAGCCATTTGTGGAAATCGTCCACCGCTTCCTCGTCCGTCATCGGCTGGAACACGAGGCGGAGGCGGCTTTTGACGAGGGTAGTCTTTATCAGAAGGTACGTCCTGGTTCCGGGCTCGCCGAACTTGGTGGTTGCTTCCATTCCCTTGTTCGTCGGCTTGAACGTCATGTCGAACTCAGCTGGAGCGGTGCCGCCGTTTTCCGTCGGCGTGGTGACCGGAACGCCGCTTTCGGTTTGAAGGGACGCTTTCACGTCTACGGGCTTTTGCCCGCTTTCCGGCGTTCCTGGAACTGTTGCGGAAATATCGGAAACGCGGTCGGTACCGGTAAAGAACGCCTGTACTTGCGCAAATCCATTTTGAATTCCGCTGACTCCAGCTTCCGAATAATACTTCATCGTCGCGGTTGGCGGAGTTGTCTCGGATTTCTTGAAAGCCGACGCCGTTGCCGAAGGCGCGTCGCCGGTGCAGTAGAATTTATCGCCGGCTTTCGCCGCGGAATCAAGCTCGCACTTGCGCTTCGCGCCGGAGACGGTGTAGCACTCCGAATACTGGGCGTTAGTGTTCGGCTGGCTGCTGGAAATAACGTAGCAGTTCGTTCCCGCCGGCAAGAAGTTTGGCTCCGAGTTACCGATAGAATACGGCGCGACGCATATCGGCTTCGGCTCGTCGCCGCCCGCCTTGCGCGCGTTGAGGCACATCTCGCGCAAGCCGTCGGAACCGCATTCGCTGAATCCGCCGCCAACCGTGCCCGCGGCGTTCGAGCCTGTGGCGAAAGACGCCGCCTCGTCCTTGAGCGGGGTGCACGATTCGCCGCGCGCCTTGGACGCTACGGCTACGCATATCTTCCTGCCGTCCTCCGCCCTCGCGAGGCATTTCATTCCCTTGACGGGACAGTCCGAATCCTGCGTGCATGCGGAGGTAACAGGCGCGGTCGCGCCGCCGCCCTTGCATTCCTTTTCGGAAAGCGTCACTATGCAGCTGTCCGCGGTGCATTTCGTCGCCTTGAAATATTCCGTTATCTTGGAATCCTTGAGCCAACCCACGTTAAGGAGCCATTTTTCGGAATCGAGTTTGTTCACTTCCGTGCTGACGATTCCGTTGAAATCGAACTGCATGCTGGTGGGGCTGGTGCCGACGAGCTTGAACGAGCCTTCGGGCGTAATCGTGCCCTTGCCCATCTCGAGGACGTACTGCTGCGGCGCGCCCTTGGCGTTGTCGTAGAGGCGCAGCGCGACGGACGATTCGGGCGACGCGGGCATCTTTTCTCCCTCGTAATTGGAATACGCGTCAACTGCGTAATCTCCCGCAACGAAGCCCGCTTTGGGCTTTATGACGAGCTTGTAATTCAGCGCGGTGCCGACGGAATTCTGCGGCTGGAGCTGCGTTTCGAGCACTAGGGATTCGTACTCGAGCCCCGAACCGAAGCTCGCCGCGCCGGTTTCCGCCGCGTTCTCGCCGAACGTGAATTCTGAGAGGGGGAGGGGAACCTTGTTCGCGCATTCGGCGAACGTCGCTTCATCCGCGGGCTTGCGGTAGAATCTGAAGTTCGCGACGAAGGGGGTTGTTCCGCTAGTTGAGAACGGCAAATCAATTGTGCCGTCTACGTTCTTTACGGGCGTGCCCATCGTTATCGTCGGCTTCTCCCAGGAATCCGTAGTAACCCACGCGAGCTTCAGTTTCAGTTTTCCTCCACCCGCCATGCCGTAAATGTTGGTGTTGAAATCGCTCGCCGCTCCGTGCAGCCTGCACAGCGCGCCGTCGTTCTGGCTCGTACTGAGCCATTTGGCAGCGTTCGAGTTGGCTGAAGCGCCCTCGACGTACGCCTCGCTCGCGAGAACGGGCATTATGTACGCGTCGAAATAGCTGTCGAATGTTCCGGGGGTTATGAATATGGGCGCGTAGAGCGCGTATTTCCTGTCGCCGACAACGGCATTGAACAGAATCTTCTTCGCAGCCTGGTCGTATTCCATCGATACTTTTACAAGCGACTTGCCCGCTGCGTCCTTCACCTCGGCGCCGCACAGGTTCTTGTTGGAAGCGAAGAAGTCGTGCACGGGCTTCGCGTAGGCTGCGGTTTTCGTGAAGTAGACGCGGCGGTCGAGCGAAGGGACGTCCTTGCCCGAGTTCTTGACGAAGTAAGCGTCGGTTATGCCCGCGTCGCCGCTCGTGGTTACGAGGACTATGCGCTTAACCGCGTCGCCCATGTCTGGCGCGCCCTTCACGTTAAGGGAGGATGCCGAGGTAGCGAGCCATCTGGATTGGGCGATGCTCATGCCGTTCTTGAATGCGGGAAATTCTACGGCGGTGACTTTTGCCTCATAATAGCCCATCGTCTTGCTTCCCGTCGTCGTCTCGTCTATCGCCCATGTGCTGGTTTCCGCGAAATAGAAACGTACGGTTACCGGCGCGGAGAAGCGCACCCTGCCGTCGATTTTTAGGGATTCGCCGACGGTCCATCCGCCCCAGAGGTGGTTAATGTCTTTTACTTCTGTTACGCCATATTTTGTGTCCGATGTAGCGTAAACGACATCTATCGAATCCTTCTCGCTTGCATAATTCGGGAACTCTATCCTGCTGACGTCGTAAAGCGCGAACGATGCGACGGGCGCCGCTGCCGGCGGCGCGACGGGCGCTGCCGTCTTAGTATAGGTCAGCCAGTTTCCGCAAGCATTGCACTTTCCGGTCCAGATTTCCTTGCCGTCCGCGGTGGTTTTTCCCGTGGGATAGCGCGTCGCCGCGTCGGTGTCGGCTTCGACCTTGCACGGGCCGCGTATGTTGTTGTAAACGCATATGCATTTTCCGTAGAATATTCCGGCTGCACCGCAACCGGTGTTGCAGTCCCTGGGCTTTCCGTCCGAACCCACGCTTCCCGCCTTGCACGTCCAGTCGAAGCACACATTGTTCGGACCTGGAACGCATTCGGTGTTTTCGGTGCAGATGTAACCGTGCGTTTTAGCCAAATCCCCGCATTGGATGTCTCCTTGCGCGCCGGGAGTGCACGAACCCCAGCCCGTCGAAAGAGTGGTCGCGGATACCGCACTCGCGAACGGATTGACGTCGGCAGCGTGCGCGAGCTGGACGAAAACCAGTGAGAGCAAAAGGCATAGCGCGAAGCGGGCAAACTTCAATCTTATCACCGAGTAAAACTAGAGGAAAGCAAATATAAAAAGGCGTGAGGGCGGGCGGAAGTGAAGGGTGCGGGCTGCGCGGGGGAAAGGAAACGGGCAACGCTCACGCTGAAGCGGAAAAAACGCGCGGCATTATTTCCGCGCCTTCTGGAAAAACTAGCGGCGTCTCTTTACGATTTTGACGTTGTGCGGCGTGAGGAGTATCTTGTCCTCGTCGATGCGCGCGATGTCGCCGTTGATTCCGTGCACGAATGCGCGGAGCGACGTGACAACAGTCTTCAGGCGTGCGGGAGAGCGTGCGAGCGGCGTGATGTTCAGCAGGATGATGTTCCTGTTGTTCAGTTCCTCCTCGACTATCTTGACGTCGTTCTCGTTCTGCAGCGAAATCGGCTTGACGTAGAAGTCCGCCGCCTTGTGCAGGACGTCGATGTCTTCGGCGTCGGATGCCGTCATGAACTCTTCAAGGTCCATCTCCTTGCTGACTCCCAAAGCCTTGGACAGGCTGTTAAAGATTCCCATTCCATTTCACCTTCTTCATTATTAGCGTATTCCGTATAACAGGGCGGGCTTATAAAAGCGTTTTCCTTGCGCCTAAACCGCCTCGAGGGGGGGCAAATCCTTTTTAAGTTCTTCCAAAGCGTCCAGACGTTTGTACGTGAGCGGGTGCGTGCCGAAGATTTCGCCGATTTTCGCGCCGCCCGCGGTGCGCTCCCATTCAATCGCGTGCTTTATCTCGGAAGCGCCGAGTTTCGCGCCCTCTTTTTCGCGAACGCGCTCGGATTCCTCGACGTTTTTGCCGAGTTCGTCCTCGTTCACCGCCTGCGCTATCTTCGCGGAAGAAACCGGGTCCGCTATGTAGAACGCGCGCTTGTCCTGCGACGAAGACGCGGGCGCGCCTGCGGGAAATCCGTATACTATTTTCGCGAGCGCCGTCTGCAGCGCGGTCGGGTTCCTGGTTGCAGCCGCACTGAATGCGTCGGCGTAATACTCGCGAGTTCTGCTGAGATACATCACTATCAGCCGCGAAAGGAACTGCGCGACGAACGCCGCCAGGAAGACGAGTATGGGCGACGCTCCGCCGCGATCCTCGGTCTGCCTCGCCATGAAGAACACGACGAGGTAATAGACGAGCATGGGCACCATCGACGCCACCATGATTATAGGGACGTCCCAGTGCTTGATGTGCCCGACTTCGTGCGCGACTACCGCTTCAACCTCTTCCTTATTCAAAACATTGAGCAAACCCGCGTGTATGGCGATGTTCGAGTCCGACGGTGTGCGTCCGAAAGCGAACGCGTTCGGCGTCGCGTCCATGACGAGATAGAGCTTCGGCTTCGGAATGCCCGCCTTTTTCGCCAAGTCGCGAACCATGTCCTGCAGCCACGGATACTCTCCCTCCTTAAGTTCGCGCATGCGCGTGAACTGTCGTATCATCCACGGCCCCATCCACCACTGCCCGACTGTCAGGAGAACGGTGAATACGAGAATGTAGAACAAACCCTGCCCGAGGCTCCACTGCGGGCCGAGGAACCATACCACTAGTCCGAAAACTCCCGCGACGAACCCGAACAGGAGCGTCATCGTGAGAAGCATCGCTACGCGAAGTTTTCCTAGAGACATAGAAACACCCGATTCGCTTACACTGTGCGAATTAATATTCCTTTTGCGCGGATTTCTCCAGCGCGTCTACGGCTGGCAAACGCTCGCCAGACAGGAACGCGACCACCGCGCCGCCTGCAGTGCTGATGTGCCCGATTTTCTTGCGGTTGATGCCGAACTTCTCTATCGCGCTCAGCGTGTGCCCTCCGCCCATGAGCGAGAACGCGTGGGATGATTCTATCGCCTTCAAAACGATGCGCGTGCCGAGCTCGAACTGCGGCTGCTCGTACGCGCCGACGGGACCCTTGAAATAAACCGCGCGGCTGCGTTTTATGATTTCCGCGTATGCCTTCGCCGTGCGCGAACCGATATCGAAGACCGGAGCTCCCGCGGCGCTTTCAGTTTCGGCGCGTATGCCGTCGGAATCCTTGTATGCGAAATCGACCGGCGTCTTTATCTGCGCGCCGTGTTTTTTGATGAGCGCCTCCAGTTCGGGAAGAATCTTCGTGTAGCCCTTTTCCTCCAGCCAGACGCGCTTCGCGCCCAAATCCTTCCCTTCCGCGATTAAGCACAATTCGCCGATTACGCCACTGGTAAGAAGATAATCCGCCTTGTTGTTGTCGGCGGCGTACTTGAGAAGTTTGAAGCAGTCGTCGGGCTTCGCTCCGCCGAGCACGAATACGACGGGGCGCTCCATAGCCGACGCAACTTTCGAGATGGCGGCGTATTCCCGCGCCATTGCTCTCCCTGCGTAAGATGGAAGCAGCTCCGGGAACCCCGTCAACGATGCCTGGCTCCTGTGAGCGGCGCTGAAGGCGTCATTTACGAACGCCTGCGCGCGGCTGGCGAGCGTGCTGACGAACAGCGTCTTAGCCAGTTTTTCCGGCGGGACATCGAGGGTTTCTTCCGCGTAGAAGCGCACGTTCTCGAGAAGCAGGATTTTCCCGTCCTTGAGCTTCGCGATTTCCGCAAGCGCCTTCGAACCGAACAAGTCGTCGACGTACTTCACGCGCTTGCGCGCCTGTTTCGAAAGCAAATCCGCGTGCTGTTTCAGTGGAATGAAGTCCGCGTCCCCCGCGCGTCCCTGATGGGCTAAAATAACAACGCGCGCCTTCCTGTTGGCGAGTTCCTTTACGGTTTCCGCGGCTTCCTTGAAGCGCGGCGAATCCTCGGCGACGCCGTCGGTTACGGGCGCGTTTATGTCCACGCGCACTATAACGGTTTTTCCTTCGCACTGCAAATCGTCAAGCGTCTTCATCGTATCACCGCAGCTCTATGACGCGCGAGCGTCCCTGCTTCAGCGCGATTTCTTTGATCGTTATCATCCGCTTCGCCTCGAGCGACTGGACGTAATTGCGCACCGAACGCGCCGATGCGCCCGAGAAATGCTTGTAAAGCTCTCCCGAAGTCAGCGAGCCGCCCGCCGCCTTCAGCGCCACTATTACCTTCGCCTCTCCTTCCGAAACGCCCTGGGCTTGCTCTACGTGCTCGCTTTTCAGCGCGATTTTGACGTCGTTCGCGGTTATGCTGGAAGCGTCGCGCTTTTCGGCGTTTCTTCCCGCCAACCAGAGCGCCTCGATCGCGACGCGCGCGTCCCCTCCTTTTTTGGAAGCGTGGGCGGCGCACATCCCTATCACTTCCGCGGGGCAGGCGTTGTGCTGGAATGCTTTGCGCGCGCGCTGCTGGAGTATTTCGCGCAATTCAATCGGCGTGTAGGGCTTGAACTCTATTTTTCCTCCCAGAAAAGCCGAACGGATGCGGTCGTCGAGCCGCGAGAAAGCCGCGAAGTCGTTGGAAATGCAGACGATGCCGAAGGAAACGCCGTAATTCTCCGTAGCTCTCGTCAAATCGTAAAGAATGCGCTCCTCGCCGCCGACGAACAGGCGATCGGCTTCGTCGAGCACGAGAATCGGAACCGCGTGTTTTTGGCGAACGGCTTCTATAATGCGCGAGAATATTTCGTCGGACGCCAAGCCGCGCCGCGGAAGCGGTTCGCCGAGCGCGGTGCTCAGTTCCGAAAGAACAGACTGCCGCGTGTAGTTCTGCCAGCAATTGACGTAAAGCATGACGGCGTCGGCATGCTCCTTGAATTCGCGGATGACGTTTTTCACCGAGGAGGTTTTTCCAGTGCCGGTTTTGCCGTAAATGAAGAGCGGGACGGGACGCCTGCCCGTAAGCGCGGGGCGGAGGGCGTCGGCTATGGCGTGGAGCTCCGCGTCCCTGCCTGGCAAATCCTCGGGCAGGAACTCGGGCGATAGCACTGATTCGTCTGAGAATACGCCCATGAGTCCATTACGCTCCCCTTTTTTAAAAAGCCCGCGCAAAGACAGTTATGCTTAAATGGTGGCGGCTGGCAAGGGCGGAGCATTCCATAATCGTGCTCGTCGCGATAATGGTGGCGGAGGCGATAGCCTCGAAGCGCGTCGATGCTTCGCTCATTCTTCCCGCACTCGGTCCCGCTATTCTTACTGCCGGCGTGTTCAGCCTCGGCGACTGGTTCGGCTGGAAAACCGACAAGGCGAACAAGCGGAAGGATCGCCCGATTGTAGCGGGCGAAATAAGGAGGAAGGACGCGCTGCTGTTTGCCGGCGTGCTTTACTTGCTCGGCTTGCTGCTGTCCTTCGCCTTTGCGCCGCAGGCGTTCTGGTTCGTTCTGGCGTATGCATTGCTCTCCGTTACATACGATCCGATACTGAAAAAGATTCCCCTTGTCGGCAACCTCTTCGTAGCTTCGACGATGGCGGCTTCCTTCATATACGGCGGCTTGGTCGTCGCGGCTGCGCCGATTGCGAACGCGGTGCCGATGCAGCCTCCCGAGTATTCGTTCATACCCGGCGGACTGGCTTTTTCCTTCGAAGCCATCCCCGCCTCGCTCTGGATTCTCGCGGCGATGGCGTTCTGCGCCGGCGTCGGCAGGGAATTGCTCATTACCCTGCGCGACGTGAAGGGCGATAAAAAAATCGGAGCGAAGACGCTGCCGATGATTCTCGGAGCAAAGCGCACGGTGATGCTCGCGTCGGCGTTCATATACGCCGCAATCGCGATAAGCGCGCTGCCGATCATCTACGGCGTAGGACTGGCATACCTAGCGCTGGTAACCTTCGCGGATTTGCTGTTCATGTTCGCGATTTTCAAGGCGGTTCTGTTCCCGACGCCCGAGACGTTGCGCGAAGTGCGCAACCTGACGCTTTGGGCGATGATGGCGGGAACTCTCGCCTTCGCTACTCTGGCATTTTCCTGAGAGACGGCGGCAGAGTTTTCGAAAAGCTTTTCACGACGTGCGTTCTTATGCCGAGTGAACGCGCTACGGTCGCTTCGAAGGAAACGTCGGTGAAGAAGACGCATTCCGAAGGTTCCGCCCGCACGGCAGCCAGCACCTTCTTGAACGTTTTCCGTTCTCCCTTGAAACCGGCGGAATCCAGCGTGAAGATTCTGGAAAAGTATTTTCGCAGTTTGGTGTGCCGCAGTTTTTCGTCCGCGACGTAATCCACGGAGTTGGTGAGCAGCACGAGCCGACGGGTGCGGCGGAGTTTCGCCAGGGTTTTTCTCGCCCACGGCAGCGGCTTGACGAGGCGCATGTTTTTTCTCACGAGGCTGCGCACGTCCGCATTGGGGACTCCGAGTTCGCGCAGGAAGAATTCGGGGCGGTACCAATCGGATTTCCCCGCGTGTTTTTTCACGAGAAGGCGCATTTTCCGTTTTAGCGATTTGGCGCCGGTAACCTTCGCAGCGTATTCCGGAACGTCATGCATCCAAAAGCGCTTCTCGTATTTCTCGTTGTCGAGGAGCGTGCCGTCCATATCGAATATTACTATGCATGACGCATTCCGCGGAATGCGTCGTTCAAAGCGTTTCACGCGTAATCAGCCAGCGAGAACTGCTTCGCCTTGTCGTCCTCGAATATGCTCCCTATTTCCTTTTCGAGCAGCATGAGGCGCTGGCGCAGGTAATTCGGCAAATCGTACTTCTCCGCGGTCTGCTTCGAGATTTCCAGGTACTTCTCGACGGAACCGCGCGAAATCGTCAGTATGATTTTTCCGCCGCATTTAACGCACGTGCCGCGCAGCGGAACGCGGCGGTAGCGGGCGTTGCAGTCCACGCAGCGGAATTTCTGCTTCGAGAACGCGCGGAGATTTCCGTAAATGTCGGGAAGGAAGTGCGAGAGAATCACGCGTTCGATCGCGTTCTGCGCGTCGACCGCGCGGATGCGGAGCATCAAATCGAGTTCCGCCTGCACCTTCTTGCGCATGTCCTCCATGTCCTTGCCGACGTAGTGCGATTCCACGGGCGCCCGAAGGGTCCCGCGGTGCGTGAATCCGATTCCCTCGTACTGCGATTGCTTTCCGAGGCGGTCGGCGACGGTTTCGAGCTTCGCTTCCGACGGCGACGCGAATCTTAGAGAGGCTTCGTAGAAGGAAAGCGGGTATTCCGAGCACGTGTCCATCGCGTGCACCTCGTCGTCCACCTCTGCGGGATCCAGCTCGGTCATGAGCACGAGGGGCGCGTCCATCTTCCCGCCGCGAGACGACGGAAGGAAGTGGCGCGAGAAATTCAGCAGTCCGTCGAGCAGCAGCATGACGCAAAGCTCGTCGCCGTCCGTGTTGCGGCGGCACGCGCAGTGCAGGTAGGGGTGCGCGATTATCCCCTTGACGTCGGAGAACGCGATTATCCTCGCTACTATGCCGGCGCTTGTGTGCGGCGCGATGGCGATTACGTGCTTCCCGCGCATGTCCTCTGGCTGTTTCGCGCCGTAATACGGCGGCAGACCGTAGTGATAGACGAGCAAATCGTCGACGTATTTCGAGACGCGCATCAGATATTCGGAAGCGTGCTTCGAGAGGATGACGTCCTGCGCCTTCAGCTCCACCGTTTCGTCGTCGCGTTCCACGTCGTACCCGAGCCCGCGCAGTTCCGCGGCGGTTATCCCGACCTCGCACGGAACGAAGTGCGTCGCGGGAACCTCGGTTGCATCGTACCGGCACGTCCCGTCACGGAAAACCGAAACGTCCTGCCTCGCGCGCAACAATCCTTTTTCGAGAGGTTCGGGCGACTTGTCCTCGGAGATGAGCCCGATAACCCCCTTCAGCACCGCCACGTCGCCGTGGTGCATGCCGACGCGCTTCAGCGCGGCGTCGTACAGCTCCGGAAGCTCGACGCGCTGCTTCGAATAAAGCGAGATTCTTCCGCCGCACGAACACGTGTCTCCCTCAACCGCCCGCCCGCATTTCGCGCACTGGGGAAGCGCGACTGTTGCGGAACCGCACTCGCACTTGGCATGCCACGAGCGCTTGCCGCACGACGGGCACAGATGCGACGACAGATCCGCCTCGATGAAATGCTCGCTCCCGTTCTTCAGCGCCGAAACCGCGCGCACGATGTCGCGCGACGCGCCTCCGAGCTGCCCTATGGGGAAGAGGACGTGCACCGGCGGTTCCATCCTGCGTTCGCGCGTTTTTTCAGGGCGCCCCATGCTCGCGCCTATGTACGTGCCCGCCTTCCGCATCACGCGCATCCCCGACAACTCGCAAACGAGCTGCATGGCGTCCTTTTCCTTGTCGGAGAACGCGGCATCGAAGCGCTTCATGGAAAGGGCGCGCTCGCTCAGCACGCCGAGTGTAAAGAGAACCGCCAGCCCCGTTTCCCCTTCGAGAACCGCGAATTCCCCGTCGAGCTTGTGCGGTATGCCCAGGCGCTCGAGCAGGCGCTTCGCTTTCTTCGGCACGAGCGCGCGCTTGAAATCGAACCATTCGTAAACCGCCTTTCCCTCGCATACCGCCGCGGCGAGCTCGTGCAGCTCGTCCGCCGAAACGTCGTGCCAGTAGTACGTGAAACGCGGCGCCAGCGAGGCGCCCTTTTTCGCCAGCGCAACCGCGTCGTCCCAAGAAATCGACACGAGCTCCTCCGCGGTTTTCTGCACTCCGGCGGCTTCTAGTTCCTTGGAAAACCACTCGTCGCACCACGCGCCGGGAATAAGCGGGTGGTTGGATTTCAGGAAGTCGCCGTAATTCACGAGCATATCGCCGAGGAACAGGATTTCCTTCACCTTGCCGTGCAGCATATCCGCCTCGTCCAGCGTTTCAACCCGCCGCACCTCGCCGTCGTTCAGAAGGACAATCGGCCCGTCGATTGTCTCGCACGGCGTCACTATGCACCCCTTCCCGGGGCGTTCCGTCTTTACCTGCGTGCCTATGACGGGGAAGTTGTCGAGTATGGACATCGACGCGGGATGAATCGCCTTGGATTGTATGCCGCAGTACGGCGTGCGTCCGTAGCGCAGCCTGAAACCGCCCGGCCGCATCGGGAACGCGAATATCGGGCGCCCTCCGACGAGCTCCTCCATGTATTTTTCGTTGGGTTTTATCTCGACGCGCTTCGAATCCTGCTTCGTCGTCTTGATCAGTCCTTCGATCCACGCCCAGTCGAGCCCCGCCTTCTTCGTGATTTTGAGAACCTTCGGCGCCTTCAGGCATATGCCCTCGGTCATTACGAGGCACATGCCGCCGCGGACCCGGTTCGTCTCGACCCTCTGGAGATTCTTATGAACGCTTATCTCGTATTCCTCGGTGGGTTCGCCGTCTATGCAAACCGGGCAGTTGCGCACGATGAGCCGAACCTCTTCCTCCGTCGGCACGTACTGCCCCGCTCTAGTGCGTATGGCGTAAAGATTCAGCTCCTCGACGTAGCGCTCAATCTCGTCCTCGAGCGGGCGGAACTCCGCCACGCCGAAAAAGCGCCTGCAATAATCGCCGAGAATAACCGCGAACGCCTGCCCCGTGCCTCCTGCGCCGCGAATCGGGCCGGAGAAATAAAGAGCGAGATAGTCGCTGCCGTCGGGGTTTTTCAGGTGACGGACGCGCGAAACGCCTTCGAGCGGCGCGCTTACCACTCCTTCGGTGAAAAGCGCCAATCCCGTGCGAACAGCCTGGTCCATCAGGCGCTCCTTGTCTCCTGCGCCGTACTTCCCCTCCATGATGTCCTTGGCGATTTCGAACGGCGCGGCGGTTTTCCCCTTTTCCTTCAGGATTTCGCGTATTCGCGCGGCAACCCCTTCCGGGCCTACGAGTCCTTCGACCCTCGCAGCGAGATCGGGGGCTTCGAGTATCTCGACGTGTGGCTCGGGATCCAGCATTTTTTCGCGCGCCGACGCCGCAACGCCGTAGGCGCGGGACACCTCGGCGTGAATCCCGTCGAAATACGTGCGCATGGCTGGCGAACACTCTGCCAAATAATCCCCAGACAAAAAGAGGGCGAAAGGAGTATTATACCTTATGCGATGGTGACGCCGAGCAGCTTCAGCAGAACCAAGCCGCCGACTCCCGCCAAGCCGAAGAGCGCCGAGATGGCGACAGTAACGAAAGTAATCGCTATCTGGATTCCGTAAGGCGAGCCGAAGTAGTTTATCACGAACAGCGCGACGATTCCGAGCACCGCGTTCACGAGAATCTTCTTCAGGAAGAACACGAGCGCTACGGCGGCGACTATCAGAAGCAGTGCGAAAACCCCGAGCATCCACAACGGCAACAGCAGAACCTCAGCGACCACGGCACGCCACCTCCTTCGCCAAATCCGACGCGTTATACCTGAAGCCGAACCTCTTGAAAAGCCTGTCGCCCGCCGCACCGTTCAGATACGCGGCGGCGCATGCGGAGAGGAATAGACTGTTCTTGCACGCCAACGCGGCAGCCAAACCAGCCAAAACGTCGCCCGTTCCTCCCTTTGTCATGCCCGCGTTGCCCGCAGTATTCTTGGCGATGCGCTTGCCGTCGGAAATAATGTCCGCGCCCAAGTCCGCTTTGCCCTTCAGAAGAACCACGCACTTCCACTTCGCAGCCTGTTTCTTCGCTTCCTCCGCCGACGCGGGTTTTCCGAAAAGCGCGGAGAATTCCCCCGCATGGGGCGTAACCATTACTCTGCCGGCAAACAAACGCTTGTCCGCTACTTTCAGCGCGTCGGCATCCAGGACGAATTTTTTGTTCTTGTGCCTGCGCAGCATGCCGTTGACGATGGTTTTTGTGCGCGGCGATACGCCCATGCCGTTGCCCATCAGGATGCAGTCGGCGCGTTTTGCCGTTGCGTCCAAATCCGCCGCATCCGTCCAGATGAATTCCCTGCTTTTTTTCCGCATTCCGAAGAGAAGCGCCCTGTGCTCCTTCGCGGGCGAATGGAAGAATATCAAATCTGCGAAACTGGAGGCCGCTTCAATCGCATATAGAGGCGCGCCGTGGTATTTTTCGGAGCCGCCGATTACCAGAAGCACGCCGTTGTCGCCTTTGCGCGACGATGGGCGCGGACGGACGAGGCGCTTCGTCCAGACGGCGGAAACAACTTCCACGAAAGGAATAGGAAAAGGCATTTAAAGCACTCTTCCCATAAAAATGTCCCGAATTTTGAATTCAGTGGCGCGGGCGGGCGCGGACATTCGGCTTATAGGATTGCCTCCTTTGGTTGTCCGCTTGCTCAAGCCGCCACTACTTTTTCAAAACTCCAGCTCGCGCTTCCTTTCGCGGCGCGCCTTTTCGAGAGCGGCTTCCGCTTCTCCGAGATGAGCGCCGATATACTCGGCCGACGCGCGCGCTTCCTTTTCCCTTACCCCGAACTCCGCGAGCGCGGTTTTCTGCGTTTCTATCAGGTGGAGCAGCTTCTTGTGCTCGGGATTGACTTTTTTAGTTTCCCTTTCAACCGAAGAGTAATAGGCGTCCACCGCTTCCGACAGGGAGGGGAAGAAACGGACTTCCGTTTCGCCCAGCTTTTTCAACGGAAAGGGGGAGAACGCAATCGGTTTTCCGTTTTCGTAGTAGACGCAGGGTTTTGCCTCGTCGAAAAGGGAATGCAGCGCCTTGACTACTGCCTTCTTGTCGTTGATTTCCGCGCCGTATTCCTGCCCCGCGCGGGAACACGCCTCCTCGAGATAGAAGGGCGGGAGGTTTACCGCCTTCGCCAACGCCGCAACCGCCTTTCCTTCGGGAATGTCCGCTTCCGTCAGCTCGAGCGGGTGTTTTTTGTTGGAAGGAGGCGGAGAGTAAGGCTGCTTCGGGCGGAGAGCGCGCGCCGCATACGTCTCCCGCTTCAACGCGTCGATTATCCTGTCGTCCGAGCCGCAGAACACCACGTTCCCGTTCTGGAACAGCTCGAACACCAGAACGAAAAGCCCGTCCTTTGCGTCGAATACGAACGAAAGAAGTCGGTCGAAGTTCGTCTGCTTCACGCTCTTTATTTTAGCATTGTCCAGGCGCTTGCGTATGAGCATGACGAAATCCGAGGGGCGCTCGGGCGCTTCCTCGACGTACTTCGTCAGATGCGCCCGCACTCCCGCTTCGGCGATGAAATTAACCTCGCCGTTCCTGTTGAGCTTCAGCCGGAACACGCCGTTCGAGTAGATTTTGTTGATTCTTCCGCCTTCCAGCGCCGCCAGTTCCTTCGCGAGGACGTAGTAGTCGAGGTTTCCCATCTTCTGCATGGTAGGATTTCGCCGCAGTCGCTTAAAATGCCCACCGAAAACCCTTTATATCGGAACCGATATAACACGGTAACGATGACTCAGATGAAAAAGCCCCCGCGCCCGTTCATCAAGGGAATGCTCGAGCTTATCACGCTCGTCGAGCTGAAGCGCTCCCCGCATTCGGGCAAGGATTTGGCGGGGGACTTCGTATTCCTGACGAACGGAAAGTGGCGCGTCAGCCCCGGAACGCTTTATCCCGCGCTGCGCGCCATGGAATCAAAGGGATACATCCGCCCCGCGCTTTCGAAGGGAATAAAAGGACGCAGGGAAATCATTTACGAAATCACGCCCGCCGGACTGAAGCGCCTCGAAAAGGAAAGGGCGGAAGTCCTCGGGCACATGCGCAACATGCTGCGCATGATGGCGCCGCTGATGCTCAGGCTAATGCACGAGTTCAGCGACGAGGAGATAAGGGACATCATGAAGGACCTCGAAGAGCTCGACAGCCTTCAGGAGGCGATTTTCAGGATGCCTCCCGAGAGGCGCAGGAAAGTCGTGCGCGGCATCGCCAAGGCTGCGGGAATCATAGGGAAGGGCGTATTGCGTTGAAATCCATCATAGAACTCAAAGACGTGAAGAAAACCTACAAGATGGGGCTCACCGAGGTGAACGCGCTGCGCGGCGTGACTATGCACGTGCGCGAGGGCGAGTTCCTCGCCATCACGGGGCCCTCGGGCAGCGGAAAGAGCACGCTCATGCACATGGTGGGATGCCTCGACATACCCACGTCGGGAACCATACTTCTCGACGGGCAGGACATTTCGAAGTTGCACGAGAGCGATTTGGCGCAGATACGCGGCAAGAAAATAGGGTTCGTGTTCCAGTCGTTCAATCTGATAACGTCGCTCACCGCCTCGGAAAACGTGGAGCTTCCGCTCATGTTCCAGGGCGTGTCGGAGAACGAAAGGCACAAGCGTTCGAAGGCCATACTCGAAAAGGTGGGGCTCACCGAGCGCGCGAGCCACCGTCCGATGCAATTGAGCGGAGGCGAACAGCAGCGCGTCGCAATAGCGCGCGCGCTCGTAGGCGAACCGAACGTGCTGCTCGCGGACGAACCCACGGGTAATCTGGATTCGAAAAGGGGCGCGGAAATCCTGGACATGATGAACGCGCTGAACAAGGACGAGGGCGTAACAGTGGTCATGGTAACGCACGACCCCGTTCTCGCCAAGAAGGCGAAGCGGATAGTGCGAATAAAGGACGGAATGGTTGAAAAGGAGGAATGATGTCGATGAAAAAAGTGATTTTGGCAATGCTGTTTTTGATGCCGTTCGCCTTCGCGGCGACGATGACGGTTCTGAGCGGGCAGCTTGAGCTCGCGTCGCTCAGGTATTCCCCGCAGCCCGCCGAACCCGGAAAGTACGTCGACTTCTGGCTCGGCGTAAGCACGAAGGCGCGCGACACCCTGACGGACGTCGAATGCGCGGTTGTTCCGGATTACCCGTTCAGCATAGATGCGACGGAAAGCGCGAACAAAACCATAGGCGACATGCCGCCCTATTCCAGCGCGGTGCTGCAGTTCAAGCTCCGCGTTGACGCGAACGCGGTGAAGGGCGACAACAGGCTGACTCTAAAGTGCCGCACCGGCGGTTACGATTGGGGCGCCGCTAACACGACGATATACGTGCAGCCGCAGGACGCGGTGCTCACCATCGGCAAGGTGGAAGCCAATCCGCCCGAAGTGGAACCGGGCGGAATGACGCGGGTCACCATAACGATGAAGAACGACGCGCAGACGTCGCTCAAGGACATAGCGCTGAAACTCGACCTTTCATCCGTCACGACGCCGATTGCGCCCATTGGCAGCGGCACCGAGAGGCGCATCGGCGGGCTTGTGCCCGGCGAGTCCCAGTCGGTGTACTTCGAAGTGATGGCTTACGCGAGCGCCCAGCCGCAGGTATACAAGATACCGCTCGACCTCGCGTACGCCGACGAACTCGGCAAGACGTATGAAAAGACGGAATACGTCGGAATCGTGATAAGCGCGACGCCGAGGATGGACGTCATACTCGAGGACACGAAAATCATACGCCCCGACACCGGCGGAACCGTCTCGCTCAGCGTGGTGAACATCGGCAAATCCGACGTGAAGTTCCTCACCGCGAAGCTTCTCCCGTCGAACGCATATTCCCTGCTTTCGCCCAACGAGGTATACGTCGGCGCGATAAGCAGCGACGACTCGAGCAGCATCGAGTACAAAATATTCGTCGCCAAGGACGCGCCCCACACCATAGACCTGCCCGTGCAGCTCACGTACACCGACGCCAGCAACCGCCAGCACACCGAAACGAAGAGCGCGACGATGCGCGTGTACACCGAGGAAGAGATAACCAACATGGACCTGGAGCAGAAGGCGGGCATGAACATCATCGTCGTCGGCATAGGCGTCGCCGTGCTGCTCTACATCGGATACTACCTCTACAAGAGGTTCGTGAAGAAGAAGTAGAATGTGGGATTTCCTCGCGCTCGGACTGCGCAACATATCGCATAGGAGGACCCGAAGCATCCTCACCGTCATCGGGATATTCATAGGCATAGCCGCCGTGGTGTCCCTGATTTCGCTGGGCGACGGGTTGCAGCAAGTCGTAGCGGGGGAGTTCCAGAAGCTCGGCACCGACAAAATCACCATCATGGCTACTGCCGGGGGGATGATGTCGTCGCCGATGGCGAGCGAGATTTCCGCGAATCCGCTCACCGACGAGGACGTCTCGCTGATAAAGCGCGTGCGGGGCGTGAAAGCGGTTGCGGGCATGCTCATGAAGAGCGCCACGCTGGATTTCAAGAGCGTGAAGAAATCGGGCTTCATCTACGGCATACCCACGGACGAGAACATGAAGATGTTCGAGGACATGAACAGCATCGAAATCGTCCAGGGCAGGAAATTCACGCGAACTGACAGGAACGTCATCATAGTCGGAAGCTACTTCGCGACCGACATGTTCGACAAGAAGAAGGTGAAGATAGGCGACGTCATCACGGTGAACAACAGGGACATGCGCGTGATAGGAATCATGAAAAGCGTGGGCAACCGCATGGACGACTCGTCCGTATACGCGCCCATGGAAACCGTGCGCGACGTTTTCAGCGAACCCAAGCTCCTGTCGATGATAATGGTGCAGACGTCGCCCGGCGCCGAACCCGCGGAAGTGGCGAGCGCCATAGAAAAGAAGATGCGCGACAGGCGGCACGAAAAGGAAGGGGAAGAGGACTTCTCCGTTTCCACGTCGGAGCAGCTGATGGCGACGTTCAGCCTGGTTTTCGGCGCGGTGCAGGCGGTTGTAATCGGAATCGCCGCAATATCGCTGATAGTCGGCGGAATCGGAATCATGAACACCATGTACACGTCGGTGATGGAACGCACGCGCGAAATCGGAATCATGAAAGCCATAGGCGCGCGCAACAGCGACATCCTGCAGATATTCCTCATAGAATCGGGCATTCTCGGGCTCATCGGCGGGCTCGTCGGAATCACGATAGGCGCGGGCATAGCGAAGGTGGCGGAGATTGCAGCAGCCCAGGCGCTGGGCTCGAACATACTGAAGACGTCCTTCACGCCCGAGCTTATAATCGGCGCGCTGACGTTCTCGTTCCTCATCGGCGCGCTTTCCGGAATAATGCCCGCGAGAACTGCGTCGCTCATGAAGCCCGTCGATGCGCTGAGATACGAGTAGATTCGCATGGAATACGCTATTGAAACCGAAAAACTCACGAAGAAATACGGGGAACTCACGGCGGTAGACGGCCTGGACCTGCGCATAAAGCGCGGCGAAATCTTCGGCTTGCTGGGGCCGAACGGAGCGGGCAAGACGACGCTCATCTCCATGCTCTGCACGATGCTTGAGCCCACGTCCGGGAAGGCGCGGGTGAACGGATTCGACGTTGAAACGCAGGCGAGCGAAGTGCGCAAGAGCATCGGCATAGTTTTCCAGGACCCCAGCCTCGACGACGAGCTGACGGCGTGGGAAAACCTCGACATACACGGCGAACTCTACGGAATGCGCGGCGGCGCGAAGCAGAAGGCGATAGAGAACGCGCTTCAAATCGTGGAGCTTTACGACAAGAAGGACGAGCTCGTCAAGCACTATTCCGGCGGCATGAAACGGCGCCTCGAAATCGCGCGCGGCCTGATGCACGCGCCCGCGGTGCTGTTCCTCGACGAGCCCACGATAGGATTGGACCCGCAGACGCGACGCCACATATGGGATTCCGTCAGGAAGATGAACCGCGAGAAGGGGGTCACCGTGATACTTACCACGCATTACATAGACGAGGCGGACGTGCTTTGCGGCCGCGTCGGCATAGTGGACCACGGAAAAATCGTGGCATGCGACGCACCTTCGAAGCTCAAAACGAAGGGCGAGTCGCTCGAGGATGTTTTTCTCAGGCTAACCGGCAGCGATATCCGCGAGGAGAAGGCGTCGAACCAGACGATGCGCCTGCGGATGAGGGCGTGGAACAGATGAGCGAATACACCGCCATCAAGGTGCTCTGGAAGCGCGAGCTGCTGCGGTTCGTGCGCGCCAAAAGCCGCATAGCGGGCAGCCTCGGCATGCCCCTCTTCTTTCTCCTGTTCCTTGGCACGGGGTTGAATTCCGCCATCTCGGGTACGGGCGGAAACTACATGGAATTCATCGCGCCCGGCATAATCGGCATGGTGCTGATGTTCTCGTCCGTGGCGAACGGGTTGATTGTCATAATGGACAGGCAGTTCGGGTTCCTCAAGGAGGTGCTCGTCGCGCCCGTAAGCAGATTGAGCATAGTCGCGGGCAAGATATTCGGAGGCGCGACGACGTCCATCGCCCAAGCAGCGATAATCATGCTGATCATGCCGTTCCTGGGCGTTTCCTTCGCGCTTTCGGGCATGATTACCGCGTTCGCGTTCATGGTGCTGATTTCGATCGCGTTCGTAGGCTTGGGAATCGCCATAGCGTCCAAGATGGAGGACATGCACGGGTTCCAGCTGGTAATGAATTTCCTCGTGATGCCCCTTTTCTTCCTGTCCGGCGCGCTCTTCCCGCTCACCAACCTTCCGTCGTGGCTGAAGGTGCTGACTATGATAGACCCGCTCACCTACGGAATAGACGGGATGCGCGGCGCGCTTACGGGAAGCAGCGCGATGCCGCTATGGATGGACTTCGGGATTCTCGCGCTTTTCTGCGCCGCGATGATAGCGCTGGGCGCGTGGCTGTTCACGAAGAAAAGCACGGGCAACTAAAGCGCCGTAAAGCAATGCCGCGAAGAAATAATGCCCGGCTGCAACACTGCAGCATAACCGCAGCGTGCATTGCTTCCGAAAATTAAGCTGCGCGGATAACCTGCAGCGGAATGGCCTTTTTCTCGAACTCTACTTTCGCGAGCAGCACCGCGTTTATCGAGCCTTCCGGCACTTCGATAAGCGGCGGGGCGCCCATGGCGAGCTGCAAAGCGCGCGCTCCCACGAGGCGGGCGCGCTCGTACTTCGTCAGGTCGTCGTATTTTACCTTGTGAGTCATAAGAATAACACCTTCGGACAATTAGTTTGCCCGACCTTTCTTTTAAACGTTCCTACATCAGCGACTTTACGACCTTCAGCAGCGACGGCCGCTTTATCAGAAGCCTCGCCACAATGGGCTTGAAATCGCCGTCCATGAGCTTGCCCGCGTCTTTTCCGTCGACGTTCTCGAATATGAAGTTCAGGTCGTCGTCCGAAAGCCCTTCCATGGTCTTGCGCAGCTTCAGGCGCTTCAGCATCGTCGCCCCTTCGCCCGCGTGCCACTCCTTTTCGTAACGGACGAGCGCGTCGCGCGAGTAATCCTTGCGTTCGTGAGCCTCGGCGGCAACCTCCGCCGCGATTTTGCCCGCGGTGATCGCCAACCCCATGCCTCCGCCGTGAATCGGATCCACCATGTGCGCCGCGGTGCCTATAACCATGAAATTGTCCTGAACCAGCTGCTCCGAGGATGCGCCGACGCTGATGTCGCCGCCCTTAACTTCGATTATCTCGGCGTGCTTGAAGCGTTCGGGGCGTTCGCGGATGAACGCGTCGAGCAGCGCCTTCGGGTCCGCGCCCGTTTCGCCGCCTACGCCGATGCCCACGTTCGCGACATCCTTGGCTTTCGGGAAAATCCAGACGTATCCGCGCGGGGATATCCTGTTCCCGAAGAAAAGCTCGATTATCGGTTCGCACGGCACGTTCGCCATCTCGTACTCGTAGCATACGTCGGTATCGTAAAGCGTGTGCTGCACCTTCATGCCCGCCTTGCGCGCGATGGTGTTCTCCATTCCTTCGGCGGATACAACGAGGGGAGCGCGGAATTCGATTTCTTCTCCGAAGCGCTTCGCCTTGACGCCCACGATTTTCCCGTTCTCGCGCACCAAATCCGTAACAAGGGTTTTCGGCAGGATGTGCGCGCCCGCTCTAGCCGCGTCTATCGCAAGGAACTTGTCGAATATCTTGCGCTCGACGACTGCACCCTCGCCACCCATCTTGAACGTCGTGCCGTTCGGAGCGATTGCCATCGCGGCGTCGATTTTCATCGCTATGCTTTTCTCGTTGAGCGGCAAACCGTAGGAAGCGTCCCACTGCGTCGCGATTCCCTCGCCGCAGCGCACGGGCGAACCCAGGTCCTTCTTCTTCTCGAGAACTACGACGTTCATGCCCTTCTTTGCGGCTGTTTTCGCGAAGAACGAGCCGCCGGGGCCGCAACCTATGACAATCGCATCGTAATGTTCAGCCATTTCATTCTACCCTTATGGCGCGCGCGGGGCATCCTTTCACGCAGATGCCGCATTTCGTGCACTTGGATTCGTCGCACACCACGTTAGTTTCAACGAGGGTCAGCGCCGTGAACGGGCACAACGACACGCATCCCCCGCAGTAAAAGCACTTCGATTTGTCAACCTTATGCGTCATCCCCCATCAACACCTTTCTGGAATTATGGGCGTAACGCACAAAAACCTTTGCCTTGCCCCTGCGCGCGACTACGCTAAGGCGCCTATATATACTTGCGGGATGGAAGTGTTTTTAGGTGATGATGTGCCGATTGGAGGCAGAGCGGGAAAACGCGATAATTTGAGGCTATGGGAACGCAGGTTCCCTAAAACGGCGTTCGAACACCATACCAAAATCATGAATGCGGAGCAGGAAATCGCAGAAGTGCTCCAGAGGGATGCGGTACGGGAAGCGATTTTGTCGAAGGAAAAAACACCGGAACAGATGAGACTCCTTGAAACCGCCAGTAAAGAAATAAAAATACTGGCAAAGAAGGCGAAGGAACCGACTACGCTCGCAATTTCGGCAAAAGTTGGCGGAGGGATGGTGCTGGGCGCACTGTTCGGAGCGTTGTTTCCAGACACCACGAGTCTTAGTCAACTAGGCCACATCGGCGTAAATACTGTGGGGGGCACTTCATTGGGCTTGGGCGCGCTGCTGCCGAATTACATACCCAAAAAGGATGAGAGGCGCATAAAAAAACTCATTAATAACAAAATATTGACGCCCAAACAGCGCGAAGAGGTCTACGACTTCACAGTGAATAGACTGGTTCAGAGCGCAGACAAACGGAAGGAAACGCTGCGGCAACTGGGCGAATACCAAAAGCAACGCCTGATGAAGTAGAAGCGTTGCGCGCGGCGTTTATTCGAACGAATTGTATTCCGACGAGTTGAACTCGTACAGGCTCTTGGTGAAACGCCTTCCCTCGAAAGCCAGCGAAGAAAGCAAATCCTCGAGCGAAGGGCCCGAAAGCATCGCCTCGTTCTCCGAAGACGCGTCCAGCACGTACCATACTCCCGCGTAGGAGAAGCATACAACCGGGTGCTTGAGCCCTCCTTCGAGTTCGACGACTCGCACAACCGCGTTCCCACCGCCGTACGCCAGCAGTGAGCAGAGAATAACCGCCCTGTCAAAGGAATCCGCCACGCCCAACTCGAAGACATCCTTTGCGGACAGCCAGAAAGAGATGTCCAAATCCGCGTGCATGGGGCGGAGCTTCCGCACGAGTTCAAGGCTGCTTTTCGCGAACTCCAGGAACTTCGCCTCGAACGAATATCCGTCAATAGCAGCCGAGAGCCTTCCTCCCGCCTCCTTTATCGCCGCGTCTTCCGCGTTCACAAGCGCCTTGAGCTCGGGAATGGTTTTCTGCTCCCCGAGGTTTATCACCTCGGCGTAGCGCTCGATAATCTTGCGATAATAAGCCGCCCTAAGCCCCTCGTCCCCGTCGTGCGTTTCGTGCGCGTGCGTTTCCTTCGCGGGTTTCGCGCCCTCTTTTTTCGCCTTTATGAACGAAACGAGGTCGTCCAAAGCCACGCTTTATTAACGTCGGCGCGCCTAATAAGCTTATAGAAATGGGGAACGCGGGAAGGAAACTTCCCGCCTTCCGCCCTTTCGGAGTGATTGGTTAGTTTGGAGATTAGTTTCTACGGCGGAGCTTCCGAGGTCGGACGCTCCTGCGTCGTCATCGACGACAAGCGCAAGCGCTACATGCTTGATTGCGGAGTCAAACTCGATTCCGAGGACGAACATTACCCCGCCATCGAGGCGCGGGACATACGCCGCGTGAACCATGCGATTCTGTCGCACGCGCACCTGGACCATTCGGGGTACATGCCGGGGCTTTACGCGGAAGGATACCGCGGCGACGTGCTGCTTACCAAGCCGACGCGCGACTTGATACAGCTTCTTCTCGCGGACTACATACGCCTCAACAAGGGCGCGTCCGCATACAAGGAGCCAGACGTCAAAAAAATGCTGGGCGCAACTAAGATGCTCGAGCTCGGCGCGAAGCACGGCGACGTTGTTTTCCACGAGGCGGGGCACATACTCGGCAGCGTGATGACGGAACTGAACCTTTCAAAGAAGGTTCTCTACACTGGCGACGTCAACGTCCGTCCGTCAAGGCTGCTCGACGGAGCCGCGCGGAACGTCGACGCCGAGGTGCTGATAATAGAGAGCACGTACGGCGCCAAGGAGGACGTGCACGTCCCGATAAAGGACGCGTCCAACACGCTCATAAAATCCATAAACGCGACTTTCGCCAAAGGCGGCAAGGTGGTCATCCCGACGTTCGCCATCGGGCGCGGACAGGAAATACTGTTCACGCTGGAGAACTTCCTGCGTTCGGGCGCGCTGAAGAAGACGCCGATTTACCTGGACGGGATGATAACGAAGGCGCTTCGGATTTACCGCCACAACGCGATTTATTTAAAGAGAGAGGTGCAGCGCCGCATACTCACGAGCGACGACGACCCTTTCAAGAGCGAGTTCTATTTCACGCCCGAAACCAAGGACCGTTCCGACGTGATAGCGCAGGAGCGCGCCATCATACTCACGACGAGCGGAATGCTCAACGGCGGGCCCGTTCTCACGTACCTGAAGAAGATGGCCCCCGAGAAGAAGAACAAGGTGATACTCGTGGGTTTCCAGGCAAAGGGTACGCGGGGGCGCGAACTGCTCGAGGGAGCGGACGTGCTCACGATAGACGACGAGAAAATCCCGGTGAACATGGAAGTCGACCAGGCGCCGTTCAGCGGGCACAGCGACTGGCGCGAACTTCTCGAGCTCGTGCGCGGCATGAAGAAGCTCAAGAAAATATACGTGATGCACGGCGAGCAGGAAAAGGCGGCGGCGTTTGCGGAAACGCTCTCGCACGAGTTCAAGCGTGTTTCCGTGGATGTGCCGAAGCTCGGGGAAACTTTCAGGGTGTGACGATGGAAATAAGGACGAAGAAGCGCATCGAATTCGCGGACATTACGGAAGAAGTGGAAAGAGCAGCCGCCAAAATCAAAAGCGGCGTCGCCTGCATAACCACGAAGCACACCACAACTGGCATAAAAATCATGGAATCCGAGGCGGGATTGCTGCGCGACTACGAGCGGGCACTTGCGAATGTCCTGCCGAAGCCGCCCTACGAGCACGACCGCTCGCACTGCGGGGACGGGAACGCCGACGCGCACCTGAAGGCGCTCTTTCTTCCGTCGAGCGAGTGCGTCCCCGTTGAAAACTACAAACTCGTGCTGGGAACGTGGCAGCGCGTCTTTTTCGTGGAACTCGACGGGCCCAAGGAAAGAAGCGTGACAATAAAGGTGCTCGAAGGATGAGCGAGGTAATTGCACGATACGCCTACCGAGCGAAGCTTCCCGCGCGGGAAACCGCCGAAAAAATCGCGCTAGAATCGAGCACGGTAATCTGGAAATACAAAAACCGCGACTTGCGGAAAAAGCACGCCGCCCGCGTGGTTTCCGCAACTAAAAACGGCGCGACGATCGCATTCCCGCTAGAGAATTTCGGCTGCTCCATAACCAAAATGCTGAGCGCGGTTGCCGGGGAAGGCGTTTTTTACTCGGGCGCTGCTGAAAACGTCGAACTCGCCGACGTTCAGCTTCCGGCCTCGTTTCTGCGCGGCTTTAAAGGCCCGGCTTTCGGCGTCGCGGGCATCCGAAAGCGCCTTCGCGTTTACAAACGCCCGTTATTCTGCGGCGTGGTGAAACCCAACATAGGTTTGAAGCCCGCCGAGTTCGCACAACTCGCCTACGAGGGGCTGGCGGGCGGATTGGACATGGTAAAGGATGACGAGATGCAGGCTGACGAGTCCTATTCGCGGCTGGCGCAGCGCGTGCGCCTGACCATGCGGGCACTCCACAAGGCGGAGCAGGAAACAGGCGAGAAAAAACTTTACGTCGCGAACATAACCGACGACGCCGACAATATCGCGGAGCTGCACGACGTCGTGACGGAGAATGGAGGAAACGCGGCAATGCTTAACGCGTTCCCCGCGGGCATTACGTCCGCCTCGCTTGTCCCGAAAACTATCCCTCTGATGGCGCACTTCACCGTTTCCGCTTCCTGCACGAGAATCGCGCCGCACGTGCTTACGCTTTTACAACGCATTGCGGGATTCGACATAATCGGAAATCCCGGACTCGGGAAGAGAATGGGGAGCGATGCGGCGAAAGTAATGGCGAACGCGAAAGCATGCCGCGGAAAACTCGGTTCGCTCCGTCCTTCGCTTCCGGCATTCGGCGGCAGCGATTCCGCGAAAACTCTTTCCCGCTATTCGTTCCTGGGCAATGATGTCATGATAATCATGGGCGGCGGAGTTTACGGCCATCCCCGCGGCGCGCGTGCGGGAGCCGAAAGCGTGCGCGACGCATGGCTGAGACGATAAGCGATGGACCTCTTTTCCGCGATATTCCTCGGCGCGCTCCAGGGCATAACCGAGTGGCTTCCCGTTTCTTCTTCGGCGCATCTGGCGCTCGCCCAGCACTACCTCGGCATAAGCGCGCCCGTATCGTTCGACATAATGCTCCATCTCGGAACGCTGATAGCGGTTTCGGTATATTTCCGAAAAGAAATCGCGGAAATAATGGAACGCCGCGACGCCCGCTACCTCGCCCTAATTGCCGTCGCCCTCATTCCAACCGCGATAATCGGATTCGCGTTCAAGGATTCCTTCGAAGCGATGTTCTCGCGGATGCCGATGATAGCCGCAGCCCTGCTGATAACCGGAGCGTTCCTTTTCATCGCGGAAAAATTATCCCGCGAAGGAAGGAAGCTGGGATTCGTTCCCGCGTTCGTTATCGGCGTCGCACAAGGAATCGCGGTTGCTCCGGGAATATCCAGGAGCGGAGCCACAATCGGCACGGGAATGCTCCTCGGAATCAAGCGCGAGGAAGCGGCGAAGTTCTCGTTCCTGCTCGCGATACCCGCGGTTCTCGGCGCGTCGGCGCTCGAGGGCGTCAAGGCGTTCTCGTTCGCGGGAATCGGAACCGCCGAAATAATCGCCGGAACCGCGGCGGCGGCGATAGTCGGCTATTTTTCAATAGGGCTGATGCTCGACTTCCTGCGCAAAGGAAGGCTTTACGTGTTTTCGGCTTACTGCGTGCTGCTCGCGTTCGCGATTCTCCTGTTCGGGGCGGCGTAAATGGAATACAATGAAATAATCCGCGAATTACGCGCCGAGGCAAATCCGAAGAACGTCGAAGGCATGTCGCGCTTCGGCATAAACCCGAAAAACACGCTGGGCGTTTGCGTTCCGAAAATCCGCGCGCTTGCGAAGAAAATCGGAAAAAACCACGGACTCGCGCCGAAGCTCTGGGCATCCGGAATTCACGAGGCGCGGCTGCTCGCGACGATGATTGAAGAACCCGCCAAGGTTACGGAAGCGCAGATGGAGCGCTGGGCGAAGGATTTCGACTCATGGGGCGTATGCGACCAGGCGTGCATGAACCTCTTCGACAAGACGCCGTACGCCTGGAAAAAAGCGGTTGCGTGGACGTCGCGCAGGGAGGAATTCGTCAAGCGCGCGGGCTTCGCGCTCATGGCGTCCCTGGCGGTGCACGACAAGAAAGCCGAAGACGGAAAATTCCTGAAACTCCTGCCGCTCATCGTCCGCGAATCCGACGACAACCGCAATTTCGTGAAAAAAGCGGCGAACTGGGCGTTGAGGCAGATAGGCAAGCGAAACGGAAGACTGAGAAAAGAGGCGGTAAAAACCGCCAAGCTGATTCTGAGGAAGGATTCCCCGTCGGCGCGCTGGATCGCGTCCGACGCGCTGCGCGAACTCACCTGAGTTTTTAAATTCTTGCGGCGTAATGGTTTCGTGGGCAGGCTCCCGATGCTAATCGCGCTGTGCTTATGCGTAGCGCTGCTCGGCTGCGTGCAGCAAGCGCCTCCTGCAACGCAAAACGGAACCGTGCCGTCCGCGCTGCCGAGCGTCGAGGTGCGGGAATACAACGGCGAACGGCTCTCAACAGCCGACGATTTCAGGGAAAACTCCATAAGCGGACCGCAGTACGTGGACGAAAGCGCGTACCGCCTGAAGATAACGGGACTCGTCGAAACGCCGCGCAGCTACACGTACGACGAAGTCGTTAACGGACACGCGCGTTACTCGAAAGTCGTGGACCTCAACTGCGTCGAGGGCTGGAGCGTAAAAATACTCTGGGAAGGCGTGCTAGTCAGCGACCTGCTCAAGGAAGCGAAGCCTCTTCCCGGCGCGAAAACCGTGATATTCCGAGCCTACGACGGCTACACGTCGGGATTTCCGCTGGAATATTTCAACAACGACATAATCATGGCGTATAAAATGAACAATGCGACGCTCCGCCCCGACAGGGGATTCCCGTTCCAGCTCGTGGCTGAAAGCAAGTGGGGCTACAAGTGGGTTAAATGGATAACAGAGATAGAATTGTCTAACGACACGAACTTCAAAGGATACTGGGAAAGCAGGGGATACGCGAAGGAAGGGGACCTGAACAGCAGCTTCATCGGATGAGCGCATGAATTGGAAGAAAATAGTGCACTGGACGCTTCTGGCGGTCATAATCGTCTACATAGTGACTGGTTTGGGCATAACCGAATACCGAACCGTCGAGCCTTTGACGTTCGGGATGCTGACGAAACCTCTCGCGTTCCAGATACACTACGACCTGATCATCCCGTTCGTCCTCCTGCTCGCGCTGCACGTCGCGTTGACACTCAAGGACAGGAAAAAACGCTAGAACGTCCTCATTTCTTTTCGTCTTTGAAATCCAGCGAAACCGAATTGATGCAGTACCTTTTCCCCGTAGGCTGCGGCCCATCGCCGAAAACGTGGCCGAGATGGCTGCCGCATTTCGCGCAAAGAACCTCGGTGCGCGGGACGATAATGCTCGTATCGGTCTTGAAGGTCACACTTCTCGGAATCGCGTCGTAAAAGCTCGGCCAGCCCGTTCCAGAATCGAACTTCGTCTTGGAGTCGAAAAGCATGTTCCCGCACACCTTGCAGACGAACTTTCCCGTGCCCTTGACGTGAAGCAGGGAACCGCTGAACGGCGGCTCCGTTCCGCACTGCTGCGTCACGCGGTACTCCTCGGCGGTTAGTTTTTTCTTCAACTCCGAATCAGACGGCATGAAAAGCGTTACCGTTGCGGATATAAAAAAGAACTGCTCCGATCGGGATTTGAACCCGAGTTACCGGCTTGAAAGGCCAGCGTCCTTGGCCGGACTAGACGATCGGAGCGCGGAGTAAGTTAGGAGCGGAATTGCTTAAAAAAGCGCCTACTGGATGGAGCGAAGGAACCCGTTCGCGTCCTCCTTGTAGACGCGGGAGCAGTTCACGCACTTGAACGTCCCTTCCGACGGGTTGTGCGTCATCTCGTACGCGACGTCCGTCTGCGTGAAACACTTCGGGCACCTAGCCTCGCACGGCAACACCATATAAATCAGCCTCAGAATCCAGTTCCGGAAGAGGTGTCGCCGAGGTTTCTCCTGTCGACGACCATCACGTCCTTGATGTCGAGCACCGCCGCGTAGGGCACGGTTATCAGTCCGCTGCCCTCCTTCTTCGCGCGGTTCGCGTAAGTGGAATCGGGGTTCGGCTCTACCAGCACGGACTCGAGCTTGCCCGTGTGAGCGTTCATGTACAAATCGATCACACGCCCGAGCTCTTCGCCGTCGGTGGTGATAATCCTCTTTCCCGCGAGTTGTTTCGCGATAGCGTATTTAACCATCACTTTTCACCTTCCGAATTAATTTTCGAATTTCTAACCGCCCTATTGCTTAAATACCTTTTGCCGAGGGCGTAATACCTTTTGCCGACGGTGTATTTAAATAGATTGCGTTATTCTTTTCGGGGTGTAGGCATGAAAGTCAAGGACGAAGTTCTTAAAACAATAGACGCGCTCAAGAAGGCGGGTTTCACTCCCGTAGACGCGGTTTTCGAAGGCGCCGTCGGAGTCAAGGAGGACACTACGCTCGCATTCGTGGACAAGCTCAACGACAACCAGCTCGTTTCGGGAGTGGTGAGGATAATCTACACTACGCCCGACGAGGACGTGCGTTTCGTCGAGATTCCGATAGGACAGGCTCCGGGCGGCGCCGAAGAGCCCGCGCCGAAAAAGAAATAAAGGCGTTTTCCGCTTTTTCTCTCTTAATAGCGAGGTGGGGATGTAGTGTTCACTGCTGCAGTAATGTTCGGATTGGGAGTAGGCGCGTTCGTGCTGCTCGTCGCGGCGTATCTCGCGTGGAGCGTTCTGAAGCTCGACGCGGGCAACGACAGGATGAAGGCGGTTGCCGCGGCCATACAGGAAGGTGCGTCGGCGTATCTCGGAAGGCAGTATAAGACGCTCGCCCCGTTCGTCGTAGTTTTGCTTCTCATCATCGGCTATTTCGTCGGCTGGCTTACCGCCGTTGCGTTCCTGGGCGGAGTCCTCTGCTCCGCTGCCGCGGGATACGTCGGCATGACGGTTTCCGTGCGCGCCAACGTGCGCGCGGCGCATGCTGCTCGCAGCGGGCTCAAGGACGCCCTTTCCGTAGCGGTGCGCGGCGGCGCGGTTACGGGAATGACGCTCGTCGGACTCGGATTGCTCGGCGTATGCGCGGTCTACGGCACGTTCGGCGACCTTAACGCCCTCATTGGCTTCGGATTCGGCGCGTCGCTCATCTCCCTGTTCGCGCGAGTGGGAGGAGGCATCTACACGAAGGCTGCCGACGTCGGCGCGGACCTCGTCGGCAAGATCGAGAAGGGCATACCCGAAGACGACCCCCGCAACCCCGCGGTTATCGCGGACAACGTCGGCGACAATGTCGGGGATTGCGCGGGCATGGCTGCCGACTTGTTCGAGTCGTACGCCGTGACCATAATCGCGGCGATGCTCCTCGGCATGGCGCTCGGGCCCACTTACGTCGAACTCCCGCTCATAATCGCAAGCGTCGGCGCGCTCGCAGGCGCCGCGGGAGTTTTCTTCATAAGGCTCGGTTCCTCGAAAAACATAATGCACGCGCTGTACAAGGGCGTGATAGCGGCGGCGGCCATTGCACTCGTGGGCTTCTACGCGTGGTTCGGAACCGACATGAACCTGATGCTCGCGGCGGCAATCGGCATCGTCGTCACGGGGCTCATCTTCCTCATCACGGAATACTACACCTCGAAGGATTACGCGCCCGTAAGGAGCGTCGCGGAAGCCGCCAGAACCGGAGCGGGAACCAACCTCATCTCGGGGCTCGCGGTGGGGCTTGAAAGCACGGCGCTGCCCGTGCTTCTGATAGTCGCGGCAATAGCGGCGTCCTACACGCTCGCAGGCGTCTACGGCATTGCTATTGCAGCAGCTGCGATGCTTTCGCTCACTGGCGTCATAATCACGCTCGACGCCTATGGTCCGATTACCGACAACGCAGGCGGAATCGCGGAGATGAGCGGCCTGCCTCCCTCGGTGCGCAAGGTAACCGATGCGCTTGACGCTGTCGGAAACACCACGAAAGCGACTACGAAGGGATTCGCAATCGCTGGCGCCGCGCTCGGCGCGCTCGCTCTGTTCGCAGCGTTCGCTGAGGCAACGCAGCTCACTTCCGTCAACGTTCTTAACGCGGGCGTAGTCGTGGGATTGTTCCTCGGAGGATTGCTGCCGTTCCTGTTCGCCTCCTTCCTGATGAAGGCGGTTGGAAAGGCGGCTTTTGAAATCGTCGAGGAAGTCCGCCGCCAGTTCCGCGAAATCAAGGGGCTGATGTCGGGCAAGGGCAAGCCGGATTACGCGCGCTGCGTGGACATAAGCGCCAGCGCGGCGTTGCGCGAACTCATGGTTCCGGGATTCATCGCCGTTGCGTCGCCGCTCGTCGTGGGATTCCTCTTTGGCGCAGAAGCGCTCGGCGGATTGCTCGCAGGCGTAATCGTCTCGGGCTTCCTGCTCGCGCTGTTCATGGCGAACTCAGGCGCGGCGTGGGATAATGCGAAGAAATACATAGAGGACGGCAAGTTCGGCGGAAAGGGAAGCGACGCCCACAAAGCAGCAGTGGTGGGAGACACAGTCGGCGACCCCTTCAAGGACACCGCGGGGCCGTCGCTTAACGCGCTGATAAAAGTGGTAAACACCGTTTCGCTGGTGTTCGCAGCGGCAATCGCAGCCAACGCGCTGAACCTGATATGATGATTGCGGCGGACGATGCGACTCGCCTGCGTAAGGCTGGCTACGTAATAGTCGGCAGCCACAGCGCGGCGAAGGTATGCCTCTGGACTAAGCGCGCTCTTCTCGACAGGGGATTCTGCTACAAGCAGAAATTCTACGGCATCTCCTCGCACCGCTGCCTGCAGATGACGCCGACGCTGCCGTTCTGCACGCAAAGATGTGTATTCTGCTGGAGATCCACAAAACTATTCTCGACTAAATGGGAAGGCGCGGTTGACGAACCCGACGAAATAATCGACGGTTGCATTGATGCGCAGCGCCTTCTTCTCAACGGATTCAAAGGCCATCCCGACATCAATATCGCCAAGTTCAGAGAAGCGCAGAATCCGAACCAGGCAGCGATTTCCTTGGATGGCGAACCCACGCTTTACCCGAAAATAGGGGAAATGATAACGGAATTCAAAAGGCGCGGCTTCACCACATTCCTCGTAACAAACGGCACCCGCCCAAAAACGCTGGCATCGTTGCCAACCCTTCCCACCAATCTCTACGTCTCGTCCTGCGCCCCCGACGAAGCCGCCTACAAGAAAACGTGCGCGCCCACGATAAAGGACGGATGGAAACGCCTGAACGAAACACTCGAGTTGTTTCCGTCGCTCAAAACCCGCAAAGTGATGCGCCTGACCCTGGTCAAGGGGCTGAACCTCAAGGATGCGAACGGCTACGCCAAACTCGTCGCGAAGGCGGAGCCCGACTTCGTCGAGGCGAAGGCGTACATGGCGCTCGGCGCGTCGCGCCTGCGGCTCGGGCCCGACTACATGCCGACGCACGAGGAGATACGCGCTTTTGCGAAGGAGCTGGCGGACGCCTCGGGCTATAAATACAAAGACGAACAAACCGAATCGAGGGTGGTTTTGCTGTGCAAGTGATGCTGGTTCGCCTTTCGGACGGGACTCCCTTTAAATGCGCGCTCGAATCCTGGCTGGAAAAACACGGAATCGCGAGCGCCGTCATCGTAAACGGAATAGGGATGATGTCCGACGTTCAACTGCAATACTACGAGAAAGGAAAATACAAAACTCGCGTTTTCAAGAAGCCTATGGAGCTCCTGTCGCTCCAGGGCAACATCTCCCTGAAAGACGGGAAGCCGTTCATCCACGTGCACGCTACGCTCGCGGATGAAAAAGGAAAGGCGTTCGGCGGGCATCTCAAGGACGCGACGGCGCGCGTGACGAATGAAATCTTCCTGCTTACGCTCGACGAGCAGATGAAGCGCGGCGCCGACAACAAGCTCCTATAAACGCTTATATTTCGGAAGAATCGCGATACTCTCATGAGGCTCTTCGGCCGCAGGAAAGCTCCTACTACACTGCAATTGCACGCGCAGGCGTGGGATGCGCTGCACCCGGAATACGCGAAATGGCGCAGGGCGCACGGATGGCCCAACGACGCGTACGAGCGCATCGGAATCAACCGCGAGGTTCTGCAGGCGATACGTACCTTCAAGCCCGAACTGAATTCCGAGGAAAGGAAGAAGCTCGCGCGCGACGTCATACGCCGCTCTTATTTCAGCGGAAAAGGGCGGTGGAAACTAGCTGCGGCACTCGGCACTCCGTTATTAGCCTACGCGACAACCAATCCTACGCCGGAAGGCATGGCTCATGAGATATTGTGGTATCCCGCTGCGGTCGTATTTTTAAGAGCGCTGCTTATCGGATCGGGTGGCAGGGTCGTGCCCTTGCCGCGCAAATTTATGTTTGCGACGCCCACGAGGAAGGAGGGACACCGCGGCATAATAATTCACGAAGCGTCGCACATGTTAACTGACAGAACAAACGCATTGACTCCGCTCGCAAGCGCAACGATGCGCCTCGAGGAACTGAGAAGATCTGAGAAACGGTATCGAACCCCTGCATTTGTTGTTAAAAAAGCCGAAAAACTTGACGTTTCAAAAATAAATTCGGGATTGGTGAACAAACGCTGGCCTTTTGCCGAGTGGTTTGGAGATTTACTCAGACCTAGCAAAACGCCATATGTAGTCGGCACTGCGATTGGAAACTACGCCTATGCGCTGGGGCAAAAGCTCGGCAACCAGCGCGCCGCCGACATGTTCATCTACGCGCTGAGCAGGGGGCACACGGTTTACGGGGCGAAAAGGTTCGCGGTTGCCTACAAGCGCGCCGCCGCGAGGCTTGGGCACGAGGAAACGTTCAAGCTCGCACTGCAAAGGTTCGGCGCTAAGGAAGGGTACTAAACGCCGCACGCTATGCGCAACAAATCCCTCAGACCAGGCGCGAGCCCGAATATCATGATGAGCAGCATTATGTAGTTGCGCTCCTCCTCCTTTTCGTTGCGCAGGAGTTCCACGACCGCGAATCCGAACGCCGCCTTCACGAGGAAGAAGAAAATCGGCGACATGCCCATGATTAATCCGCCGACCAGATGCTGCTCGAAATAGTTGCCGAACTGGATGCCGAGGAACGAAGCGGCGCCATCCAGCGACTGTGAGAACACCACCAGCTTTTCAGGGATCGTTGGGCGCAACCCGCGGTACCACCAGAGCCATATGAACAGCGCGAGCGCCGCAGCCGCGAGCACGACGATGCCGAAGGCGAGCGCGGGTTGTTTTACCTGCGTCAGGAGCGGCAGCACGGTTATTGCGGCGAGAAGAATGCCCGCGTTGCGGGTCGACTCGAGGTTCCGCGTGAGCAGGTACGCCACGACGAGCACGAGGAACACGAGGACGTAGATTTCGGGCGTCACGAACGGGTAAAGCGTGATTCCGCCGATTTCGAAGACGCGCGGCAGCCAGCCCGCGTCCTGCCAAACCCGAAGAGCGCTCCCGAAGAAGATGAACGGGATAATCGCGTAGAAAAGCCGCGCGTCAATTCTCACGCGGAGCTTCTTTATGAAATAGTACAGCAGGAACGCCGCCGCAAGCGCGAGCGCGGCGAACACCGCGGTGTTGACGATGTTGTACGGCGCGTATGCGTTAGGTTGCGCCAGCGGGTTGATGAAGTACTCCTGTATCCAGTCCGCCATAATAAAAAAAGGGCATGCTCTAATAAAACGCATGCTTGGGATCGGAGTAGAAAAGAAGAACGCGGAGAGAGCGAAAGCGATACTGCGCGAGAACGGCGCCCTGCTCAGCGGGTATGGCGCGAAGAGTGATGAGAAGCGCGTCTATTTTCCCGTCTCAAAGCGCATTGAGCTTCCGTTCCCCCATTCCTATTCCCAAAAGATATTTCCAAAAAAACAGCATGGCGCGCGTTCGCTCAGGGAACAGGGACTCTCGTCATTCGACATCGTGGGCGATATCGCCGTTCTGGAGGACCGCGGGAAGGGTGACGTGAAAAAAGCCGCATCCATTCTTTTGAAAACCAATCCCCGAATCAAAACAGTTCTGCTGAAGACGGGAGGACGAACTGGGGAATTCCGCATCCAGCAGGTGAAATGGCTGGCGGGAAAGAAAAGGACGAAAACCGTCCATAAAGAAAGCGGCTGCGTTTTCGAAGTGGATTTGGCGCGCGCCTACTTCTCGCCCCGCCTTTCCACCGAGCGCCTGCGCGTCCTTGCGAAAGTGAAGGATGGGGAAACCGTCCTTGTTCCATTTGCGGGCGTTGGCCCTTACGCGATAATCATCGCGAAAAACAGGAAGTGCCGCGTCGTTGCAATCGAGAAGAACAAGGATGCGGTGGCGTCCATGAGAAAGAATGTTGCCGCGAATCGCGTTGCCGTGGAGGTCGTGCAGGGCGACGCCAACGCTATTCTCCCGCGCTACAAGGCGGACAGAATCATCATGCCTCTGCCGCACGGCGCGTTCGACTTTCTGGACGCGGCGCTTAAAGCGGCGAAGGATGGATGCGTCGTTCACTATTATTCAATCGGCGAGAGGGGCAATCCCTTTGAAAAACCGTTGAAGGAAATCCGCGACGCCTGCCTTCGCAACAGGAAGAAATGCCGCATTGCCGGGAAGCGCGTCCTCCTTTCGTATTCCGCGGGACTGGAACGCGCCGCGGTAGACTTCACAGTAAGAAGGTTGTAAGAGTGGCAGCAGCAACCCGCTTTCCCGCCAGATGGCAGTACCAGCAAAGTCGTAAGTGGCCTTTACTTCCAGGTTCGAAATGGGACTGGGTGTTACGCCACTCCTATGGCCGCTGTCCAACCATATACGCGCAGGCGAGCTTTAAAAGGGTTGCGAAAACAGCCGTAGTTAAATACTCCCGTCGGGAAGGGACTATTGGTGATATGGAGATGGAACGTCTGTTACCTGGCCAAGTCGTCCATATGAAGTGGAAGTCTGCTAAAGAAAAGCTGAGGAGAGAACCAGAATCGCTTAACGAAGTATTGCACGCGACCGGAACTTCCATGGATGCTGCCAAAGAAGTTTTTGAGGATCACGTAAGAATTGTTCTTGCTAAACCGTGGATAATGCCCACTTACGTCCCACTAACAGCAGCTCAGGAAAGAGCGGTTACATTCTTAATGAGTAAATACGAAAAATACCTGAAAGACCATCCGCTACCCGGGAAAAAGTAAGTTTCCTCAGTTACAAGACTAGGCCGCGAAGCGCTGCAACTTTAAAAGCCCTGCCTTACGGTCTTGCGGTCACGAAGCGCTGCAGCACGTCGGCGGCCCTGCGTATGCTCTGCCCTATCTGCTTCTCGGTTTTCGCGCCTGAGCATATCACTTTTCCATTCTTGAAGAGCAGGAGCGTGGTTCCGATGTCCTTGAGGCGCATTATTGCGCCGGGGAACTGCTCGGGCTCGTACTCGACGTTGTCCAGCTTCATGGCTATGTTGAAGAGGTCCAGCTCGACCTTCAGGTTCGCGCTAGCGACGATGTTTTCGACTTTGAAGCTCGTGTCCATCTTCACGCGCTTCTTCGGCTTCTTTGCCATGCAAATCACCCAAACCTTTAAATAGTTAAGCCGAAGGTTGTTTTTAAACGTTTATATACGGGCACCGGGAGCCGTAGCGCAGGTATTAAAAAGCGGACAACCCTATCAATAGTCCGAAGGGGATTCGCCGCTTCTGTTATGGTGAGTCATCTCAAAGGTAATTGAAATGAGGAGAACGCACGGTTCATATTCGAAGCACTCGCGCAACATGCGCGGACAGGGACTGGTAGCCATAACCAACAGGCTCACCGAGTTCAAGCCGGGCGAGGTAGCACGCGTGCGCGCCAACCCGAAGACCCGCAAGGGCTCGGTGAACAACCTGCGCTTCAATGGGCGCACCTGCAGGATTGTAGGGAAGCAGGGACGCGCCTACGAGGTCATAGTTCTCGACGGAAAGAAGGAGAAGACGCTCGTGCTTTCCAACGAGCACATGGAGAAGATCGCCAAATGAAACTCGTATCCGAAAAACCGCTTGCTTACAGCGAAGCCTTGGCGGTGCTCGAAAAGAGGCAGAAGGACGGCGCGCTCAGCTACGAGCAGCAGAACACTTTCGATTACCTGACGGCGTTCGCGAAAATCACGGACAAGGAAGCCGCGGAGCTCAGGAAGGAGCTTATCGGCATGGGAGTGGACGAACGCTCCGCAACCGTAATAGCGTCGGTCCTGCCGAAAAAGGAGGAGGAAGTCAAGACCATCCTCGGCGGCAAGGCGTCGGACGCGGAACTGCCCAAGAACATACTGAAGGCGGTTAAGAAATTCACAGGCAAAAAGTGAGGAGGCACACTGTATGCCAAAAAGGGAAGAATTCGCAGTAGTATTGGATTTCCTGCCCCACGGCAAGGCGGGAGAGGCGCAGAAGGTTCCCATTGCGCAGGTAGTCGGGGAAACGTATTTCACGCTTCTCGAGCTCGTGCTCAAGCCGGACACCGTAGTGAAGCAGGGAGAGCGGCTGTACATCGGCGCGTCGGAGCGCGACAAGGTGGACCACATCAAAGGCCGCGTTCTGCTCCGCGATCTGACCAACAACGGCCAGAAAGGCTTGGAGGAGTTCGTCAAGAAGGCGATAACGGAACGCGAGCAGGAGTTCGTCGGATTCATCAACCGCGCGGGAGCGATAAACATACACGCCCACTCGCTCGAACATCTTCCGGGAATAGGGAAGAAGCACCTGGGCGCGATGCTGGACGAGCGCGACAAGAAGCCGTTCGAGTCCTACGCGGACATACAGAAGCGCGTTCCGCATCTGACGAGCATAAGCACGATTATTTTCGAACGCGTCATGCACGAACTGGCGGGCGACGCGAAATACTACTTGTTCTGCAAGCCGCCGTTCGTCGAGCGCGAGCACGTATGAGACGCCTGAGCCAGGTGTTCCTGAACAGCGACGAGATTGCCGACAAGATAGCAGCTGCGATACCGCTGCGCGGCAAAACCGTGCTGGAGATAGGCGCGGGAACCGGGATTCTCACGCGCGCTCTTGCGAAGAGGGCAAAGCGCATCGTTGCCATAGAAATCGACGCCAAACTCGCGCGCACTTTAGCGGAGAACGCGCCGAAGAACGTCGAGGTGATACACGCCGACGCGCTTTCCTTCAACAGCGCGGGCTTCGACACCGTCTTCAGCAATCTTCCGTACCATCTGTCGTCGCCGCTTCTTTTCCGCATCTTGGAAAGCGACTTCAAGAAAGCCGTCGTGCTTCTCCAGAAGGAGTTCGCCCTCAGGCTCGTCGCGGAACCCGACGAGGACGATTATTCGCGCCTCACGGTTATGACGCAGGCGAAAGCCGATGTCGAGCTTGTCGGCGAGGTGACGCGGGAACATTTCGACCCGCAGCCGCAGGTCGACTCAATCCTCGTGCTTCTGAAACGGAAGGCGAAACCCGTGCCTCTTGATGCGGACCTCGTGAATGCGCTGTTCCAGCACAAGAACCAGACCATCAGGAACGCGTTCGAGCACTCGGCCTACGCGCTCAAAAAGGAAAAGGACGAACTGCGCGAGTTCGCCGACTCGCTGGAAGTGAAGGACAGGCGCGTGCGTTCCCTGAGCCTGGACGAACTGGCGTGGCTGAGCAAAAAGTACGCTAACTCACTGTAACGCTTGCGCCCGTACACGTCGTCGAATTCAGTGTTCCCGTAACGCTATACGAACCCGTCGTATTTCCGGTGTAGTCGCACGACGAAGTGCAGGAACTGCTCGGGACCGTAGTGCAGGACGGCGTCATCGTGTTGCCGTTTCCGCAGTTTATCGAGCCCGTCAGCGTTCCGCTGAAATCGGTGTACGTTAAGGTTATAGTGCTGGTGGTGCTAGTCGTGGACGGGTTCGCCGAAAGGACGCATGCGGCTGGCGTGGGCGTGGCTGTCGGCGACGGACTCGGGCTGGGCGAAGGGCTAGGCGACGGGCTGGGGGACGGACTCGGCGAAGGCGACGCGGTAACGTTCGACGCTATTGTCGTGAAGTAATACCGGTCGGAATAGGTGCACGCGCTTACCGAGTTGCACGACTTCGCCTTGTAGTAATACGTCGTATTCTGCGTCAGGCCCGAAAGGGCCACTGCGTGCGATAGGTTCAGGGTCGCGTCGCGCGTTGTCGTGGAACCGAGCGAGGAGGTTAGGCCGTATTCCACCTGCGAATCCGACGACTGGTCCGTGGTCCAACTTATCGTCGCGCTAGTGGTGGTTATCGAATCGTTAATCACGCCGGTAATCAGCGGGAACGGCGTGGACATGTCCGCAACCGTGACGCTGCAGTTCACGGTGCCCGACGTCGCGCTCGCGACGAACGCCTCGTTGGACGGAACCGCGGGATAGGTGCACTCGAGCCCGCCGACGCCGCTCGCGCCGAGCGTCACGGTCTGCCCAGTTTCAGGCGCCATGCATTTCATCACGGCGGTAGAAGGAAGAACGTTTCTGAACGCTACGACTATCCTGGCGGTAAACGGTCCCGTCGCGGTATTCGGGTCCGCGGAAATCACGCAATTGGGCGCGGTGGATGTCGGTTCGGGGGTTGGCGACGCGGCGATTGTCGCGGTAGGCGATGGCGACGGATGGTGCGTAGGAATCGGCGTGGATGTGGGAGTAGCGTTCACAGTCGGCGTGGGCGTCGCAATCGAAGTGGGCCCAGGCGTTGGCGAAGGAACCTCTTCTTCGGTTACGATGCAACCGAAAAGCGAAATCGCGACGACGAGCGCAAACAGGACTGCCAAACGCACGCTAATCACCCTCCAAGCGATAACACGCGGGCGTTTTTTAACTTAACGAGTGGACGCCGTCGGCAGTGAGTTCGGCGCGTTTCAGTATTTTCCCCTTGGCTCCGTCAAGCGAGTATGATACGCTCCACTTCTCGCCACGTTTCAAGTCGATTTTCTTCCACTTGAACACGTCTCCCGAAATCGTCTCCTTGCGCTCATCGGGCTCATCGGAAAATCCGTGCGCATTGCTTCCTTCGGGAGCGACGTCAAGTAGCATAACGGAATGCAAATCGTCTTTCCTGTTCGTGACGCTCAGCGTCACCTTCTTGCCATCGAACTTTTTGGTGAGCGAAACAACCGCATAGAGCTTCTTGTAAATCAAGTACGCCAATGCGAGGAGCAGCAATAGCAGCAGGAACCACTGCAGCCACTCGCCGTACCCCGCAGCCGTAACCAAGCCAGTGATTGGTTTCGGCGTAGTTTTTGGCACTAGTTCCGTCGGTACCACGGGGGTTTCCTTTTTCTTTGTCACGCGAATAATCTTCGTCGTGTTCATGAACTGGATTTTCCAGTTACCCTCATCGTCGAAGAAGAAATCCACGCTCCCGTCGTCCGCGAGTATGCGCACATATTTAGTCCCGCCTGAATCGGTTATCTCGAGCGTTCCGTTTGCAGGTTCGCCATTGTTGAAAACTACTATGCGCTGCGAACCCATCATGAGGGTATCGGGGACTCGGATGTCAATTACCCCGCCCAATAAAGCGGGCGAGGGGGAAGGCACGCCGTCTTCCGCATCTTGAGTTGCAGCCACGGTAGACGTTGCGGGTTCCTCAGGTCCGCCACTCCAATCATCGGAAACGATTATCAAGCCAGAAGGCGAGGGCGTCGCTTCCGTTGTCGGCGTTGCGCTCGCTTCGGGGCTTGCCGAAGGCGAAGCCGACGGCGTTGGCGAAACCTCCGGCGAAGGCGACGGTTCGGTCGTCGGCGTCGGAAACGTGGAGGGCGACGCTTCGGGCGAAGGCGAGGGAGAAGAACTGGGCGATGGCACTATGGCGGGGAATGGTGAGGGTGACGGAGCCGGGGATGACGAAACGACTAGAGAAAAAGTATATTGGCTATAGTTGAACGAACCGAACGCATATCCATCATAGGCGCGGGCGCGAATCATATATTGCGCCCCTGACGTCAAGGGCGCCGTGTTCCAATCATAATAGGTCTGCCCTAGAGGCGTCATCGCCATATCCGAATAGGTAAGTCCGCTATTGCTCGAATAGTCCACATCGTAAGCCAGAGAGGATTCCAACTGTTCGGCATCCGCAGAAGCAGTCCAAGAAACCCTAACTACGCCACTAACTGTTTGTCCTAGAGAGTTGCCAGGATAAATGCGGGCTGGAGCGGAGGGCGGAGTGTTTTGGGTATAAACAACTGTTAAATATGGAGCATAAGCAGTTCCGCCATATTCTTTTGAACGAAAGTTCACACCGGCCCCGCTATTGCAAGAAGAAAGACCTGATGCGGATCTACTAAACCATAAAGACAGTTTTTTCGATAGAACGCGGCTATATGCATAGCTTACCATACTTTTGACATCCCAGTGATCCCAACGAGGAGCGGATGACGAAGCGTAACTAACTCCGGCTATGGACGGACTGCCATCCCAATTGAAATTATTAAATGTTACGGCGTATTCCCCCCAATCGAGATTGGTTGAGTTACGAACGTATATAGTCCCTTGAAAAGGTGCCTGCATAGGATCTTGCCAAGCGTATTCCGCGTACATATATGCTGTTGCCGAATCAATGGAAACGATGTTATCGGGCAGAGCACTTAGGTCAAATTTAACTATTGGATAATTAGCCCAAAAAGTTCCAGAATACGAACACTGAGCGACTATGGGGGTAACCGTGCCGTAGTTATTGTTTTGATCGCCAGGGGTGCCTTGGCTCTGAATGCAGTGCGTATCTGACATCGCACTTAATGTCTGCTGTCCAGCAAAACTAAAGCTGGAACAGAGAATAATGCTCAAAAACCCAACCAGCAGCTTATTTTTCAATGCCCCCCACTCCGCAGATTCTGCTAATGATGCCGCCTTTTAAAGGGTTGGTACGGTCGAAGGAGTCTCGGATGTCTGCGCTAACAATTTATTTTGTAAAGCTTATTTCCTTGATTTTGAAAAATTAAGACACTTTTTTCCAAAATTTTCTTTTCTGTGCTTTTTAGCTCGTTGATGGGAGAATAACCGCCAGCATAATAGTAATCGATTCCATATTTCTTCAACAAATAACAGTTGCCCCCCAACATTTCGATATTTTCTTCAAGTCTTTTCGAGAGATTGTTGACGGCGTGAGTAAAAAGAATTGAATTTTCTGCGAAAAAGACCTTACGACCAGTCGTAATATAGGCGCAGGATTTTTCTCCAGAAGTTAATATGATTGCGTTTGGAGGCAATTCCGTTTTGATAAAATCGCAGACAGGAAGTTCCGTTTTAGATATAAGGGACGGGCTGGGAATTAGCAGAAACCCCAGAGTTGTGAAAAAGCCAGAAATCGTAATAGCAAAAAGAAGAAAAATTAAAAGTGCTTTTGACCAAATCGAGTTTTTCTCCCACATACGCCTAAACCATAGAACTCCGAAAATGGCGGAAACTAGCGCCCAAAAAGCAAACATTTTTATATTGTCAAACGACCACGGAGAGAATTCGAATAAAATACCAAGAAGAAAGGGTAATGAAAAACAAAACAATAAATTACGGCGTCGACCGCTTCCGACGGCAAAAACTCCGACAAAAAATAAAAATAACGGACCTGCAAAATTTTTTACAACATTAAACAGACCGGGTAGTATTCCGGCGTCAGAATTAGTCCAACCAAAATGAAATGCTAATGGGATAGATTTGTTTGTCGTGAGGTAGATAATCTGTGGCAATGACAAAAAAGCGACTGCGAACATAGACTTAGCCCAAGGCTCAATTTGTTCCTTTTTAAGAACGGAAACTGCTCCAAACGCGAAAAAAGATACAACTAGGGGTACAAACGAAGCATGAAATAGAGGTAGAAGGCCTATTAACGAAGCTAAGAACAAGTTCGGTTTTCGCCCTTCGAACAACCACTCAAAACATATCAAAGATATGGCAATACCCATCAAAAAGGAACGCGAATAAAGTTGATGTGCGTTTGGAAAAAAAGCGTAACCAAGACTGTCCCATCGCTGGGTCGTTGATATCGAATAAAAAACTTGTTCGGGGGGACCAAACGGCCCAAGCGCCTCAAAAAAATAAAGCGAACCTGCAAATAAGATGAGAAATAACGACAATTTAGCCCAAGCGGAATCTCCAACTACCTTCTTAGAAAGACTAAACAGCAAGAAAACAAGCGAAGTCTGAATAAGTACATTGTAGGTTATAAAAGCGCTTAAAAGGTCTAAACCGCCAACTGCCAAAATTGCACTGAAAAAATCAAATAGAAAATAATAGGTAAGCGGTTCCGCTGAAAGGAAGGGGTAGACTGGGGGGAAGTTCGTACCCAAAGCAAAAGAGGCAGTTACAGAATAGTGAAAATCGGTGTCAGGTAGGATTGTTAGAATTCCCGACGGAGAGTTTTGGAAAGTAAATAGTAGATTTATCGTCGTGAAAAAAAGAAAAACAACAAAAATAAGCCATGGTTTAAAGGAGAAAAGAGAATGATAGTTAAACGACCTATTATGAAACAATAGAAACGCAACAAACAATAAAATCAACGAGGAGCAAATCACGTTCAGGGCAGAAACACCCAGAATGAAAGCCAAAACAAAGGAAACCCAACTGGAAAAGAAAACGCCCAGTACTATGCCATAAAATAGCTTATTTTCGGCAAAAAAAATGTTCGAGAGTGAAACTCCTAAAATAACTGCAGAAGCTAGAAACAAAAGTGCTAAGAACACTAGGGAAAGTAGATTTTTAAGTTTAAATTAGCTAGTATTTTACATTGAAATGCGTTTTTAGACATACGAAGCACAAAAGCATACTGATTAAAAGGCGTATGCGACGAGAAACAATCCTAATGCAAAATGTGGCTAGCCAAAGACTGTTTTTAACTTCGGGACGCCCATTCGAGCGCAGAATGCCATGCCCTTCGGGCAGCAACGAATGAGGATGCGAGTGAAACCGCTTCATCTTCCGAAGGCGTTATTTTCTCCGGTTTAATTGAAATAATTGCGTTGAACTCGTCTGCGAACCCCAGTTCCGCCGCAGTTTTCGAAAGCGAGTGCTGCTCGTTTTTCTGCGCCAGGTAGGGAAGGAGGTATTCCTCATAAGCGACGGAAGCAGCTGTCTGGACATCGACGGGTTTTCCATCGAGCTTCGCCACGACGCAGTACGCGAGCGCGGCGCCCTTGATTTCGTTTCTGAGGTTGTTCACAAGCGCGTTTTTCACGGGCGTCTTTTCGTGGAATACCAATGGCAAGCGGGCGGCCGCTTCAGTTTTGTCGAGAGGGCTATAAACTGCGCCTTCGCCGAGATAGCGGGTGGCGAGAGAGCCAAACAGACCGTCTTCCAACCGGTAAGGGGAAGGAAGAAAGCAGTAGCGGCGAAGCGAATCTAACGAAACCCCGAGGTTTCCTCCGCTCGCTCTCGTGCTGGTTAGAACCTCGTTTATCTCCTTCGGCACGCCTGCAAAGAGCAATGAAAGGCGGCGCTTGCAATCCTCCGCGTCCGCGCCTTTCTGCCTTTCCCTCAGAACCGAAATCACCTGAAGCACGAGATGCGCGGTTCCGCTCGCATGCTTCAGATATTTTCCGCAGACGATTTTCTTGCCTTCGGAGAAAAGGGTTTCGTATCTGGCGACGCAATCATTGGCAGGCAAGGTATCGTCATCAAAGAAAGCGGCGTCCGAACCGTCCTTCGCGCAAAGCAGCAGGCAAATGTTGCGGAATCCGCCGTAGCCGCCTGAAAAGAGGGAGGCATAGGAGGAGGATGAAAGGGATGTCTCGGTTGCATGAAGCGCGTCAAGTTTGAGACGCGCAATGGTTGCTTCATTCTCCTCGTGTGTTTTTTCCGTGTCCACGACTACGAAGCGCTTCGTCTGCGCCGAATAAGCAGTAAGGCACTTCTCCAGCTTCTCGGAGTCGTTGGAAATCACGCAAGCCCTGAGCACGAAGGGATTATGCCCCCTTTTGTTTTTAAGAGGACATTTTTGCACTTTTCCGGAGCGCGAAGCCAAGGCGTCTTGATTGCCGATTATTAAAAACCGAAGAAGACAAAACGGGTTATGGGAACTGTTTCGGGTTTGCGCGCCTATTTCCGGAAGGCTGGCGCGACGAAGGCGGTCATCGGGCTCAGCGGAGGCATCGATTCGGCGCTCGCATGCTTCCTCACCGCAAGGGCACTTGGCGCAAAAAACGTGACGGCGTACTATCTTCCCTATTTCGGGAACGGCGAGGAAAATTACGCGAAGACGGCGGCGAAATGGGCGGGCGTGCGACTGAAGAAAGCGAGCATTAGGAAGGCGGTTGACGCGGTTTGCGATGCGACGGGAACTAATGACAGAGTAGGTAGGGGAAACGTGATGGCTCGCGTCCGCATGGCATTGCTCTACGCATTTGCCAGGAAAAACAGGGCGCTGGTCGTCGGAACTGGAAACAAGAGCGAACTCCTTACGGGATATTTCACCAAATACGGCGACGGCGGATGCGACGTCCTTCCATTGGGCGCGTTGTATAAAACGGAAGTAATGGCGCTGGCTAAGCGACTTGGAGCGCCAACTGCCATTTTGAAACGCAAACCTACTGCAGGACTTTGGAAAGGGCAGACGGACGAGGGCGAACTGGGAATGAGTTACGCGGAGTTGGACGCGCTACTTAGGAAGGGAGGACTGCGCAAACGCGTTTCTGCGACCGAACACAAAAGAAAACCGCCAGTTGTGATTAAATGCTGACCGACGACATGAAAAGGCGGCTGGAATCGTTCGTCGCGGACGATGTCGAGAAAGGCGACGTGACGGGCGCGCTTGTTCCGCTCCGCGAAATCAAGGCGAAAATCGTCACACGGGAAAAATGCACTCTCGCTGGAATTGAAGAGGTGGCGTTTATTTTTGAAAAGCACGGGCTTACTGTGAAGACGCTGAAGCGCGACGGCGAAAAGGCGAGGAAAAGCGATGCGATCATGCGCATCTCAGGGCTAAATCGTTCTCTTTACGAAACCGAAAGAGTCGCGCTCAACATCATGTCGCGCATGTCGGGGATTGCCACCGCGTGCGCGGAAGCGGCGAGGCTCGCGGCGCCCGTGAAGGTGGCGGTGACAAGGAAAACCACTCCCGGCTTTTCGGTATTCGAAAAGAAAGCCGCGGTTTTGGGCGAGGCGCTGCCGCACCGCGCGGATTTGTCGGAGATGATTTTGCTAAAGAGGCAGCATCTGCGCGAAATGGGCGGAATAAGGAAGGCGGCGGTTGCCGTGCGGGAAAAGCACGGCGTGTTCGAGGCGGAGGTTTCTTCGGTTGCGGAGGCGGTTGCCGCCGCGGAAGCGGGCGTGCCGATCATCATGCTCGACAACATGCCGATTAAGGAAGCTAAAAGGGCGGTAGCGGAAATAAGGAAGAAAGGAAACGCGGCAATTGAAATTTCAGGCGGCATCACTCCCGCGAATCTGAAAAAATACGCGGCACTGAAACCCGACTTCGTCTCCATGGGCTCGCTTACGAGGGACGCGCGCGGCGTAGATTTCTCGATGGTGACGGAATGAGAATCGGGATACTCGGCGGTTCGTTCAACCCTCCGCACGACGGGCACGTCGCCGCTGCTAAGGCAGTTCTGCGAGCACGTCTTGTGGACGAGGTGTGGGTGATGCCGTGCTGGAGGCAGGCTGGAAAGAAGCTCGCTCCGTTCAGAACGAGGATGGAGATGGCGCGCATCGCGTTCGGCGGCATAAGAGGCGTCCGAGTCAGCGATTTCGAAGAGAAATACAACAGAACCGGAAAAACCATCGAGACGATTCGGGCATTAAAACGCAGTTATCCGCGCACTGCTTTCTCGTGGATTATCGGCTCGGATTTGCTGAATTCGCTGAATTCCTGGGACGAGGCTGCGGCGCTGAAGAAAAGCCTGGATTTCGTCGTCGTGAAGCGCGGAAAGATGCCCGCGAAAAAACTGGCTGCGAATTTTGTCGTGTTGGATGCGAAAACTCCCGATGTGTCGAGCACCGAGATAAGGAGAAAACTCGCTAAGGCAGGTCGCGGGGCTCGCGTCCGGGGCGTATCGGCAGGTGTTTTATCCCGCTGGTTAGGCTTCGCGAACGGGAAACGCGCCTCATGAAAAGATTGTTTTCTTCGCGCACGAGTTTTAAGAGCGCCTCGGTTACGCGCGGGTCGTAGCCGTGCGCGCCGTTTTTGGAAAGCAAATCGTCCATCTGTTCGCGGAGAGAGCGCCTTTTGATGTATCCGCCAGCCTTGCCTACCTGCCGCGTCCACATCGCATGAAGAGAATCGGCGACCGCGAGAATTCGCGCGCCGAGCGGCGGGTGCTCGATTTCGTCGAAACCATGCGGATAGCCTTTCGGATAATGGTGGAACAGAACTCCGTCGATGATTTGGGGTGGAAGCCCGGAATGGTACAGTTCCTTTGCAGACAGCGCCGCGTGCTTCTCCTTGGCGCGAATCAATTGCTCCTTGTCTTCCCGGTCTTCCCAATTTCCGGCATTATTGAGGAAAAGTTCCCGCATCTCCTCGGTGGAAACCTTGCCTATGTCGTGGATCCTGCCCATCGCGTACGCCCACGCGCCGCTATCGGCGGACAACAGCATAAGTTCCTCCGCGTCCTTTCCCTTGAAAAGCGATGGATTGTCGCGCTGCATCTCCGCAAGCTTGCAGGCGATGCGCGCGGAAAGCGCCGCGACTCCCGTGGAGTGCCCATACTCGAGATGGTCGGGCGGGATACGGCGAAGTTGTTCCTGAATGCGTTCGGGAACGGACAGCTCGAATATGTCCTCCAAACCAGCCATGCCCTTGGCGCTGAAAACGCGAGTCAGAAGCGCGTGATCCCTGCGAGGGGAACCGCTCCTGCGCTCCCTGCGGAACTGCATCCTAGCGCCCCCTCCGTTTTATGCGCAGCCAGAACCAGCCGAAGAACGCGACGAACAATAACACGAAAGAAAGCAGCGCCCACGCGCCGTCGGTTTTCGAGAAGCCGCAGAGGCAGCCCTTCCAGAAATACATCCCTATCGCGGTTATGACGAGCGCGCCGAGCCCCGCCTTGAAGGACGCCTTCACCAGCGCGGGTGCGTCCCAATCCTCTAGCACCATGACATCACCTTGTCGCGGCGGAAGTAGCGCACGAGAAGCGCGAGCCCCACCGCGATGAGCAGGAGCGCGAACCACGGGAAATCGATGCGCGGAATCCAACCCATCTGCTTCCCTATTTCAAGCACGCCCCACGCGATGAAAAGTATCGCGACGAACAGCATGAACGTTCCGCGTGCCATTTTACCGCCTCCTCTTTGCTTTCGACGGACGCGCCGCGGCGAAACCCGCCACGCCGCACGCCGCAGCTACGCCTACAAAGGCAATCATGAGCTGGAAAATCGCGTATTCCGCGGATGCGCCGGGAAGCGCGAGCGCGTTGAAGCGCGAGTATCCTATTTTCCCCAGAACCGCCGAGGAAATCGGGTGCGCAATCACGCAGGCGAGCCCGCCGAACACCAGCGTCATTCCCGCCGAAAACAGCCCGAAGGTTATCGCGTCCCCGGAACGCTTCGCCTCGACGTAAGCGAGCGCGGCGAGAATCGCGACGACAACGGCGCCCTCCGCCGCGAGGAAATAAAGCGCGGTGCGTCCGTATCCCTCGGTATAAACCACGTAGAGCATGAGCAGCGACGCGAACCAGCCCGCAGCCTGAACCATCGCCGAAGCGGCGAGAAGCTTGTTGTCCATGAAAGTGTTTGGGTGAAAGAATTTTTAAACGCCGCGCACTAGGCTTTGCATGGAAAAAAGGCTATACCGTTCGAAGAAGGACAGGATTCTTGGCGGGGTGTGCGGCGGAATCGCGGAGTATTTCGAAGTGGACCCAACGCTCGTGCGGCTGCTCTGGGTGCTGTTCGTGCTCGCAGGCGGCGCGGGAGTAATCGCGTACATAATCGCGTGGATAATAATGCCGCCGAATCCGAAGCAGAAAGGAGTCGACGAGGACTTCTCGCGCGCCGCGGAACGCCTCGGAAAAAGGATGGAACGCAGGAAAGAACGCGAAGAAGACGGCAAACACGGCCTGCTGATAGGCGGAATCATAGTTCTCGGCATCGGGCTCGTGTTTCTCGCGTCTAACTACGGCTGGTTCCCGGGATGGTGGAGCTGGGACAAGATGTGGCCGGTTATGCTGATACTCGTGGGCGTCGGGCTGCTTGCCGGATGGGTGGCGAAGCGTGACTAAAATTACCAAAAGCATGACGCTCGGCGACGTGGTGTCGCGCTATCCGAACGCCACGGGAGTTATGCTCAAACACGGCCTGCACTGCGCGGGCTGCCCCGGCGCAATGATGGAAACAGTCGAGATGGGCGCGGTTGCGCACGGCATGACCGCGGCGCAGCTGGCGAAGATGCTCAGGGAAATGAACGACGCCGAGAAGTGAAGGCGCTGTTTTTTAAGAGGAAACGCGCAGGATAAGTGTATGGCAGCGCGCATCAAATACGGCGGAAGCAGCCAGCGTGATCGCAGACTTATACGATACGGCGTTGATCTCGGCAGAAAGATAGCCGTGCGAAGGTTAATCGAACCGTCGCCAGCGCACATACTTTCGCTGGACTCGCAGGGAAGGATAATCGCCGCTTCCAAAAAGGCGGCGGAGCTTTTCGGCAGGGACTCCGCCAAACAACTCGAGGGTTTGCATTACACCGAACTTTTCCCGCACAGCCGCGACGAGCTTCTCACCGAGAGACACATCGGCGACAAGGACGGCTCCTCCACGAACTCGCTTCTCGTGAAGCGCAATTCCCCAGAAGGGCTCGTCGAATCGTACGTCCGAGTGAAACGGAACGGAAACGTTTTCAATTTGGCGTTAACCGACGTGGCGGACATGGTGAAGAGGAACCAGCTAATCACGGACATTTTCGGAATAAACAGGAAGATTAACACGGAAACGGATCTCGGCAAGGTCTTCGACGCCATAGCCCAGCATGCGGCGACACACTTCGGGGTGCGCGCGGTTGTTACGAGATTCGACGGGGAAAAACTTGTCCCGTACGCCACGGCGGGGCCTGAGGAAACCGGAACCGGACCGATTCGGCTTTCCGACTTGGTGAAGAAGGGGCCGATACCGCTCGGCGAGGGAGTGATGGGCAGGGCTGCCGCGGAAGGAAAAACCGCCCGCGTCGAAGACGCCGACGGCTACACCGGCGCCATCTTCCCGGGGATAGAAGACGAATACAATCTCGGCAATTCCGTCGGGGTGCCCCTGTTCGCCTATAACGGCGGCGGAAAGCGCATACTCGTAGGTGTCATAGGGCTGTTCAAGGAAGTCGGCCAGGAAAAATTCCACGATTACCAGCTCGACCTCATGGACCACATAGCGGACAACGCGGCGATAAAGATACGCAACGCCCAGCTGAACAAGAAGCTCGAGGAGATGGCTTACACCAACCCCGTCACGGGACTTTCCAACAGGAGGCGCTTCTTCGAGGAGCTGTCCAAGCATCTGGGCGTGGAGAGCATGGATACTGACGCGGCGAAACTGACGGAAAGAATCGGCACGGCGGGCATTCAACCGTTCACCGTCGTAAAGTTCGACGTGACGAACCTGCACGGCGCAAACGAGATAATCGGACACGACGCGGCGGACGTCCTGCTGAGGGACGTAATGGGCAAAACGCTGAGCAGCGTTTTCGGGCGGATGGGGCTCGGCAGGAAGGACGCGGTTTTGGCGCACGTCTACGGGGATGAATTCAACCTTTTGTTAAGAAATGCCGACGCGCACGTTGCCGAGGAATTCGGAAAAACCGTGCGTGACGAGGTGGAAAGGCGCATATCCGAACAGTATCCAAAACTGAAGGATGCAGGAGTGGGAATCGACTACGCTCAAACAACTTACAATTACGCTGGCGCGAAGAACACCCCGAATGCGGTCAATCTCCTGCGATTCAAGCAACTGATAAGCGCGTACTCCAGAAAGGGCAGGCTGAAAACCATCGGGCTCAGCGCGGGAGACGTCGTCGACATCTTGCTCAGGTATCCGGAGATACCGCTCGGAAAGGGAAAAGCGGAACGGAAAACCGCAGGCGGATGGTGGCCGCCGGGGGCTGCCCAGGAACTCGTCCGGCTCATCACGGAAGGCAAGTCTTCCAAGAACGCCATAGAAGAAATCGTAAAAAAATACCACATCAGGCGCTAGTGCACCGCCCTGTCGGCACTGACTTTTCGTTTGACTTTCCACGTCTCAACGAGTGAAACCCATTCCGCGCCTATATGCTTGAACGCCTCGCCGAATTTCGTAGAAAGCGTCAGCCGCATGCCGTGGCGCTTGTCCTTGTCGTCCTGTCCAGTCGGGTTTTCCCTCTCGCGGGAAAGCAATCCGACGCGCACGAGCTTCGGAATAACGAGGTTACGGAGCGTGGAATTCGGAATCTTGTGCTCCGCCTGCCACGCCGCAATTGCGTCGCCGTCCGCCTCCCCTTTCTCGGAAAGGAAGCGGATGAATTTGCATGCTATCTCGTACTGCGCAGCTTGCGCCTGTGGCGGGAATATCAGCTTCAGGACGTCTTCGGCTTCCCAGCGGGCGCTAACCGGCATCGGGAGCGCCGAATACTCGAACCACAGCGACTTTTTCGACGGAATTCCACGAGAGGCGGGTTCAGGCATGAACACATCATTATGGTGTAATATAAAAAGTTTGATGGGCGCGCCTTCCAGTGCTGGGTTGCGGTATAACGCAGGAAAGGAGGCGGCGCTTCTGGGAGATAATAAGTTCATACTTGTAAGAACCAAAATAGCCGAATAGGCAGGAAAACGGGCGAAAAACGGGAATACTGCCTCGTTCAGAAGGCTCCGGATGCCAAGGAATCGTACTTTTTTGAAAGAATAGGCAGGTTCTAGGTATTTTCGCAGGAAATAGGCATGTTTTTTGCAGGGCGTTCTGGAAAGCCCTGCTGAAACCGAGCGGAAAAGCACACTTCCGTTATTCATATCATAATGGTGTGCGGTAACTAAAAATATGGCAAAAAAGCATGGTTGAAAGCGGTGCCGCTAAACGCGCACTCATAAAAAACGCGCTAAATAGCATTACGGTGTGTTGTGTTTTCGCTGAAAACGCCTTCAAAACAGCGCAGCGGTGTCACGCGATGCCGAAAATGCCTCTAAAGCGATACTTTCGGCACAAAGCAGGGCTTACCCCGGCTCAAGTGGCGCATTTTAGTGGCTGAATAACGCTACAATGTAACATAGGCATGTTGAGGCACTTGAGGACACCCCATTACGTTACACCATAAGGGAATTTTGAAAAAGAGGTTTTATCATAATGGTATTTTTGGTTTGGAGTGATTTCGCAGCGTAAAAAAGGGGCGGTTTTCTCGAGGGTAATGGCCGCCTTGGATCGACGTCGTTTCTTACGGGAATAACGGTGGCGCCAGGGCCTGCTTTTTCTGCTTTTTTCTGCTCAGCCGGCAGTTCATACCTGTAAGAACTTATAGCCGCCTTTGGCGCAAATCCTTCCAGTACGCAGGAAGCCGACGGTCGTTTTTGGCTATCAGGAAGCGCACGGCATCATCCACGCTCACGAAACGCTTCATTTTCATCTGGAGCTCCCCAGCCAGGAGCGCCAAACGCTCGTACGTATCCTTTTTCACTCTTATAACGTTCGTCATGCGATTTACCTCGGTAACTTTGTTACTTTAGTATTCCAAAAATACTATGTTACACGCTATTTTTAACCTTTTCGGCTGGTGGGAATAGCGGAAGCGGGCTGGGTTCCTGCTCGGTGGTTGAAAACCTGGCTACAGCCGACGGAGCTGGCTGTAGAGGGGGCTAAAAATTGCTAAAAATCCTGCAGGAAACCCAGAAAGCTGCCTATTCCGGCCAAAAACAAGGAAACCGCACGCATAGGGAAGGGATGCCGGAAAGTACGCGGAGGATCGCCTGCGAGACAAAAACCACTCCGTGCCTAAAAAACCGCACTTTTTCTCAAAAAATGCCTATTCTGAGCCAAAAACATTGCATTTTCGTGAAAAACATGGCAGAACAGGACACCCAGACGAAAACCTGCCTATAACGGCTATGGAAACGCGAGTGAAACCGCCAAAATCACTGCGGAAACGCCAAAAACTGCCCAATCTCTCGCAAAAAACGCGATTTTCGGCGATTTTCTGCGTTTTATGGAAAAACCGCGTGCTTCCAGGCTCAGGGCTAGAGTTTCCGCCCGTTCGAGAGAGGCCGCTATAAAAGCGGAAACGAGTTTCAAGCCAAAAAGATGCCCCTTGGCTGAAACCTGCCTAGTCCTTGCGTCAAAAGCCTGTTTTGTCTCGGTAAAATCGTAATCGAGAAGTGGTATCAAACGCAGCGCCATAGAGGTAACGAAGGCGATTTGAGAGGGCACGCGAGCTGCGCGCATGGAGTGTGCGATGTCGGACGGCATCGTCGTAAGAAGAACGATCTTGGAGGCGTATAAAAGCGCGAGCAGCCGCAAAACGATTATGCAGCCGTTGGCAAAACCTGCCCACATGCCGTACGGCCAGAACAAAACCTGGAGCGTTACGAGAAAAACCGCGAGCAGGAAAAACCATTTTCCGGGACGCAGCGCCCTCGTAAGAGGCTCGTAAGAGGCTGAAAATGCGAGTATCTCCGCCAGAATCACAAGCGCAAGCACAAACAGGTTGGTCGTGGCGAAGGCAGCCAGGGAAACGAGCAGCGCGGCGGCAAGTTTCGCCAGCGCGTTCACCCCGTGCATCGGGCTTTTCCTTTGGGAATACCTGAAAATCAAGTCCGTTCACTTTTTCGCGCTATACCGCAACCGCCGATTATTTTACCTCTATGGAGCCGCATGTTTTTTGCCGCAAAAGAAACCGGGTTGTGCGTCAGGAGGATAACCGAGGGAACGCGGCGCAACGCCTTTGCAATCGCCTGCCTGCCGAACAAGTCCTGGGAAGCGAACGGTTCGTCGGCTATCAAAAGCGCCGGCTCGGAAGCAAGCGCGCAGCAGAACGCCAGCCTTTTGCGTTCGCCGTAGGACAACGTTGCACAATCGCGCCGCGGGTCCAGAAGCATGCTTTCAAGCGCCCGCTTCGCCGCGGCGGTTGAAACGGCGCCCAACCCCACCTCCTCGCGGACTGTTTCCTCGAAAAGCTGATGATTGGGGTTCTGGAAGACGTAGGTGGTGCTGCTCGGAACGCGGACTGCTCCCGCGGTGGGTTTGAGGATGCCCGCCATTATTTTGCCAAGCGTGGTTTTGCCGCAGCCGTTGTCTCCGTAGACGGCGGCTATGCCTCTGCCCAGCCTGAATGAAGCACCAGACAGCACCTCGCGATCGTCGTAGGAGAAGCGCACATCGTCAATGGAAATCTCATAATTCATTAGGGGAAATCACGCCCAAGGAATGAAGCATGCTATGGTTGCTGAGGATGCGCTTTCCTTCCGTCGCAATTCTCCCGTTTTTCAGAAAGACGACGTCGTCAGCCAACTCCTCCAGCAACTTCGTATTCTGCTCCGCGCAGACAACGGTTTTCCCGCGCTTTTTCAGCCGCGCCAAAGCCCCATACAAGTCCCTTACGCCTCTTGAATCCAGGAAAGCCGAGGGTTCGTCGAGGATGAGAATCGGAGGCTCGGCTGCAAGAATCGAGGAAAGAAGCAGGCGCTGTATTTCCCCGCCCGACAGTTCGTTGGTTAGGCGGTCGCGAAGAGGAAGCACGCCCATCATTCTCATGGCGCGAACGGCGTTGCGCTTGGGCATTCCCAGATTGTCGGTGACGAACGCCGCCTCCTCTTCGGCGGTTACGGAAACTATCTGCGCTTCCGCATCCTGAAAAAGAACGCCGACGGAACGGGCGAGTTCGTTCAGCGGCGGCAGGGGCTTGCCGTCAAGCAGAACCGCGCCGCCAACCTGCGCATCGATCGCTTGCGGGATTACTCCCGACAACGCAAGAGCCAGCGTGCTTTTGCCGGAACCGTTGGCGCCGCATAAGCCGAGAAACGAGCCGGAAGGGATACGCAGAGTAATGCCGCGCAGGGCGCGCCTGCCGTCGGCGTAGGTTACCGAAAGTCCTTCGCATTCGAGCATTTACTTCTCCCTGAAGCGCTTGAGCCGCGAAAACAGGAGCCACGCCGCGCCGATTTCGACGACTCCGAGCACCGCGTTCAGCAGGATTATCTGCGGCACGAGCGGCGTTATCATCGACGCGGGCCAGCCCGTGAACAGCGGAATCACGTAAAGGTTCAGGCTCGCCATCGCGACGGAACGGAAAATAATCGCGGGAATGGAAATAGCGGAAACAAAGGCGACGTCGTCCGGTTTTTTACGAAGCAGGGTGAGCCCCGCGAATACGATCAGCAGCATCGGGTACGTCGCCGCGAATTTCATGAACCCTCCGAGCCATCCCGAAGAGGAGAAGAACGCGAGGAGCAGCGAAGAGGATACGGAAACGAGCGTGGCGCACCGCAAGCCGTAAAGGAACAGCGCGAGCACCCAGAGCGCTCCCATGAAATCCAGCTGCATTCCCCACGGAACCCGGAAGAAGGGCAGGAAGTTCGCGAGGAACGAAAGCGCCGTCAGCACCGCGGAGACAGCGAGGAGTTTTGATTCGCGCATAGCGAAGAAAATGGGCGCAACTGTTTAAAAGGGGATTTCCGCTGCCGCAGGGCTACTTATTTTCGAGTAACTGTACGGAAACGTCGCTTCCGTTCCTGAGGCGGAGCGAGCGGCGGAGGCGAACTGGAGCGATAATCTCGAGCACGTTGTTGCCGTAGTGCGTCCGTTCGGGAAGAACGATTGCGCCGCGGGACTTGCCTCCCACCAGGCACGGCAGGAGCGCGACGCCGCCGCACTGCACTCCGCGCGTTTCGAACGGAGGAATGCGTATCCCGCCCGAAAGCGAGTGCGGAACCTCGAGCTTGATGTTGAGCGTGCCCAGATACGGCTCGTATCCGAGCAAAGAGCGTATGCGCGGCGCGTAAAGCGGCATGAACCGCGCGCCGTCGCGGAATCCCGAGAAAACGACGCCGCGGAACTCCCTGCGCGACGACGGCTTCACCGCGTAGCGCGTAAGGGTCCGCAATCCGGAAGCGGTGATGGACAGTCCCTGGCGCCCGCGCTTCAGCTGCCCGTCCTTCTCGAGCTCGCGCACCCAGCGGGACACTGTTTGTTGCGACGCGCGCACGCGCTCCGCTATCGCGGTTGTGCTCGCGCGGACAGGCGCGGCTGCCGCGCCGTTCTCCGCGAGAAATAGAAGCACGTCGAGCGGCGAGGGCTTCACGAGGGAATTAGGAATAGGGTTAATAAGTTGTTTCGCCGCCGTATTCTCATGGACGCTTTTGCCGAAAAAATGAGCAAAATAGCATCGGTGCCGACCTACAACGCGATATTCGTGAGGGAACTCGCGAGAACCATGCCCGCGGATCTGCGCGGGCCCGCGGAGAAATATTTCCAAAAGATGATTGCCAACACGAACAGCTATCTGCGGGTCGAACACATAACCGGCGCGCTTAGGAAAAACATCACATCGGAGCCGAATTACCTGAAGCGCAGGGCGCACTCCATGATGCTCGAACATATCGAAGGCATGCCAGGCTTCCAAAGGAATGTCGAACTCGTTGTCAGGGGCAGCGTCGCGCGCGTTCGCGCGGGGTCGGAAAAGCCGGTGCGCAGGGTCCTGGGGCTCCGCGGAAGGGCATAATCTTATTTTCCCGCTTTGCGTATTCTTCGCATGCCGCAGCTGCGCCCGGAAATAGCGCGCCTCGCGAAGGCGAAGGGCATTTCCGAGGAAACGGAGATTCAGAAGAAGGCGATTCCGCTCATACTGGAGGGCAGGGACGTGCTCTGCGTCGCGCCGACTGGTTTCGGCAAGACGGAAGCCGCGGTGCTGCCCATTCTTTCGAAACTTCTTGACGAACACGATGCCGGACACAAGGAGGGCATCCAGGCGCTTTACATCACGCCGCTGAAGGCGCTCAACCGCGACATGATAGAGCGGCTAACGTTCTTCTGCCACATGCTGGGCGTGCGCATCGCGGTGAGGCACGGCGACACGCCCTCTTCCGAACGCGCGAAGCAACGGGACAATCCGCCGCAGTTCCTCGTCACGACGCCCGAGACGCTGCAATCGTTGCTAGTGGCGCCGAAGCTTTGCGAGTCGCTCGTCAACGTCCGTTTCGTCGTTGTCGATGAAGTGCATGAGCTCGTGGAAAGCGAGCGCGGTTTGCAGCTCTCAATCGGGATGGAGAGATTGCGCGTCAAGGCGCCTTCGTTGCAGGTCATCGGATTAAGCGCTACGGTCGGGAGCAAGGAGGAAGTCGCGCGCTTTTTGTCGCCGAAATGCGTCGTCGTCGAAAGCGGGCTCGGGCGCGAACTGCACGTAACAGTTGAGAGCCCAGTGAAAGCGAAGGGTTTCGAGGAACTCGCGTTGAGTGTCGAGAGCAGGGCGCGACTTGAACGCGTCAAGGAACTGATAGAGACGCACCGCAGGACGCTGGTTTTCGTCAACACGCGGTACCACGCGGAATCGCTCGGCTCGCTGCTCGTGGACGCGCTCGCTGAAGGCGAAGCAGCGGTTCACCATTCGTCGCTCTCGAAGGAAGCGCGCGTCGAGACGGAGAAGGAATTCAAGGATTCCGCGGGAAAGATACGCGGCGTGGTGTGCACGAGTTCGCTCGAATTGGGAATCGACATCGGCGAAATCGATTTGGTGGTGCAGTTCGTTTCGCCGCGGCAGGCTACCCGGCTGCTGCAGCGCGTCGGGCGCAGCGGGCATCGGAAGCACCTGATACCGAAGGGCATCGTAATCGCGGGTGACGCGCTCGACTGCATCGAAGCGGGCGTCGTCGCGCGCCGAGCGAAGAAGGGATTGCTCGAACGCGAGGGAATACGCAGGAACGCGCTCGACGTCGTCGGGCACCAAATCGCGGGCTTATGCCTCGATTTCGGGAAGATGCAGGCGGCGAAGGCATACGAAATAATCACGAAGGCGATGCCGTTCAGCTCGCTCGACTACGATGCGTTTCTGGACGTGGTGCGCAGGACTTCGGAAGCAGGCATCATTCTTTTCGACGGACACGAGATTGCTGCTTCTCGGCGCACGCGGCTTTACTACTACGAAAACGTTTCCACAATCCGCGACAAGAAACGGTACTTCGTCAAGGACGCGAACACGCGCAAGAACGTCGGCGTGCTCGACGAGGAATTCGTGAGCGAGTATCTTCGCGAGGGCGTCTCCTTCATCGCGCGCGGCAGGGCGTGGCGGGTTATGGCGGTAGGCGAGAAAGAGCTGGTGGTTGAGCCCACCCGCGATATAGCGGCGGCGATTCCCGAATGGGCGGGCGAGGAAATACCCGTCGCTCCGGAGGTCGCGCAGGACGTTTCGAAGGTTTTCTCAGGCGCGGAGTTGCCGGATTTGGACGCGGACGCGCGCAAGAAAGTAACGGCGTACGTCGAGGAGCAGAAGAAATTCTTCGTTCCCGCACCGGACGCCATTCACGTCGAAATGCGCGGCGAACTGTGCGTGATACACTGCTTCGCCGGCAACAAGGCGAACGAGGCGCTCGGGCGGCTGCTGGCAGCGGTTCTTTCGCACGGTGGAGGAAGCGCGCGCGTGAAGGCAAGCGCCTACGGCGTCGAGTTGGAGTTCGGGAAGCGCCCGGAACCGTCCCGTATAAAGGCGGCGCTCGATGATCTGAAGACGAAGGACCTTGCGAAGATTCTGGAAAAAATCATTCCGAACACGCAGCTTTTCCGTTTCAAGTTCGGCGGGGTTGCGAAGGCGTTCGGCATAATCTCGAAAAAGGCGGAGTGGAGGGATTTCTCGTTAAAGCGGCTGGCTGAAACAGAAAAGGGTTCCCCTGTTTGGAGGGAAGCGCTCGAAGAAGTGCTGTGGGACAACGCATCCGCATCCGACGCGCAGGAAGTTTTGCGTAAATCGTCAATCGTGCTGCTCAACGAAAGGGATGCCTGGTCCCCTCTTGCTAAGGAGTTCTTCGAGCTGGGTTCGTTCGGGGATTTGATTACGCCCGCGGACGCGGCGGGCTCGAAGGTTCTGGAAGGGTTCAAGGAAACGCTGATGGCGAAACGCGCGCATCTGGAATGCGGGTTCTGCAAGCGCACGTTCTGGCGCTCGCTGAAGGACGCCGAGGAGAAAATAGTGTGCCCGTACTGCGGCTCCAACCAGGTGATGATTGAGGGGCAAAAGAAGACGATGGCAGTAGTCGCTCACTACGGACGCCGCGGGTTGCTCGCGCTGAGCACGTTCGGCGTCGGGCCGGATACGGCGGCGCGCGTGCTTCGGAAGCAGCACGAGAGCGAGGAGGCGTTGCTGCTCGATCTTCTCGAAGCGCAGCGGAACTTCATCAGGACAAGGCAATACTGGCGGATTTAAATTTTCGGACGTTCCTGATTTTTCCATGGAAGCGAGGCGGCCGTTCGGCAAAATGGAAAAAATGCTGAACAGCCCCCAGAACGCGGTAACGAATAGGGTTGCCGAGCTCATTCTTCAAAAAAGGGGCAAACCGCTTACTGAAAACCAGTCCGCGGCGCTGAAGAAAGCAATAGCCGGGATTTTCTCCGGAGCCGCGGTGCAGGCCGAGGAATTCCACAGGAAAAGCCCCGACGATTACGCCACGTTCAACCGGCACAGGAAATTCGTAATCGAGGGGGTGCGCGGCTACCTGCGCAAGAACAGCATCGCCAGTTTAGACCGCGTGCCCGCCAAGTGGGAGCTGCCGTATGCATCGCCATGGAAGCAGCCGAAGAAAAGCGGTGACGCCGCCGTCGATAAAACCGAACCCGAGGAACCCGCCAAGCACGAACTTGAGACGCTTCCGAAACCGCCCGAACGGGACGAGTCCGTTTTCCTCGAAAAGGTGCAGGAAGCCGCCGCGAAGAGGAACCCGAAACGCGTCGGAAGAACCGCGGTTACGATGGCTGCGATCGCAGCGACTGCCATCATGGGCGGAACGAAACCGGCAACCGGACACGCGACGTCGGAGAAAATCGCAATCGCTGCCGAACTGCCGAACGCACCCGCAGAACTTCCGAAAACCGCCGTGCCTGAAAAACTTTCGATGGAAGCGCTGGCGTTCGAAGCCAAACTTTCGGGGGCGGAAACCAAAAATCTCGTGAAAACCCAGAATCCGAACATCGCACTGGCGATTTCGAAGTACAACGCCGCAACCGAGGCGCAGGACAGGGGAGACGGGGAAACCGCCAGGGCGCTCCTGATAGAAGCCCAGATACAGGCGGAAGCTGCGGCGATGGGTAGCGGTGAAGTGGCAATGAGCGAAAAGCAGGACAGGGAGTACAGGAAAGCGCTGAACGCCGGCAAAACCGCCGAACGCCTCGGAAGGCATTATGCCATAACCGCGGCGGACCAGATGAAATCCCTGATAGCGAAAAGGCTGTCGCGGCTATAGCGCCGCCCGCGTTGCGTGGAATTTAATAACCAGAAGTCCCCATGTTTTTCTTGATGAAAGTGAAACCGGGACTTCGGAAGAGTATGGAAAGGGAGTTCCGCAACGAGGACCGGAAGCTCGAACGGGCTCAAAGCTTCATGGACGAGCCGCTGACGCGCAAAAGGATCGGAGAGCTCTTGGGAAAACCCCGGGGCGCCATCGGGAACGCCGAACTTTCCCAGAAGGAGCAGGACAGGGTGCTAGACGAAATACTCACCCAAAAGAGAACCGACGCGTTCATGGAAAAGCTCGGGAGGATTGCGGGGCAGAGCCTGACGACTTCGCGCGCGTTCTACGTCAGAAGGTTCTATTACAACAAAATCAAGCCCGCGGTATACAACGCGCAGAAGGAACACGGACTCAGCCTCGAAGAAACCGAGAAACTTCTCGATGCCATTGAAAACAGGGCCGCGGAATCGCACGCCAGGCAGTGGAAAGCCGGAAGAATCCAAAGCATGGGGTGGGCGCTGCGCAACAAATTCCGCAGGAAAACTCCCGAAGAGAAGCGCGACCGCACGTACCAAAAGCTGATGGCGAAAGCGGAAAGGAAAAACAAGGGTATGATCCGCGACAGCGCTGCCGCCGACATCACCAAGGTTATTCCTAGCCAGAAAAAAGCGCCTGAACCGAAAAAGGGAAAGACGCCGGGAAGATTCCGGAGATGGGTTACCGCACTTGCCGCAGTGGCGACGCTCGGGCTGGCTTCGCCTTCGGCGCCGGTTGAACAACAGCGCGAAACGCCAAAAACCGCGATGACGACGCAGGCGAAGCCCGCCGCAGAGAAGGTTCCGGACCGGAATTTGGAAAAGGGAAAAGGCGTTGTGCGCAGGTACGAGGACCTGGACTATCAGGCGCGACGCACGAACAACCAGACGCTCAGGGACGCGATAAGAGCGTACCAGTACGGCAACTATTCGAACGCGCGGACGCTTGCGCAGCACGTCACCAAAACCGGGCACATGCAGCTGAGCGATAAGGAAAAAGCGACGCTGAGTTCGGAGGCGGCGACGGGAAGGATACTGGGCGGCGGGGCGCGCGGCTCGAACGCGGAAATATCCGAAACCGCTTCCGACGAGGACATGGCGGTTGCGGCGATGCTCGTCCAGAAAAGCACGAACGCGATGGCGGAAAAGCGCTAGTGCCTGAAGTGCCTTATTCCCGTAAATACCATGGCGAGCTTGCGCCTGTCGCACGCGGCGATTGAGTCCGCGTCGCGCAACGAACCTCCGGGTTGGATTATCGCGGTTGCGCCCACCTTCGCCGCCAACTCAACGCAGTCTGGGAACGGGAAGAAGGCGTCAGACGCCATCACGCTGCCCTTCAGCTTCATGCCGGCGCGCTTCGCTTTTTCAACCGCTATATTCGCCGCATCGATGCGGCTCGTCTGCCCCGCGCCGACACCCAGCGCCTGGTGGTCGGAAGCGAAGACTATCGAGTTTGATTTCGCGTGCTTGGCGATTGCGAACGCGAATCTCATCGCGGACATCTCCTTCGCCGTGGGCTTGCGCTTCGTCGGATAGGCGAGCTTCTTCTCGTCCAGCACGATTCCGTCGGGCTCCTGCACAAGCAGGGCGTCGGAGAACACCGAACGCAACTGCCTGCACTGCTTCTGCTTCGCGAGCGACGTCGTGTCGATGACGCGCAGGTTCTTCTTTTTCGCGAAAAGTTCAAGCGCCTTCTTGTCGAATCCGGGCGCCATCACCACTTCGACGAACTGCGGCTCCATCGCCTTTGCTACCGAGGAATCGATTCTGCGGTTGAAGGCGACGATTCCGCCGAACGCCGACAAGGCGTCGGTTTTGAGCGCGAGCTCATATGCGCGCTTGGGCGTTGGCGCAATGGCGACGCCGCACGGGTTCGTGTGCTTGACGATTACGCAGCACGGTTCGGAGAATTCGCGCGCAAGCGCGAGCGCCGCGCTCGCGTCGAGCAGGTTGTTGTAACTCAGTTGTTTGCCCGCGAGCGATTTGACGCACGCGCCGTACAACGCCGCTTTCTGGTGCGGGTTCTCGCCGTAGCGCAAATCCTGCGACTTAACCGTCGAGATGAGAAGCTGGTCCGCGCCGAAGTACGACGCGATGGCGGCGTCGTATGCGCTGGTAACCGCGAACGCCTGCTGCGCGAGTTTCAGGCGCGTGGAATTGTTCAGCGCGCCCCTGTTCGCCTTCAGCTCGTCAATCACCGCGGCGTACTGTTCGGGCCTGACGATTACCGCGACTCCCGCCCAGTTCTTGGCGGCTGCGCGGATAAGCGCAACTCCGCCGATGTCGATGTTTTCAAGCGAAGGCTCGTGCAGAAACGGGTAAAGATTTACTGCGACGATGTCGATTGGTTTGATGCCGTGCTTCCTTATCGTCGATTCGTCCTCGGCATTCCCGCGCCTGTGAAGTATGCCCGCGTGTATGTTCGGATGCAGCGTCTTGACGCGTCCGCCGAGCATCTCGGGAAATCCCGTTACCTGGGAAACGTCCGTCACGGGAACGTTGTGTTCGCGGAGAAGCGATGCCGTGCCGCCTGTCGAGATTATTTCCACGCCGAGACCGCGAAGCGACTTCGCGAATTCTACCACTCCAGTCTTGTCATGGACGCTGATAAGAGCGCGACGAATCATTTTTTGCGCCTCCTCGGATTGTAGGTTTCGACGAAATCGTATTCCTTCTCGTCGGGCGGCTTGGATTCGCACGCCTCGGGCTCCTTCTTGCACACGATTCGAGGTTTCCCCGCCATATAGGCGATTAGAATAACGGCGGATAATTTAAACGTTAACAATCCGCGGCCCGCTCTTCACTGGAAGCGCTCCGCCGTTCAATGCGTCGGGATGCGCGTCGAAGTAAACGGCCGCCTCCTTATTCAGCGGGTCCTTCGTGTTCGGGTGCTCGAGAAGTTGTTTCAGCGCCTTCACGACGCTGAGAATCGTCTGCCCTTCCGCCCAGTTGTTGATAAGCTGGATGCACACCTTGCCGTCCTTTTCGTGGATGTTCGGATGGAAAATGGGGGTGAGCCACGTGACGTCGATTCCGCCGGCATAGGGATATTCGCGCAGCAAGTCGATTTGGACGGAATGGGCGTCCCTGCGCATGACTGATTCTCCGTTCCGGTAAAGCCCCACTCCGCGCACACTGACCAGATAACGCGTACGCTCGGCGTTTACTTCAAAGCGCTCGCCGCTTTTCTCCATCTCGGCGTACTCGCTGTCAAGCCGACGGCGCCATATCTGCTCGGGAAGCATCGGCATTGGAAACCCTCAGCCGCCAGTCGGATCCGGAATCAGGAGGAGTGAATCCCCTTCCTTTATGCCGGCGTCGGAAATCGTCAGTTCGGGGTTAAGGATTTTGTTGTCCTTCGTCGCAAGAACGAACCTGTCCTTGAGCTGCAGGCTCTCGGTAAGAACTTCGAGCACCGACGAGATGGTGAACGTCGGTTCGACGGCCACCACGATTTCCTTTCCAGACGTGGAATGAGTTACTGTAACGTTGAATTCTGCCATGTGGCACCACCAAAACGGTTTAAAGAGCACGGGCAATATAACCTTTTTCATGGCATCCGGACCGCGCATCGTGAAAAAGGACAGCGACGGCTTTGTCGAGATATCGATGGGCGGACACGAGGAGCAGAAGCCGCCTGCCGCCGAGGAGAAGAAGAACGCGATGGAGGTTGCTCCCGAAGAAGTAGGGGAACGATTCGTCCGCGGCGAACTTCAAGAGATGCACAAACCGAAGATTGTTTCCGCCCGCGACGCATCGCCGCAGGACGCCGCCAGGGCGCAGAGAGCGGCTGCGTCCCGGGACATTACTCCCGTCACGGCAGGACCGCAGAATCCGATTGTCATGACTCAGGACGAGCGCGAGAAAGCCTCGGATCTCGCGCGCAAGATTTACCAGGAAAGGGAAGCGGAGAAGGAGAAGCGCCCGGCTCACCGCTTCAGGAAACTGCTCGGACTGTGATATAGGATATGGCGCAGTACGACGTCTACATCGACGAAGCGGCGGTGCGCAAAGCCGAAAAGCAGTTCCGCGACGCCGCCCGCAACGGAAAAGAGGCGATGGGGCTCCTTCTGGGAAACGTGTTTCATTCGGACGGAAGCGAATTCGTTCACGCAACCGACTATGTCACCGCGCCGAACGATTCAACCGCCGTCTCCGTGCGCTTCACTAGGCAGGCGTTCTCCGAACTGAGCGGAAAAATACGCGGCAAGGGGCTGATAGTTGCCTGGGCGCACTCGCACCCGGGATACGGCTGCTTCCTTTCCTCCACGGATATGGCGACGCAACATAGGTATTTCTCCGAAAAATTTCACTTCGCGCTCGTGATGGACCCTACGCGGCGCGAAGGAAGCGCAATGCTTAAGAGGGCGTTCCGCCTGAAGGACGGGGGCTACGAAGAGGTTTCGTTCGCGGTTGTGAGGAAACGTGGCTGAATCCGAGACGCAGGCAACTGCGCCTGAAAAAAAACGCAAGGCACGCAAAAAAAACCTAGAGATAACGCTGTTCGACCGCTCGGTTGCGAAGGAGGTCATGAACGGCGTTTCGAGCGTCGCCTCCCTCAAAGAAAAATTCAAGTCCGTGGACGAAACGGAGTTCGACGCACGGCTCCGCGAGCTCTCCGCCGAAGGTTATTTCGCGCTCAACGGCGACGTGGTGAAGTTCGGAATAAAGGGATTCAACGCGTTCGCTCCCAAACCGAAGAAGGAAAAGGCGAAAGCGGTTGCGCCCGCCGTGCAGGCAAAAACAAAGGAAGAAACGCAGGTTTCCCCTGCGGCGTCCATTGCTCCCGAATCTCCCGCGCAGAAGACCGATGAGCGCATGGATCTGGACGAGGCGTTCCGCAAGGGCGCGCCGTCGGGAACAGGCGACTCTTTCTTCGCCAAGCGAAGGAAGCAGCGCGAAGGCGCCGCCGCCGAAGCAGCGGCAGCCGCACCGATACAGCCGCTGAAGAACGGCGAGGAAGGCGCGTGCGAGCTGTGCAAGGCGCCTTTCAAGATATCAACAGGCGCCGAAAACAACCCGCGCTACGGGCACTGCTTCTGCGGCGCGGCGTACCACCAGGACTGCTACGAAACTTTGGCGGCTACTGGCGCGAACTGCGTCCGATGCGGAAAGAAAATCAAGCTCACTGTTGACAGGCGCACCGAGGAAGCGATGAAGGGCGTCAAGGACGCGTTCGACTAGGAAGGGTGTACTGGGCAACCAGCGCGTTTTGGAATGCCGTACGTTTTTGCCTCGCCTTTTAATCCGTCGTAGAAAAGGAACCTGTTTTCCAGCGTTTCCCCCTGATTGAACAGCATCTTCAGGAATTCGTTCGCCTGAATCGCCGCGACGATTGACGTCGTCGTGGGCAGCGCGGGCATCTTCGGATCCAGGAAGTCCAGGATTTCCCCGACGCACGAATACTTCTTCCACATGAGCTTGTAGTCGCGCGTGCTGATACCGCATTCTATGCAGGCAGACGGCGCGCGAACCGTTTGCACCCTGCCGTTGAACGCCGCGGTTCCTCCGTCAATGAGCGGAACCTTGCCATAGCATTGGGCGTTCAGGTGCAGCCTTGCGCCGAGGTTGTCGAGGCAGCCGAAGGCACAGTCGAAGGAAGAGAAAACGCCCTCGTCGACGTGCTCAATATGTTTGTCAATTACCGCGATTTCTGCTGCGGGCTCCAGACGCTTCGCCTCGCGCGCTACGACATCGGCTTTCTTCTTCCCGACGTCCGCCTCGGAGAAAAAAACGCATCGGTTAAGATTCGCGGGAACGATTTCGTCGTAATCAACGAGAGTGATTTTGCGGACGCCCAACTGCAGCAGGTTCTTTACGACTTCGTTGCCGAGGGCGCCTGCGCCGACGACTAGAACCCGCGCGCCGGCGACGCTCTCCTGCTTCCATCCCGCGACGCGTTTCTGCCTGTCGTGCCTGTCGGCGTCGATTGCTTCCACGATGGGTTTAAGGAGCGTGCGGATAAAAGCATTTATGCCGATTGTGTTTTACGGAAAGGACGATGCGGCGGGAAGGAATATCGTCTCCAAAATAAGGGGCGCGGAAATAAGGGAGCTGCCCGTGCATCCGATACGCGCGGATTTGTCTGCATTTACTTCCGACCTCTTTGTTTTCGCCTCGACTCACCGCAGCGAAAGCGGGAAGCCCTGCCTCACCGTGCATCCTCCCGGAAACTGGGGAACCGCGGAAATGGGCGGAAACGAAAGGGAGGTGCAGCCCACGAGCGCGTTCGCCATCAAGGCGGCGTTCCTTTATTTGAAAGCGCACCCCGTTCCTGGTTTCGACGTGTTCATGGAAGCAACTCATCACGGCCCCGGCAACCTCAATGCGCCCTGTTTTTTCATCGAAATAGGAAGCAGCGAGAAGGAATGGGGCAACGAAGAAGCGGGCGTTGCGGTTGCGGGAGCGATCGAAGCGGTGCTGGCGGGATGGAAAAAACCCGCGGGAAAGGTCGCGCTCGGTTTCGGCGGCACGCATTACTGCCCGTCGTTTTCGAAGATGGAAGCCGAAGGCTACGCGTTCTCGCACATCTGCCCGAAGTATGCGCTTGACAAGCTCGACGCGGACATGCTGGCGCAGGCGGTTGCGAAAACAGCGGAAAAAGTGGAATGCGGGGTAATGGATGATTGCAGGGGCGAACAAAAAAGGAAGGTAGCGTTACTCCTGGAACAGGCGGGCATCCCGCTTGAAAAGCTTTAAATGCCGTTGCCCTCCGAGTTTACTCATATGCTCGCTGAACTTTCGGTCGCGATATTCGTACTCTGCTTCGACGCCTACGCTTACCAGCAGTACCGCAAGAGCCAGGAAACCGCCGAGCCGAAGCGCGACGTGGCGGAAGTGGCCAAGGTGCTTCGGGAAGAGGCGGACAACGGCGGCGCATACGAGGAGACGATTGTCGGCGGCAGCGTGGAGATGCTCCGCGGCGAATTCGACGCCCTGCGCGAGGACTACGAGCGCAGGTTCGACGATTTCGAGAGGAAGCTCGCCGGTGCGTCGGCGAAGGAACTGCCCAAGAACTACGACGGCGTCATTCTCAACGATTAGAAGTCGCTCAGACGCCTCTGCCGCAAAACAGTGCTTTTCTTTTCGTACTCGATTATCGGGATGCGCAGCCGGCTCTTTATGTCCGCCAGCGCCTCCGCGAGCGTCGCGAACTTTCTCGGCGGGTTCTTGAACGCGTGCCTCACGTTCTCGCGCAGTTCCCACACGCCGACGGGCAGCTGGTATCCTTCGTAAATCTCGCGGAAAATGATGGCGCGGGCTTGGCGGTGCATGTCACGAAGGCCTTCTGCGACTCCGAACCTTCCGGCATAATAGCCGCCCCCCTCGCTCTCCGCATAGTCGCTCCTTCCCTGGTAAGGCTCGTATTCCTGCGCTATTCCGGCGCCGTCGGGCGTCCATACCGTTCCGGCCTGCCAAGCCTCGAACTGCTCGAATTCCCACGCGCCCGGAAGCAGGAGAATCTCGAAATGGTTGTACAGGTATTCGTTGGAGAAAACCGTGAATTCGGAAACCGACGGGAATTCCTTGATGTTCTTGATGTACAAATCGGCAATCATGCGATCCGCCGCAGTAATCGCCCAGCGCGTCGGCACGAGCTTCTTCTTCTCGCCGAGCAAGCCCGCGGAGAGTATTTTTTGGACATAGTAGTAGTCGAGTCCGGAGGAAAGCAACTCTGGAAGCGCGTCCCTTACTTTTATGCGTTCATTCGCGAACTCATCGACTCTCTTCGGAACAGTCGGGTTCCCAGCGAGCCGCAAGTCCTGCAGCGGCGCGGTCGGGCCCATCGGCTGCGACACGGGCGAGAAGGACATCTTGAAAGAGAGCGGCTTCGAAAAGCGCGCTTCGATGTCCACCGGCTTGGTTGACATTACCGCAGATTGTATCTCGCCGAGCATCGCGGATTGCTCGGAAACGCGCTGGCGGTGCATGCCCCGCGCGAGCGACGAACGGAAGCGGATTATATCTTCGTAGGGAAGCCCGTACCACTCGGCAGGAGAATCGTAAAGCCGAGCGTCCATCCCCTCTTCCACGGCGATGAGCGGGCCTACCTGCACCGCAGGATAGCCCTGCCAACCGACGAAAGCGTTTGGGGGCGAGGGTCCGAAAACCGAAGTCAGCGCCCTTCGCGCGATGGGAGCCTCGACGCGCAGCTTTTCAAGCAAGGGGCACGATGGAAGCCCGCACCAGAGGCGCCCTTTGCATGAGAGGCATTGACGCGACATCGCAAGGCAGAAGGAAGCGCAAGAATAAATAAATGATGCCTCTTACAACCCTCCGATGCTCCCCCTTACGACGTCTCCGACGTTCCATAGAAGGCGCTTACCGCCCTTCCGATATTTCGAAACCCTTTTAAATGCCCCTTAAGTAATGAACCGCGAGATGGCAGACGCGTTCGAAGCAAAGGAGAAGCTCCTGAAGGAGCTCGGCTGGAGCGAAAACCCGTTCGTCAAGGACCTCCGCACCAGCGATCCGGAGGGCTTCCGCAAGTATTACTGCCCCTTCGAGGCGCAGGGAATTCTCGAGCGTTTGGCGTTCGACGCAAAAGCGTGCCTGCTTTACGGCCCCAAGGGAGTCGGAAAAACCAGCGCGCTATACTACGTAATGTTTTCCCTGCCCGAAAACGAGTTTGAAACCTACTTCTTCAAGGAACCGCCGAAGAGCATGACCGCTCTCGCGCTCGAAACCGGATTCGTTACCGAGGGCGGTTTCGTCGATTCGTTATTCGAACTTCTGGGAAAGAAGCGCGAACGCAAGGTTTCCCGCGCCGACGTGGTGCGCATGCTGAAGAAGCGCAACAAGAAAGTCGTGTTCTTCGTGGACGAGGCGCACTTGAACGAGGAAATGCAGATGGAGTGGAAGTACCTCCTCGACGACGTGCCGAACCTGCGCATCGTGCTTAGCTCGCTGGGAAGCGACTTTCCGGATTCGCTCATGCATCTCATAGGGGAGGGCAACGTGCTCCAGCGCAGGGGATTCAACGACGAGGAGATGAAACGCATCATATCGCACCGTATTTCCGCGGTAGGCGGAAGCGGAATGCGTCCGTTCTCCGACTCTTATCTGAAGGGAATGCTTACTGAAAAGAATCTTCTGTCGCCGCGTTACGTGTTCGACGAACTGAATCTGCATCTGGCGTCAATAGCCGGCGGAAAGAACAGGCAGGCTATGTACGTCGGCGACTCCATCGTGGAAGCGGTGATGGCGGAAGGAAGCGAGGAAAAACTTTCGAAAAGCAACGCGGAATGGTGGGTGCAGTTGAGCCCGTCACAGCGCTCCATACTCGAACTTCTCATCAAGAACAGGGAAGGCATGACGCTCGCGGAAATAATGGACTCGACGAAACTGCAGGAGAACACGTCCTTCAACGCGCTCTACCAGCTGCGCGGCGAGGACGAGGCGGAGAAGAAGCGCAAACCTGAGGTTCCTTTCCCGCTGGTGGAAGTGGAAACGAAGCTCGTCGGAGGAAGGAAGCGCAATATTTATAGAGTAGAACCGAAGGTGCGCAGCATCTTCACCATGACGTGATGATATGGAAAAAACAGTATCTCAGGTTTTTGCGGAGCTCGCGGAAAGCGGTGCTTCGTTCAAGTTCAGCGGGCGCAACGGCCGCGTGTTGGTGCAGATTGACGGCCTGATGCACTCGTTCAGGAACTTGTAAGAAAGAAAAAAACAAACGGGAACGTTGGTGGGGACCTTCTGTTCCGTTTTACCGAGAGGTGGGTCGGCATGAGAATGCTGTCATTGTTCGACATGGACGTGCTTCTTAGGAACGCGGGCGCGGAGCGCGTAGGAGAGGACGCGAGCCGCAAGCTCGGGGACATACTTGAGGACAGGGCGAAGGACGTGGTTTTCCGCGCGAAAATATACGCGAGGCACGCGGGAAGGAACACCGTCACGCGCGAGGACATCATGCTCGCAGCGCAGACTTGAGCGATGTCGGCGTCCGAAAAAACGTCAATATTCAGCCGGCTGGTAGGCGTGGGCGGGCCGCAGCCTCCTGCCGAGAAGACTCGACAAGGAACGCCTGACTCTTGCTACGCCGGTCCGCTGTACGACGTTAAACACCGAAACGGGCAGCAGCAGGTCTTGACCCGAAGGCGGGCCTATCACGACGAGGTGGTTTCCCGTGAGCATTTTCACTGGGTATTCTGGCTCGTTTCCTTCCAAACCACTGACGAAGGAATTTCGAACCTTGATTTTGCCGAGCACGCTTTCCAGATTGAGATCTCCGGAGTTTACCAGGAATTTCGTCCACATCAGCTTGTGCGTCCCGTTTGAAACCTGCTTCCGCATATGGGGCGGGAAATCCTCGATGTCCCGGGGTATGGAATTCAGGGCACCCAATTCAACGTTCCCGACGACGTGCTTGCCGAAAGCTTCTACGACTTTTCTCATGAAAATACCTCCGCGCACCCGAATAAAACGCTATCGTAACTGAAGCTGCACCTCGATTACTTCCTTCGCCTTTTTCAGGAACAGCCGCTCGTTCTCCGCCGACGGCTTGAAGGAGCAGCCCGCCGCCACGTTGTGCCCGCCGCCGACGCCGCCGACTTCCGCGCCTGCCTTGCGCATCACTTCCCCCAAATCCAGCCCTTTTTCGATGAGCGCCTTGCATCCGCGGGAAGAAACCTTCGTGTTTCCCTCCTCATCGTTGCTGAAGGCTAGGATGGGTTTGTTGCGTTCGACCAAACCCGAATTGAAGTAGGCGCCTGCGACGGTTCCGATAACCGTATCGGGAATCTCTCCGCGTCCGTCTAAAAAGTAAAAGGCGCCTGCGTCGAAGGCGTGTTTGCGGGCGAAGAAAATGCCAGAGCGTATGGCGCGCCGGTGCTCGAGAAGAACTTCGTGGGCTGATTCGTACGCACCAGCTTCGCCCAGGCAGACGCTTATGCCCAACTCGGGCTTTCCGTGCCGTCCGCATGCGTTCAGAAGAGTGGAGAACTCGTATGCGTCGCGCAGTTCCGTCCCGTCCGGCTCCTTCAGGAATATGTAAACGTCTCCTATCATCGAGGCAGTTGCCTCGGCGCTTACGCCGTGCTCGTTGCAGTAGTTTATGAGCGCGGTTTGCAGTTCCTTTCTCCGCGCGGGAGGCAAATCGTAGTAGCGCACCCATTTCCCATCCTCCTTCAGTGAGATGCCGTGCTTGTGCAGGAAAAGCGCGCACGCCTTGTCGTTGTTGGTCAAACCGGGAAGAAACGGTTCATCGCAATAAGCAAGGAACCACACCAGCGGTCGGGAAACGCGTCCGAACATCCTCAAATCGCGGGTACGCAACACTACTCCCGACTCGACCGAATCGCCGAGCATTATCGCATTCAAGCCGCGCAACCCCTCCTGATCCTGCATGTCACCTACCGCTCCGACGATTCCCAGTTCCACGATTCGCGGGTTGTCGAGATGCTTGAAGCAGAAATACGCCGTTGACGCGGCTGACGCTTCAGTTGCGCCGTCGTATCCGAAGGCGTGCGGGTTCGCCTGAAGCAGGCCCGTCTGCGCGGACGGAGGGTGATGGTCGATTATGATTGCTTTGGGGAAATATTTCTCTACTAAATCCGCTTGCCCGGAGCCCAAATCGACGAATACGACGTTGCGCTCGGCGGGTATGGAGGAAAGCAGCTTATCGTCGACTCTTTTGATCGTTCTTACCTCGAACGCCCTGCCTTTTAGTTTCAGCGCGTTGGCTACGAGCGCGGTTGCGCTCAAACCGTCGGCGTCGTAATGCCCCATTACCAGCGGATTGTCGAGCGAAAGTATGGTGTCGCCCACTTCGCGGCAACGCTCGAAAAAGTCAGGTTCCCCGGCACCAAGCAGTTTCTGCATCACGGAAATTAGGCGCAGGGCTTTTATTTCGGTTGTGATTAATCGCTTGGATGTCCAGAATCTCCGAAAAGAATTTCCTTCGCGTAGCGGAGCAGGCGCTCCACGCGCTCTACGAGCGCTTCCCCGAACCCTTGAGCACCGCGGCGCTTGCGCAGGAAATAGCCCGCGACAACGAGTTCTGCCTGCGCGTGCTGGAATTCCTGGAAAAAAAGGGAATGGCGAAGAGGACGGGCAACCTCGCGCACCTTAAGCTCTGGACAATCACGCCCGCCGCCCGCAAGAAATACGATTCGGCATTACAGCAGCGCGGCTAACTCCATGCCGGTATCGTAATCCGACTCCAGCAGCGAGAAGCCGCGCGGATTCTCGCGGAAAATCGTGAGCGGAAAGAAGCGCCATTCCCTGCGAGGTTTGCGCCACGCCACGTAAACGGGCATATTCGTCGCTGCCTGCCACTCCTGCATTATCTTGAACTTCGTCGTTTCGAGATGCGGCGCCTTGCGCCACGCCTTGCATTCGAGGGCGAACTTTTTAGTTGCGCCGAGGACGACCAAGTCGGGTGACACGCCGTCCACGCCGCTTCCGGACGCACGGACGACTCGGTAGCCATGCCCTTTTAATTCCGCGGACAGCAGTCGCTCCTGGTGCGCGCCCTTGTTGTACCGTCCGTTGCCCATGGAGGAAAAAAAGGCGCGGTTATTTAAAGCGCCTTTCCTCAGGGGTAATTGGTGATTGAGGATGGCTCCTGCGAGATTGCGCGTACGCTCTGTTCGTGGCCATGTAGTTATCATACCGCACCCGTTTAGAAAAGGAAGCCACATACTAGTGAGATTTCAACGAAAAACGTCTAATAGCGGAATGCTTCTTGCGTGGTCCCCCCGCGAAATTTATGGCGAATCACGCGGTAGCGCGTTTGGTAATGTTACAAAAGAAATTCCAAGGGGGCATGCGGCCGTTATTAGCGAAGGTAAGACTAGTGTCTACAAGCCGTTCAAACCCGCAGAAGAAGCTAAAATCCGACGTGCTTTGTATCGAAACCGCCCTGCAGGGTGGTCATTTCTGAAAGCGGGCGTCTCGCGTCGAAAAAACGAACTGAAAAAACGAAAATTGTTGGATGAACCGCTGAAAGGGCGTTATCCGGGTCCCAAAGCAATGAAACCGATAATTGCCTAAGGAAACGCTTATCGTCCATTGTCGTTCTCGGCAACGCTTTTAAAAGCGGGCTGCGTAGTTATGCCAATGGAAACAGGAGTTAAGGCGGGGGACTGCATGAGACGGTCTCTTGTCACCATCAGCGAGGACGCCAGCATGTACGAGGCTGCCAGGGTCATGACCGAAGCGAAGGTCGGCGGTTTGCTCGTCACTGACTCCAAAAAGAAGATTTACGCGATAATGACGGACGATGACATCGTCCGGAAAGCCGTCGCTACGAAGAAGATGGACTTGAAGGTCAAGGACATCGCAAGCAAGCCGCTCGTCGGGGTATCCGCAAGCGCGGACATAAACGAGGCGGCGAAGCTGATGGGACAAAAGAACATAAAGAGACTCGCGGTTTTCGATGCAGGAAAGATAGTCGGCATAATGTCCGAAAGGGACATAGTCCGAATCTCTCCCTCCTTATACGACCTGATAGCGGAGAAGGAGCACCTGAAGCAGTAACGGCGGTAATTTATTATTCGCCGCCGAAAGAAATCTGCGCCGGGCGCCGGATGACCCTCTGAGCCCCTGTTGGCTGCATTCCTTCGGGAATGCAGCGAGCAAGGGTTTTGAAGAAGGGAACAACAGGCGCGCGGCGCATTTCGCTGCACACGCCGCATTCCGCGGGAATGCGGCAAACAACTGCAAAATGGACCCTCTTCGTAAGAAACAGGAAATCGGCAAGGTTTTCCATGCCTTGGATTCCACCGCGATACTAGTGGAAGGAAAGCGCGACGAAGCCGCGCTGCGTGCGGCGGGCGTAACTGCGCCCATAGTGCTCGCAGCCGGACGGAAAGCCGAACGTGTCGCCGAGGAAGCGCAGGCATTCGGGCTTCCTCTCGCGCTGCTCTTCGACTGGGATGTGGAAGGAGAAAGAAAAACAAGGGAATATGAGGAGTTGATGAAGGCGGACATCCGCCTCAGGAAAAAGATGAAGGTGTTGTTGGGTTTGAGGACGGTTGAGGAACTGGGTTTCCGGCTGTCCGAGCTTGAGAGAAAGGTGAATGAAAATGGGAAAGACTTACATAGATACGGTAAAGTACCTGGTAAAGGCGAACTTCGAGATAGACGGCATCGTTGAGAAGCCGGACATAGTCGGAGCGGTTTTCGGCCAGACGGAAGGTTTGCTCGGCGACGAGCTGGATTTGCGCGAGTTGCAGAAGAACGGACGCATAGGGAGAATAGAAGTCGACGCGCAGGTGCGCAGCGGCAGGAGCTTCGGCACTATTCTCGTGCCGTCGAGCCTGGACATGGTGGAAACCAGCATCCTCGCGGCGGCTCTCGAGATTGTGGACCGCGTAGGTCCGTGCGAGGCGCGCATAACCGTCGAGAAAATAGAGGACACGCGCAATCTTAAGAGAAAGCAGGTGCTGGACCGCGCGAAGGTTCTGCTCCGCTCGATGCTTACGAACGAGATTCCCGAAAGCAAGGAACTCAGCGATCTGGTGCGCGACGACGCGAAGGTGGCGGACGTAGGGACGTACGGCGTGGACAAGCTGCCCGCAGGCCCCGCTGTTGCCACGAGTGAAGCGATCATAGTCGTCGAAGGCAGGGCCGACGTAATCAACCTGCTGAAGAACGGCATCAAGAACGTCGTGGCAATCGGCGGAGCGAAAGTCGGGAAAACGGTCGCCGAACTCGGCAAGGAGAAGGAACTCACCGTGTTCCTCGACGGGGATCGCGGCGGGGACATCATCCTGAAGGAACTGGTTGAAGCCACCGACGTGGATTACGTGTGCCGCGCGCCTCCCGGAAAGGAAGTGGAGGAGCTTGCACGCAAGGAACTCATAAAATGCCTGCGCCGCAGGACGCCCATAGAGCAGGTCGTGGGATACGAGCACCTCGCGAAGGAGCGCGCGTCCCAGCCTGTTGAAAAATATCCCGAGAAGAGCGAGCGTCAGGATCGCGCAGATCGCGGAGTCCGCGAGGAACCGCGTCCGCAACCGCAGCAGCGCTTCGAAAGGGACGAATCTACCATCGAGCTGAGCGCGCCGGTCCCTCCCGTAAAGGAGGAAACTCCCGAGGAACGCGAGAAAAGCGAGACGCTTCGGAAGAGCCTTAAGGATTTGGAGGGCTCGTTGAAAGCTAGGTTGCTCGACAAAAGCGGGAACACCATGAGCGAGGTAATGATCCGCGAAATCATGAAGACGCTCGGGGAAACCGACGGCGTATGGGCGGTCGTGCTCGACGGAATCGTCACGCAGCGGCTCGTCGACTTGGCGGAGCAGAAGGGCGCGGAGTACGTCGTGGGAATACGCTCGGGCAACGTGACGCGCCGTCCCGCGGCGCTACGCATAGTGCTCGCGGAGTGAAAAGGTATTTAAGCGAAAAAAGGCGCGTTAATAGAAGGAAGGGGGTTTGAGCAGGAATGGGCACGTCGCTAGTATTCGCATCTGGCAAGGGCGGGGTAGGCAAGACGCAGACCGTGATCAACCTCGGAACCGCGCTTGCACAGCACGGGCACAACGTCACCATAGTCGAGGGCAACCTCATCACGCCCAACCTCGCGATTTATTTCGGCATTCCGCTCCACGCGAAGACGCTCAACGACATCATCCGCGGCGACGCGAGCATAGACGAGGCGACGTACGTCCACGAGGAAACCGGACTGCTCCTCATACCCGCGAACATACAGCTGCATGCGCACAACGACATCTCGTCGCGCGCCCTGCGCAATACAATCCGCGACATCAAGAAGCACACGGATACCGTAATCGTCGATTGCGTTTCGAGCCTCGGCGACGAGGTAAGCGAAATCATAAAGTCCGCGGACAAGGCGGTAATAGTCACGAATCCCGAGCTTCCCGCAATGGCGGACGCCTACAAGACGATCCGCCTTACAAGGCACCTCGGAACGCAGGTCGCGGGCGTCGTCGTGACGCGCACCGGGCGCTTCAAGGGCGAACTGTCGGACGACGAAATCAACACGCTTCTCGAAGGCACGCAGGTTATCGGGAAAATCCCCGAGGACCATCGCGTGCCCATGGCGTCGTCGCGTTCGGAACCCGTCGTGCTCGCATACCCGCACTCCCGCGCGTCGCGCGCCTACAAGAGGCTCGCGTCGTCGATGCTCGGAAAAGAATACAGCGAGTTCGGGTTCGCGGAAGACGTGCTCAATAGCCTGCAGCCCTGAATGCGCGCCGCATTTTCGCAAGCACTTCTCCCGGGCTAGCGCCTAACACGAATATGGTCGCCTCTTTCCCGAACGCGCCCTTGTCGTATATAACGTCGGAAACGCCGCCGTGTTTTTTCACCGCCTGCAAGGCAAGCCAGGGCATCGACGCGCCTTCCGCAGACGCGACGGACTCGGGCTCCTCCTCGCTCCGCGATACTTCGGCGACGCTCATGTTCGAACGCACGAACGCATCGAGCAACTGAGGAGAATATGCCACGTCAAGAGCCGAGCGCACGCCTTGCTTGGAAAGCGCTATGACTACGCCCGCGACGTGGTGCGACGCTCCGTAAGCGGCGGCTCCGCGGAGCACGCGATTGATCCCGCGCCTCATCCGTCCCTCTATTGCGGCGACTTCCTTCGGTGACTTCGCTCCGGGTTTCGCGAAAACGAGATTCGACCCGATTTCGGGTATGCTTTCAAGAAAGCCGGCAGTGGCGCAAAGCGCAGCCGCAACATCTTCCACTTCGGTAAGCAGCGCATCGTTCCCTCCGGCCTGCTTCTTCAGATACTCCTCGAACGCTATCCAGAACGGGTCCGTGCCGGGATGCAGCGTCCTTTTTCCGTCAACGAACAGGCCGCGCTTCTTCATTACTCGGCCTACGACGCTCGCCGGAATGTCCGCTTTTTTCAGCGCCTTTACGGTTGCCTCGCCTTCTCCCTTCCGCACGGTCGCAAGAAGCGTTCCTTCGCTGATGGCGATGAACGGATCGATTCCGAAGCATTCGCACGTTTTCGCAACCGCGTCCTGGACTATTACTTCTTCCTTTTCGACGTCCATTCCGTATTTCAGGCACAGCTCGGACAATCCGCCCCATACTCCGCACTCCGTAGCGTCGTGCATCGCGGTTGCGGCGCCTGTTTTCGCCACCACGGCTGCATCCTTCACGACGCTCATCTGGTAGAAAACCGACTGCGCCTTTTTCACGAGCTGTTTTCCGCAGCTGGCTTCGAGGAATTCGGGAAACTGGACGGACATCAATCCGGTCGTCTCTATCGCCGGGCCTTTCGTCACTATTACTTCGTCGCCGGGGCGCATCGCCGAACGATCTACGAGTTTTTTCCGCGAACCGACGCCGAACATCACGCCTCCGCCGACCATCGGATAGTTGCACCCCGCGTATCGTGCGGTATGCCCCGTAACAACGTTTACGCCCAGCTTCTTGCACTCGGAATCAACCGTTCGCCAGATGCGCTTCAGCACGTCGGCGGTTGTTTCGGGCGGAAGATTCAGGTCAACCGCGAAATAGCGCGGCGGGATTCCGCTTACTGCGACGTCGGAAGCGAGTATATGCACCGCGAACCACGCCGCCCGCTCCCAGCCAAGCGACGGGGAGATGAAGAACGGATCCGCGGAAAGCACAACCGCGTTGTTCCCGCATTCGAACGCCCCGAAATCCACGCCGTTTGTGGGCGGAACTATCACCGACTTGTCCTTGGCGCCGAGATGCGGATAAATCACCTTTCGGAAGAATTCCGGCGGGATTTTCCCCAAAGAAGGAAGCTCGTCCATGCTAAACACCAACGCATTAATAACCGCTTTCAGTAATTCTGTAGGAACGCATTTATAGGTTTGCGACTTCGGCAGGCAGCGATATGCTCTCTGAACGCGACATCATTGACGTCATAAAGCGCAGCCTCGGCGCGCCTTCTTCGTTCGAGGACGCGGAGGAGCTGAAAGGCGGCGCCGTCTGCACGACCGACATGGTACTGGACTTCGACGACTTTCCGAAGGGCACGAAACCCTACTACAAAGGATGGACTGCTGTTTGCTCCTCGGTAAGCGACCTTGCGGCGGCAGGAGCGAAACCGCTTGGCGTCGTAGCGTCGTGGGCGATACCTAGAAGGATGGGGAGGCGCGAAATCGCCGAAATAGCGAGAGGAATGCGCGACTGCGCGAAGGCGGCGAAAACCCGCGTCATCGGCGGGGACGTGAACGAAAGCGAACGCCTGATCTTATGCACCGCGGCGGCGGGGGATAAAAGGCGCGCATCAAGGAGCGGAGCAAAACCGGGCGACATTATTGCGGTAACTGGCAGGCTGGGAGCGAGCGCGGCTGGCTGGCTGGCTTTGAAAAAGGGACTGCGCGGGCATACGGCGGTAAAAAACAAATTCATGAAACCTCCAGTGCGCATAAACGAAATGCAGAAGATAGTCGGGTACGTCGATGCGGCTACGGACTTGAGCGACGGATTGCTAATCGGAATTTATAACATATGCGAGGAAAGCAGATGCGGAGCCGAAATAACGGGCGTGCCGATTGACAACGGCGTCGAAGCGGTTGCCCGCGCGCTCAGAAAAACTCCGTTCGATTTGGCGTGCATCGGTTCGGACTACGAACTGCTGCTGGCGATACCGAAGCAGAAGATAGCGGAAGCGAAAAAAAGGACGCGGCTGTACGAAATAGGCGTTTTTACCAAAGGAAAAGGCGTGCGCATGAACGGGAAGGTTCTGCAGCGCAGGGGATTCCAGCATTTCCAGTGAGAGTGAAGAAATGGAAACCAAACCGCTAGCAAGGAAGGAAGGAGTTAGCGAAAGCTTTTTGCGGAACGGCATTGCTTCCGGCAGCATCGTTGCGCTCGGAAACTGCGCAGTAGGTGCGGGCTTGCGCACTAAGACGAACGCCAACCTCGGATGCTCCGAAGGATTCTCCTCGTTGAAAACCGAGATGGAGAAGGCGGAAATCGCGGTGAAATACGGCGCCGACGCGCTGATGGATTTGAGTGTGGTCGACGTCGGGTTGCGCGCCAGATTGAAAAAATTCGGCGTGCCCGTAGGAACCGTTCCCGTTTACGACACGTTCGCGAAGAAGAATCCCGACGCCGACGACTTCTTCGGCGCGGTTGAGCGCCACTGCAAGGACGTGGACTTCGTAACGGTGCACTGCGGCGTCACAAGGAGCACGAGCGCGCTTGCAATGAAACGCCTAATCGGCATCGTCAGCAGGGGAGGGGCGCTCACTTCCCTTTGGATGGCTAAGACCAAGCAGGAAAACCCGTTTTACGCGGAGTTCGACTATTTGCTGGAGATTCTAAAGGACAGCGGCGTCGCGCTCAGCCTCGGCGACGCTCTGCGGCCGGGTGCGCAGGCGGATGCCGACGACGCCGCGCAGGAGGCGGAACTTCGCATCAACGGCGCGCTTGTCAAGAGAGCGAGGAGAGCGGGGGTTGCCATTTTCGTGGAAGGGCCGGGGCACATGCCGCTCGACAAAATCGCGCCGCACGTGAAGCACATGAAAAAGGTGTGCGGAAACGCGCCCTACTACGTGTTGGGGCCGCTTGTCACCGATTTGGGCGCGGGGCACGACCACATAACCGCCGCAATAGGCGGGGCGGTTGCGGGCGCCGCAGGCGCGGACTTCCTCTGTTATGTGACGCCTTCGGAGCATCTTTCTTTCCCCGACAAGGAGGACGTGCGCGAGGGAGTCATTGCGGCGAGAATTGCGGCGCATGCGGCGGACATAGCGAAAGGCGTTCCGAACGCCCGCACACAGGACGACAGATTGTCGAAAGCGAGGGCGAATCTTGACTGGAAGACACAGTTCGCGCTCTCCTTCGACACGGACGCGTGCGTGCGCTATCGCAGGTCGCGACCTCCCGCGTGCGGGAACGTCTGCAGCATGTGCGGCGAGTTTTGCGCCGTGAAGGCTTTTCGGGAATCGAAGAAGGAGGCGGGAAAATGAAAGGATACATGAAAATGGTGCACAGGCACAACCACGTCGCCTATGCCGGCATTCTGCCGCAGGGACTTGCGGTGGTGCATCTCAACCGCAAGCTTGCGCCTTCGGACATCACGTCCGCGGCGAAGTCGCTCGGACTGAAGGTTTCACAGCATCCGCCGAAGCGCAGCAGGCGGGTTGACGTGCGCGACTCGCGGGGCAACCTCGTTGCAACCGTTGTCGGCAACGACCTCGCGCTCCTGCCCGGCCATCCGAAGAACATGGAGCTTACCAAGGATTTCGTGAACGCGCTGCTCAAGGGGAAGCGTTAATAATTTCCGAGAGGTAATTTAGTCGTGAAATTCAAGACAACCGCCGACATCCCCGTGCCTTCGGACCCGCTCGAGCAGGTAATAGGGCAGGACGAGGCGGTTCGGGTTGCCAAGACGGCGTGCAGCCAGCGCCGGCATCTTCTCCTGGTAGGACCGCCGGGAATCGGCAAGAGCATGATAGCGCAGGCCATTGCGTACCGTTTGCCGAAACCCACGGAAGAGATAAGCGTCCTGCACAACCCCGAAAACCCCGAACGCCCCACGATCGAGGTGCGGAGTTCCACGGAAATAGAGAAGGAGCGCAAACTCGTGAAAGCGGCGGAAGCTGCGAAACTCATCGACCCTTCGGAAGCGCCCGCCATGGTTGCGGAGCGCCTCGGCTTCAGGTGCAGGTTCTGCGGTTCGCCTTCGAAACACTCCGAACGCGCCTGCCCGAGCTGCGGACGCGAGAAAACCGACATGTTCTCGCCATATCCGAACATATTCATCGGTGCGCGCCCCCAGGCATCGCCCGAACGCGTGCACACTACGCGAATCACCGACGGCGAGCGCGAGGAGGTGGTCATATACGAACGCACGGGCGAGAAAATCCGCGTGCTCGACCAGTCGGTTCTCGAGAAAATCGACGCGATAAAGCGCAAACTCCCGCGCCGCGTGATCGTCCCGCTTGAAAGGAAGACTTTCGTGACCGCATCTGGAGCGAGCGAGACGGAATTGCTGGGCGACGTGCGGCACGATCCGTACGGGGGGCACGCGCAGGTCGGAACTCTTCCGTACATGCGCGTCGTTCCGGGCGCGATACACGAAGCGCACCAGGGCGTCCTGTTCATAGACGAGTTGAGCGCGCTCGCTTACGTCCAGCGCTTCCTGCTGACTGCCATGCAGGAGAAGAAATTTCCGATTGTAGGGAGGAACCCGCAGAGCGCGGGCGCGTCGGTGCGCGTCGAGGAAGTGCCCTGCGACTTCGTGCTTGCGGCGGCATCGAACATAAACGACCTGAAGATGATCCTTCCGCCCTTGCGCTCGCGCATAGTCGGCAACGGCTACGAACTGCTTCTTGAAACGACTATGCCGGACACTCCTGCGAACCAGGAAAAGGTTGCCCGTTTCGTTGCGCAGGAAATCCGCAAGGACGGCAAGATTCCGCACGCTTCCGCCGCGGCTGTCGAACGCTTGATCGACGAGGCGCGCAAAAAAGCGAAGGAATTCGACAACACGGACAACGCGCTTTCATTGCGCTTCCGCGAACTCAGCGGCATAGTGCGGCTCGCTGGGGACAACGCCATAGGGAACGGCGAGAAAACAATCGAGGAAGGCAACGTGGAGGACGCGGCGCGCCGCGGACGCTCCATCGAACAGCAGTTGCGCGACAAATACGGCTCGCTCTGGAAAGCAGGGGAAAGCGAGAACGTCAGCGCGCCGAAGGACGCGAAGCGCAGCGAAATCAGCTAATCCTTGCTAGACAGATAGGTAGTTCTTTTTGTATCGTATATTGCAGAATTATCTTTAAACTTATGTCCGGATACGCCCACGGGCTTGGACCTAATTTGGGGGCGACAGTCATGATTATCTGAATGAAAATGCAAATGACATAAAATCTTGTGGCATAGAGGACATGCGGTTTTTTCAAATGCGTTAAGTTTCTTTTTACAAACGGAACATACGCCGTAGGTTTTCTGACGTTTCCTTGGTTTAGAGATAAGTTCCGGAGCAGAATGCACTTCGTGGAGGCGGTGCTCCGTACAGAAAAGTCCGTGACAGAATGAACATTTGAAGCCGCAGGTACCTCCAGCAGACGCGCCACAATATTCACAAATAGGCGCGCTATATTTTGCGGAGAAAACAGCAGATTTTGCAGGGGCTATGAAGTATTTTTCTAAAAAGCCCCGGTGATCTATAGAAACGACTCGATTATTCGACTGATGTTCTAACCCCAATCTGAGCTTAAGCCATCTCCAAAAGCCCATAAAATCAATTTTCGCTTAGCACGTACGCGAACAGGCTTCCGACCTTCTGCGCGTTCCTGAGCATGAAATCCGTTCCGCCGCTTACGTATATCCTGTCGGAAACGCGCACGCAATCGCAGTTCGATATCTCGACAACCACCTGCGCGCCGGTGCAATTCGTCGTGTTTGCGTTGCAGTTGATGGTGGGCACTCCGTCCACTACGCCATAGACATAAACCGTCTTGTTCGAAACGTAAAGCGAATGCGCCGCCTCCGCAGCCATTACCGCAACTGCGGAATTGCGCGGATCCGAAGCGTTGACGAGCCGCTCCTCCACCACTATGGTATGCGAAGCGAGCGCCCCGGCGAGCTCCTCCTTCGCATTGCCGGCGAAAATGATGCGCAAACCGTCGATGGTGGTCTCCTTCTGCCCCGCGCCCTTGGACAGGAAGAACATTGCCGCGAAAACAACGGCGAATACGACGACGAGCAGGACTGTTTCGGTCCAGTTTTTCCCTTCTTTTTTCTTCTCCTCGCTCATACCAGAACCTCCAAACCCTCTTCCGCCATAAGCGTATCCTTGAAAACCAGCCTCGCCTCCTTCAGGAGCGGGGAACGGTCCTCGTAGCGGTTGCTCGCGTGCGTGAGCAGGAGCTTCTTCGCCCCGGCTTTTTTCGCGCACTCCGCCGCTTCTTTCGCAGTGGAATGGAACTTCTCCTTCGCCATCTTTCCGTCCGCTTCCGCGAAACAGGCGTCGTGAATCAGCAGATCCGCGTCCTTCGCGGCGGCCTGCAACTCGGAACACGGCGCGGTGTCGCCGCTGTACGTGATTTTCTTGCCTGCCTGCTTGTAGGTGATGTCCTCGAGCCGCACGGTCTTTCCGTTGACGACGAGCTTGCCCTTTTTCTGAATTTCCGTGAACATCGGGCCCCTCAAACCTTTGGATTTCGCCTTCGCCTCGTCGAAACGGATTTTTTCGCCTTCCTCGAGAACGTAGCCGAGCGCCTTGCACCCGTGCTTGACGGGAAAGGCGCGCACGGAGAACAGCCGCTCGTCGAGAACCGTACCTTCGCGGGCTTCCTTGACGGAAATTGGAAAAGCGGGTGCGAGCTCCTTCAGCGAAAAAATCGTCTCCATCATTTTCTTCGTCCCTGCGGGCCCCGTGATGAGCAGCTCATCCCTCCTGCCTATCATTCCGAGCGTCTGCACCAAGCCGAAAACGCCTAGAAAGTGGTCCGCGTGCAGATGCGAGATGAAAATCGCCCTTATCTGGCCGTAGTTCGCGCCGAATTTCATCATCTGCCGCTGCGCTCCTTCGCAGCAGTCGAACAGATAGGTCGCCCCGTATTTCACCGCGAACGAGCTGGGGACATGCCTGGGGCTGGGAAGGGAACCGCCGCTGCCCAACGCTACGAGGCGAATCATAAACCTTTTAACGACGCCGAGCTTTTTAATGTATTATGGCGAAGCGCAGGGCTGCGAAGCCGACGTTAAAAGCAAGAACCACCGCGGACCTAGCGGTGCCTACGCGGCTCGTCGACCAGGTGATCGGGCAGGAGAAGAGCGTCGACATCATAAAGAAAGCCGCGAAGCAGAAGCGCCACGTAATGCTCGTGGGCACGCCCGGCACTGGAAAGAGCATGCTCGCGCAGGCGATGGCGGAGCTACTGCCCGCGGAGAAGCTCGAGGACATACTTATCGAGGAGAATCCGGAAAACGAGAACATCCCGCGCGCGAAAACCGTGAAAGCGGGCGAGGGAAGGAAAATCGTCGACGAAATGCGCATGAAAACGCAGCTCGGCGGCAAGGACATGAACATCGTCTACGTGTTCTTCATTTTCATCGCGTCGTTTTTCCTGCTCGCATACGGCAGGCAGCAGCTCGGCGACGTCATAACCGCCGCGATGCTCATCGGCCTGTTTCTCGTAGGCGGGGTGATGATGCTCGGCTCGCAGCTGTCGCGCGGAAGGGCTGGCGCGGGTTACGAGTCGGTGAAGCTGCTAGTTGACAATTCCGGAAAAACAATAGCGCCGTTCATCGACGCTACGGGCGCGCGCGCAGGAGCGCTGCTCGGCGACGTGAAGCACGACCCCTTCCAATCGTTCGACGGCGGAACTGTTGTTGACGGCGCGGACGAAAGCATGGAGAACCTCTGGAAGAAGATGGCTAGGAAACACGCCGCATTGATTGAGCGGAACGAGGAGGGGTACGAGGCAATAGTCCTGCCGAAGAACGAGCGCGTTTACGCGTACGGTTTGAAGGCGGGGCGCATAGTGCGCAGCAGAATCCGCATAATCAACCGCCGCCCGTACCGCGGAAAAGTAGTGCGCGTGAAAGCGGGCAGGCGCGCCATCACCACCACGCCGGAGCACGGATTCTATTCGAAACCTAAGAAAACCGCGAATTCCCTGCGCAAGGGGACGCCGCTCGTCGTAAGGAGGTAATTCTATGGAGAAAACATTCGTGATGCTAAAACCGGATGCGGTTCAACGCGGCTTGGTCGGCGATATTACGTCGCGCTTCGAGCGCAAGGGATTGAGGCTCATCGCCACGAAGATGATATGGCTTAAGGACTCGCAACTGGACGAGCACTATTCGCAGTACCTCGGAAAGGACTTCTTCCCGAGATTGAAGGAGTTCATGGGCGCCTGCCCCGCGGTTGCGATGGTTTGGGAAGGGAAGGATGCGGTGAAGGTTGTGCGCGCCCTCTGCGGATTGACGAACGGGCGCGAGGCTGCGCCCGGCACAATACGCGGCGACTTCGGCATGAGCCTGCAGTGCAACCTCGTGCACGCGTCGGACGGCGTGGAAACCGCAAGCAAGGAGATAGCGCGCTTCTTCAACGGGAACGAGATATTCACGTACGGGGATTCCCTTTCGGAATTCCGCTACGCGAAGGACGAGCGTTAGAAGTCGCCCAAGCCGAGCATTATGTTCTGGATTCCGCGCGTGAGCAGCAGCAGTCCCATTATTTTGGCAACGACGCCTATCAGGCGCTGCCCGAGCGCCTTCGTCAGGTATGAGGAATAGCGTATTACCAGCCAGCTCGCGATTACCACGCCGAGTATGGCGAAGAATAGCGGAAGAAGCGGCGTATCCGCCGCTTGAAGAATTATCGCGGTGATGACTCCGGGGCCCGTGAGCATCGGCGTGCCTATGAGCACGGCGATTGCATCCTCGTCCGACGCTTCCACCTTCGTCAGCGATATGCCGAGGGACGTCTGGATTCCGAGTATGGAAAGGATTACTCCTCCAGCTATCCTGAACGCGGAAATCTTCAAGCCCATCACGTCGAGCAGGGGCTCTCCGATGAAGAGAAACGCCAGGGCGAGCCCGCCCGCGACAAGAGCGGCCTTGTCCGCGGCGTGCCTTCGCTGCGCCTCGGAAAAGTCCTTCGTGAGCGTAAGGAACGGCATCACGCTGGACAGGGGGTTCATGATTACGAATAGGACTGCGAATGCGGTGAGAAACTGCTCGAACATAAGCGGAGCAATATAGGGCGCAAAGGCTTTTATTCCAATATCTCGACGGCATCGACTATGCCGTCGCCGTCCTCGTCGAAGCCCTGGACTACGTGCGCAAGAGACTCGTTATCGAACAGGTTTCCTTCGTCCATCGCCGCGGCTTTTTTGAGCAGGGCGAGCACGGCGACGCGCGTCGCATTATGCGTCGCACCGGCGAGCACGAGCATTTTCTTTCCGGCATGGAACGGGCTTTCCACAAGCTCGACCACGCCCACTTCCTCGCCGTACGTCTTTCTGGACAGCGACGACTTAACCGCGAACGTTTTCTCGTCGAAGCGTATCGGAAGCGATTCGTTCGCCTCGGAAACGAGCATGTTCACCTTGGGCCCGCCCACGAGCAGAAGATTGCCGTGTTTTTGGGCGTCGCGCACCTCGGTATCGAGCAGATAAAGGGGCGGCGCGAACGAAGCGAAGGAACCGAGAAGCATCGCCAGTTCTATTGCGGCATAATCCGAACCCCCCGCCCGGTATTTTCCGTGCGCGTCGGGCGAACCTACCACTATTTTCCCGTCGAGAAAGCCCGCGCCTACGAACGGCTTTAGCAAAGAGGGCGGCTTTTTCTTCTGCAGGGGCATCGGCTTCCAATCGTCGTTGAGCAGAACCACGAGCGCCTGCGCGGAAACCGAATATTTCTTCGCGAGTGCGCCGCCTTTCTCCGCGTACTCCGTTACCTTGACGAGCCCCGCGTCCTGAAGAACGCGGAAATGGTAGTACGCGGTTTGCGCCTGCATGTGCAGTTGCTTCGCCACCTCGGCGGGGTATTTCGGCGCTTTCGCCAGCGAACGGAGAATTAGCAGCCGCTCCGGGGACAGCACGGAAATCTCCGAATCGCCGACTATTTCCGCGTCCAACGCCTTTTCCTTCTCGAACACCTGCGCCATGCGAATCACCGTTTTTAGCTGTTTTAATACTAGTATGGTAAATTTAATAATACCAACACCATTTTTATATGAAAAATGCTGAATCGGCGGCTCGGAGTCAGCCGGGTTTTGAACGGCGTTTATAATGGCGTTCCGCCCACAATCCTTCCTCGCCTTAGGGTGAAAAATATGTGCGGAATAATCGGGTACGTCGGCGTCAAAAGCGCCGGACCCATATTGCTGGACGGCTTGCGGAAGCTCGAATACCGGGGCTACGATTCAATAGGAATGGCCACGTTTGAGGGAAGCGGAATCACGCTGAAAAAGGACGCGGGAAGAATCGACGACGTCGCGAAACGCGAAAAATTCGGGGAAATGACCGGAAATGCGGGCATAGGGCACACGCGCTGGGCTACGCACGGAGGAGTTACGAAGGAAAACGCGCACCCGCACGCGTCGTGCAACGGCGACATCGTCGTGGTGCACAACGGAATCATCGAAAACTATTCCGAACTCCGCACCGAGCTCGTAGAAAGGGGGCACTCCTTCCGCTCGCAGACCGACACCGAGGTAATCCCGCACATGCTCGAGGAGGAGATGCGGCGCGGCAACGGCGCGGAGCAGGCGGTACGCAATGTCGTCAAGCAATTGCACGGCTCGTTCGCGCTTCTCGTGTTATGCTCGAAAGAACCCGATAAAATCGTCGCCGCCCGCCGTGAAAGCCCGCTCATCATAGGGCTCGGGAAACACGGAACCTACGCCGCGAGCGACGCCACGCCTTTCCTCGGGCAGACGAAGCACGTCGCCTACCTCAACGACAACGAGATGGCGGTGCTCACAAGAGGCGGCGCCACGTACTTCGACTTCAACGGCAATCCCATTCGCAAAGAAATCGCGGAAATAGCCTGGAAGGCGGAACAGGCGGACAAGGGGGAGCACGACTTCTTCATGATAAAGGAAATCCTCGAGGAGCCTGCTGCGATGCGCAGCGCGCTCCTTCAGGACAAGAAGGCATTCACCGAGTTCGCGCAGGAAATCGCTTCCGCGAAGAAGGTGATGATAATCGCGTGCGGAACCGCCAGGCATTCCGCGATAATCGGGAAGCATCTGCTCGACCGCCTTGCGGGAAAGCAGGTGGAGGTGATGATCGCCTCCGAATTCTCGTATTTCGCGGACAACCTCACGCCGGAAACGCTCGTCGTATGCGTCTCGCAGAGCGGCGAAACCGCGGACGTGCTCGACGGAGTGCGCAAGGCGAAGGCGAAGGGGTGCCGCGTGCTTTCAATAGTGAACGTCGTCGGCTCGACGCTCGCACGGCTGAGCGACAGGGCAATCTACCTCAACTGCGGCCCCGAGGTGTGCGTCGCCGCTACGAAATCGTTCATCAACCAGGTTACCATTTTCTACCAGCTCGCCTACGCAATGAGGGGCGCGTTCGACGAGGGCGTCACGGAACTTACCAAGATAAGCGAACTGATGCTCGAGGCGTTCAAGCGCAACAACGAGAGGGCGAAGCAAATCGCGGAGCGTTTCGTCAAGAACGGCAACACATACTACCTCGGCCGCGGCGTGAACTTCGCCATGGCACTGGAAGGCGCGCTGAAGATGAAGGAAATTTCCTATGTCCACGCAGAAGGAATGCCCGCAGGGGAACTGAAGCACGGCACGCTCGCGCTCATCGAGCAGGGCACGCCGGTATTCCTGCTCAACCCGACGGATTACACGTATTACGACACGCTTTCCAACGGCTTGGAGACGAAGGCGCGCGGCGCGGTTCTCATAGGCGTGGGAAACAAGAACAACAAGGCGTACGACGAGTTCGTCGAGCTTCCGGAGGTGCCGGAGATTTTCTATCCACTTCTCGAAGCGGTGCCGCTGCAGCTGATCGCATACTACGCCGCAGTTGCGCGCGGACGCGATCCGGACAAGCCGCGCAACCTCGCGAAATCGGTGACGGTAAAATGAAATACTTCCTGTTCGACCTCGACGGAACAGTCCTGCATTCCAACGAGGCGCTCATACGCCTTTACAAGGACTGCTTCGCGCATTTCGGATTGCCCGAACCCGCTGGCGAAGACGTGCTCAGATACAACGGCAATACCGCCGAAGATTGGGTGCCGCTGCTCGAACCGTCGGTGCGCAGGGAAAAAATACCCGAAATCGTCGCATGGCTCCGCAATGCCTACGCGAATGAGTACATGCCGAAATACGGGAAGGCCGAGCCCGGCGCGGTTGAAATGCTTGAGGAATTGCGCGGAAGGGGAGCGAAACTGTGCGTCGTTACCAATCAGATGCGCACTGAGGCTACTTCTTCGTTGCGCGTCATGGGATTCAAATTCGACGAAGAGGTTTGCATGAAAGAAGGGCTAACCCCCAAGCCCGCGCCCGACTTGGTTTTTGAGGGAATGAAACGCTTGGACGCGAAAAAAGAGGAAACGCTTTTTGTGGGCGACTCGTTTGCCGACGCCGGCGCCGGAAAAGCCGCAGGTGTTCGCACGGTACTCGTGCGCAGATTCTGGAACGCGGACATCGACGCGGAAAAAATCGACTCGCTGAAGGAGGTGCTGAAATTCCTATGAACACTTACGTGGTTCTCGCAGCCGGCAACGGGGTGCGGCTCTGGCCCATCACCGAGCACATACCGAAGGTCATGGTTCGCGTGCTCGGCAAGCCCATGCTCGAGTGGATTTGCGGGGGCATAGACAAGGACGCGGGAAAGATAATACTCGTCGTAGGCGCCAAGAAGGAAACCGTGGAGGAATGGGCGCATAACTCGCGGTTCCGCGACAAAATAATCCTCGTCGAGCAGACCGAGAGGCTCGGAACCGGGCACGCGCTCCTGCAGGCGGAGAAGCACATCGACGGCGACTTCGTCGTGATGAACGGCGACAACTTCTTCGGCATGGACGCGTTCAAGCGCATCGCCTCCGAAAAAGGATACTGGTGCTTCTCGAAAAAGGTGGAGGACAAGCGCCACTACGGCGTTTTCGAAACCGACAGCGGGCGCCTGAAATGGTTCGAGGAGAAACCCGCCGAAGGGGGGCCGGGACTGGCGAACCTGAACCTGATGCGGCTGCCTACGCAGTTTTTCGACTACCTGCGCAATCTCGAAAAGTCGCCGCGCGGCGAATTCGAGCTTCCCGACGCACTCTTTGCGTTCGCGAAGAAGAACGACGTCGCTGTGCACGAGCTCGAAACCTACTGGAACGACGTCGGCTTCTTCTGGAACCTGCTCGACGCCAACGCATACGCCGCGGAAAACCTCATGGACGAGAAGCGCGACGGCGAAATCGAGAAAGGCGCCATTGTTAAGGGCAAAATTCATCTCGGAATAGGCTCGATCATAAAGGCGGGCACGGTTGTGCAGGGCCCGTGCTACATCGGCGACAACTGCGTCGTCGGCCCCGAAGCGGTTCTCAGACCCGCAACTGTTCTAGAAGGCGACAACCACGTCGGCGTGCACGCCGACTTGAAGAACAGCCTGTTCATGCGCGGAGCGGACGCGCATTCCGCGTACGTGGGAGATTCCGTGGTATGTGGCGGCGTCAACCTCGGCGCAGGCACCCGCACCGCGAACCTCCGCTTCGACGAGGAGCCGGTTGACGTTTACTTCCGCGACAAGAAGGTTAATTCCGGAAAACGCAAGCTGGGCTGCGTCGTCGGCGCAGGAACGAAGACAGGAGTCAACACGTCGATAAACTGCGGCGTGCTCATAGGCGAGAACTGCCGCATATTCCCAGGCACCGTGGTAAACAAGACGCTCGACAACGGCACCGTATGGAAGGGTTGAGATGTTCAGAACCTACGACGTGCGCGGAATTTACGGGAAGGACATAACCGGGGAGAAATTCTGCAGCCTCGGAAAGGCGATGTCCGGCTATGCTAACGAGATAGTCGTAGGCATGGACTACCGCAGGCATAACGAGGAACTGGCTGCGGCTTTTCGGGCGGGTTTTGAGGGGGAAGTGCGCTACCTCGGAAGGGCGCCCACTCCCGCAATCGCGTTCCACTCCGAAAAACTGGGCGCCGCCCTTACCGCGTCCCACAATCCCGCGGAATACAACGGCTTGAAGCCGTTCCGCGAGCGCCGCTGTTTCTGGCCCGAGGAACTGAAGGAACTGGAAGGAAAAACTGAACCGTGCGGCTTGAAACCGCCGAAACCGCTTGAAGCGGACTCGGAACTGCATGACGGCTATGTTTCCGCGCTTCCCGAAGCAGGAGACGCGCTTTTCGACTTGTGCGGCGGCGCGGCGTGCGCGCTTAAGGACGTTTTTCCGCATCGAATCTTTGACGAACCAGATCCCGCTTATCAAAGGCACTCCGCCGAACCCAAGGACGAGACTCTTTCCGTGTTGAAGGAAAAATCGCACGAAAAGCTCGGCTTCGCGTTCGACGGCGACGGGGATCGCGTCGCGGTGTGCGACCGCGGCAAAGTCATCGATGGCGGAACCGTGATAGCGTTCATAGCCGAACGTTTTATGAAGAAGAACGACACGCTCGCGGTCACTCTCGATGTGTCCGACGAAGTCGTGCAATACCTGACGGACGCGGGATTCGGCGTGGAAGTTTCCGCGGTTGGCGACGTTTTCGTCCTGCAGAAAGCGCTCCGGGAGGGTGCTGCGTTCGCGGGGGAGCGTTCGGGTCACTATTCCATGATGAAGCACATGCCTTACTCGGACGGGATATACTTCGGGCTGCTTCTTTCGCAGGCGAAGGCGGGGGAAATCGCCGATTACGCTTCGCGGTTCAAGGCGGTTACGGAAATCGACGCGGTTTACGCCAAGGTGGACTTTGCGAAGCTCGAGGAAAAACTCCGCACGAAGGAACCTGAATGGATTTCGACGATAGACGGCATCAAGGTGCGCTTCCCCGATTACTGCCTGCTTATCCGCGCTTCTAACACCGAACCGAAGGTGCGCGTTAACTCCGAAGCGAAGACGCACGAACTCGCGCTGCGCGGAATGCGGGAAGCGAAGGAATTAATTAACGCCTGCATCGTCAAGCAATCATGAGGGAACCCGCGGTTGCCGGCTCGTTTTATCCTGGAGATTCCGAAGACGTAGAGGAGATGCTGGCGGCGTTCAGGGAGCGGGCGAAAGCGCCGAAGAAGAAAACCGATGCCGTTGTTGCGCCTCACGCGGGCTGGATTTACTCCGGAGCGACGGCGATGCACTCCTTCCTCGCGCTGGAAAAGAAGAAGACGTACGTAGTTCTCTCGCCGAACCACACGGGCGCGGGCGCGCCGATTGCGATGAGCGCCGAAGACTGGGAAACGCCGTTGGGCACGGTGAAGAACGACAAGGCGCTTGCGAAGGAACTCGGCTTGCCGATAAGCGAAGCGGCGCACCAACGCGAGCATTCAGTCGAAGTGCAGCTTCCGTTCCTCCAGTTCCTGTTCGGCGATTTTTCCTTCGTTCCTATAACCATGATGGACCAGTCGTTGGAAGCGGCGACAATGGTAGCGGAAAAACTCGCCGCGTCCAAAAAAGACTTTGCCGTAGTTGCCTCTTCGGATTTCACCCATTACGAGCCCGCAAAACAGGCGAAAGAAAAAGACGACAAGGTGATTGACGCTATCCTCAAGATGGACGCCGACTTGTTTTACCAGCGGCTGCAAGAAACGCACGCAACCGCCTGCGGTTTCGGCCCTATTGCCGCCGCCATGCTGTGGGCGAAGAAAAAGGGAAGGAAAAAAGGGGAATTGCTCGCGTTCTCGAACTCGGGCGACGTGTCGGGCGACTATGCAGCCGTGGTGGACTACGCCGCGATTGCGTTCCGTTAGGGAGTTAAATGGCGAAAATCTGGAGATACTATGCGCGCTTCGAAGGAAGAAATCGAAACAACGAAAAGGATCATCAAGAGCGCCCGCCTCCCGACGCCAGACTCCGGCGTGTTCGAACGCCCGCCGACACAGGCGGATATTCGGAATGCCCACCGCATAAACCACGTATACGACTATGCTCTTGGGAAGAACAAGGTTCTAGGCGACGACATCCGAAGCCTGCTCCGCCACAGTGAAAAGGACGCCATAGAGCAATACCGACTGACAATCGCCGTTGCTAGGGGAACTAGAAAAAAACGGATAATAAAAACGATGCTGGAATACCTCGGCGGTCTGCGCCTCTGAAGGAGAGCGAAAACCTAGTCCGCCAATCCGTCGGGGGTTACGCGGAACACGCATTCCCCGTCGGGAAGGTTCGGGGAATCAACGAGCTTCGCGATTCTCCTATCCTCCTTGCTTCTCCGCAAGTAAAGGCGATACGTCGAGGTGTGCGCTAGGACATGTCCGCCGATAGGCGTCGTCGGATCCCCGAACATCATGCCGGGATTGTCCATCACCTGGTTCGTGACGTAAATCGCGAGGTTGTTGTTGCGCGCGTATTTCAGCAGCAAATGGATATGCTTGTTCAGCTTGTGCTGCCTCTCGTTGAGCATCTCCCTTCCCAGGTAATCGCTCCTGAAAGTCGCGGTAAGCGAATCCACTATTATCAGGCGGATTTTTTTCTCGCGGATAAGGTTTTCCGCCTTCTCGGTGAGGAACATCTGGTGGTCGGAATTCATCGCCTGCGCGACGTGTATGTTGCTGAGGATCTTAGCGGGATCGAGGTCGCGCGCCTCCGCCATCTGCGAAATTCTCTCGGGACGGAACGTGCCTTCGGTGTCTATGAAAAGCACCGCTCCTTCGAGCCCGCCCTGCTCGCGGGGCAACTGCGCCGTGACGCAAAGCTGGAATCCGAGCTGCGACTTGCCGGAACCGAATTTCCCGAAAGCCTCCGTAATCGCCTGCGTCTCGATTCCGCCGCCGATGAGCTTGTCCAGCTCTTCGGAGCCGGTAGTGATTTTTTCTATCTTCAGGCGCTGCTCCATTATCGCATTTCCCGTTTCGAAGCTCGCCTCGACCTGCTTGCGCGCCGCGGTTATCACCTTAAGCGCGGTGTCCTCGCTCATCTCTATGGCAATCGCGAGCTCCTGCGGCATGCACGTCGCAAGGGTCTCCAGATTGTCATAATGGGTTTCCCGCAGCTTTTCCGCGGTTGCCCGCGATACGCCCAGCTGCGCCTCCAAATCGTCCGCTTCCGAAGCGGCAGAAGCCTCCTGTTTGGAGGCATTTTCGCCTTTTGCCATGCTATCTCCTCCGACGCGTTGATATTTCCGTTAAGGAAATTCCCACCAACGCCGATTATTCAGATGAAGGGATTACGGAGTCGGAATTAATAAGGAAACTGGGCGTGCTTGCCAGTGCTCACTTCTTCTTTTCCGGCTTGCGGATTAGCAGGAAAACTATGACCGCGGCGCCCACCATCAGGAGCATCACAGTAGGCAGCATGTCGGGCGGGCTCTGTTCGACTGCGGCAGGCGGCGAAGGCGAAACGCGGACGATTATCGGTTGATTCGGCCTCGACGAAGGAGTCGGAGTTGCGGTTGGTTTGGGCGAAGGCGATGGTTTGGTTGTCGGCGAAGGCGACGGCGCAACCGACGGGCAGGGCGCGAACTCGCAATTCGGTCCCGTTCTTCCCACGGACGAACCGTCGGGGCATATTTTCGCTTCCGCCGTGCATGCTACGGGCGAAGGAGACGGCAGCGTCGAGGGTGACGGCGTGAAAGGAGGGGCGAACGCTATCTGAGTCGCGACGTTCGCGGTCCAGCAGTCACTGGAGTTCGTTACGTTGACGCCCGTAACGGTATGATTCTTCCATAGGCAGCAGTCCTGACCCTCGGTAGGCGCGACGAACTCGGTCTGCACCACGCCAACGTAGCCGTCGCCGGGTATTGTGTCGGCTAAATTCCCGTCAATTGAAATCGCCATGTCGCCTGCCAAGGGGTTCTGAACGGCTATGTAAATCACTCCCATCTGCCCCCACGTGAGATTGTAGTAGCAGGACGTTACGTTCGAGCAGCTGCAGGGCGCGGGCGCGTCGGACTGGTTCCCGCACAGGATGTAGGGAACCGTAAGCGAGCCGCATGCGAAAACAAAAGGAACCGCCAGAAGCGCGAGCCAGAGCCAGCGGATTGCCATGAAGACAGTAGCGCCGCGATATTTAATAACACTAGGCGGAAAGGGGATTTTTAATCAGTGAATTCATATTACTGGGCAAGGGCCTATAGCTCAGCCTGGATAGAGCGGTTGGCTTCTAACCAAAAGGTCGAGGGTCCGAATCCCTCTAGGCCCGTCTCACTTCTCGAAGCCGTAGGTTTCGCCGAAGGACTTGCCCCCGCGCTGCTTGCGGTCGCCGTATTTTATTTCCGCGAGACGTCCCACGACGCGCGGCGACGCATCGATGTCGTCAATGTCCAGTTCCTTGTGTTTGGAAGGCGGCTTTTCGGAAATCATCTTCCGCACGAAGTAGAAGTCGGCGAAGAGCGTCACGATGAGCGCCAGCAGCGCCGCTAACGTGTTCGCGGAGATTCCGATTGCGTTGAACAGCGCGCCTCCGGCGCCTTCAAGCGCGCGCGTGCAAGCGTAATAGACGCCGAGCATGACGGCGAGCGTGATTACGAGGAACTGCGCGCCCTTCCAGAATGAATAGTCGACCATAAAAGCGTTAATCGTCGATTCTGCTTTTAAGCCCGTGGATGCGGCTGAATTCGCGGAGCAACTTCGTCACCATCTTCTCGGCTGCCCGCTCGTTCGAGGCGATTACCGCGATGCGCTCGGGCTGTTTTTCCTTCTGGAAGAACTCTTTTAGAAGGTTTTCCCGGAAATAATGGATTACGACCGCAAGATACGTGCGCTTGCGGCGCGCTTTGATGAGGACGAACTGGAATTTCGGATACTTCTCGACGGAGACTGTGAACTTCTTCTCCTTCAGCTGCTTCGCGAGCCATTCCGTTACGAGATATTTCACGAAATCACCTATAGAATTGGAAATCCTTGCAGAGGTCTATTACTTCCGCCTTGACGTTCGCGAGCATCGCTTCGTCGTTCCACTTTCCAACCGCTTTGACGATTAGACGCCCCACTTCCTTCATCTCGGATTCTTTCATGCCGCGCGTCGTAAGAACGGGGGTTCCCAAGCGTATGCCCGACGGATCGAAGGGCTTGCGCTTGTCGAACGGAATCATGTTTTTGTTTACCGTGATGTTCGCCTTGTCCAGCGCTATTTCAGCCTCCTTTCCGGAAACTCCCTTGTCGGAAAGGTCCACGAGAAGCAGATGGTTGTCCGTTCCGCCCGTAACGAGGCGCAACCCGCCTGCCTGAAGCGCGTCGGCGAGCGCCTTCGCATTTTTCACGATCTGCTTTCCGTACGTCTTGAATTCGGGCTTGAGCGCCTCGCCGAAGCAAACCGCTTTCGCCGCGATGGTATGCTCGTGCGGCCCGCCCTGCAAACCGGGGAAAACCGCCTTGTCTATTGCCTGCCCGTACTGCTCCTTGCACATTATCATGCCGCCGCGCGGTCCGCGCAGCGTCTTGTGCGTAGTCGTGGTAACTACCTCGGTGAAGGGGAACGGCGACTGGTGCACGCCCGCGACTATCAAGCCCGCGATGTGCGCGATGTCCGTCATAGAGATTGCTCCGCACTCCTGCGCGATTTCATGAATCTGTTTGAAATCGATCTCGCGGGAATACGCGGTTGCGCCGGAAACGATGATTTTCGGTTTTTCCGCGAGCGCGGTTTTGCGCATGGCGTCGTAGTCTATTCTTTCGTCCTCTCTGGAAACGCCGTACTGGACGAACTTGTAAGCGCGGCCCGAAAAATTCACCGCGTGCCCGTGCGTCAGGTGCCCTCCTTCGGCGAGGGACATGCCCATAACCTTGTCCCCGAACTGGAGAAGGGCGAAGTAAACCGCGATATTCGCGGGGCTGCCGGAATACGGCTGGACGTTGACGTGCTCCGCGCCGAACAGCTGTTTCGCGCGATTAATCGCGATTTCCTCGACTATGTCCGTGAACTCGTTCCCGCCGTAATAGCGCTTGTGCGGATATCCTTCGGAATATTTGTTCGTGAACACGGAGCCCATCGCCTCGAGCACGGGTTCGCTCACGAGATTTTCGGAGGGAATCATCTCGAGGACGTTCATCTGGCGATGAAGTTCCTGCTGTATGACGGAGTAAACCTCGGGATCGGCTTCTTTCAGCAAATCAATCACCCTTCAAGATGCAACCGGGAATGTTCTTCCAGCGCCCGCAGGACATTTTTCCTTCTAGGCAAACGCCTTTCGAGACGCAGGACGGCCCCGCGTTTTCGAACATAATCGGCGCCCGCTCCTTGGAGAGGCGCATCATCTCCTCGGCGAGGCTGCGGATTTCCCACTGTGCGCGCGCGCACGTCCTCGCCTCGAAGAAGTGCAGAAGCTCGCGGCCGTTCATCGTTATCACTATCTTCGTCTCGCACGCGTTCGGAAGCACGAAGCGGGCGTCTTCCTTATCGACGCCTGAATCGCAGAGCGAGGAATAAAGGGCTGCGGAAGCTGCCATGAAGTCGGCGAACTCGCGCTCCTTTCCTTTTGCTTTGATGCTGGCGGGCATTATGAAATCGAAATCTTTTGCTTTTACATAGCGCTGGCTCTGCTGGGAAAAGGAAGCGATGCGGTGGCGAACGAGCTGGTGCGTGCATGCGCGGGACAGTCCCTCCGCCGCGAACGTGAACGACGCATGCTCTAGAACCGAGTGGTGCCCGCTTTTCACGACCTGCCTGACGAGTTTCGCTACCTCGTCGTGGGAAAGCGACTCCATGAGTTCGGAAGCGCCCTTGGCGCTGTAGCATTGGCGCGCCGCAGCGGCAGCCGCGGAATCGGGATTCGGCGTATTGTACAGAAGTTTCACGCTAAGGTGAGTTTCAGTCATCCTAATCCCCGCAGTAAGAAGGTTTAACCTGCGAACGCATATAATAGTTGCCATGGACTACGCAACTGCAGTGCGCTGGCTCGGCAAACTGCCCACTCCGAAGCAGTGGACTCTTGAGCGAATGAGGATACTTTGCGCGGCTGCGGGCGTGGTACCGCCGAAGAACGTCGTGCATATAACGGGAACGAACGGCAAGGGCTCCGTTGCGGCGTTGATCGCGGCGTCGCTTCCTGAAAAGGTCGGGTTGTACACGTCGCCGCACCTTGTGGCGGTGAGGGAACGCATAAGGATAAACGGGAACGACGTCGGCGAGAAGGTTTTCGCGAAGGCGGTTTCCGAAATCGCCGATGCGACGAAAAAAATGCGCGAGAAACCGTCTTATTTCGAGGTTCTCACCGCCGTTGCGTTCAAGATTTTCCAGGACGAGAAGGTGGACTGGGCGGTTCTCGAAGTCGGGCTGGGCGGAAGGCTGGACGCCACCAACGTGGCGGACGCCCGCGTCGCCGTGATAACGAACGTCGGCTTGGAACACACGGAGCTTCTCGGTAAAACCGTCCAGGAAATCGCGCACGAAAAATCCGGAATAATCAAAAGCGGCTGCGTAGTCGTCACCGCCTGCGACGGACGGGCGCTGCGCGAGATAGATACCAAAGCAAGAAGGGAGCACGCGCGCATAATCGCTCTCGGAAAGCAGTTCGAAATCGCGAACGTGAAGGTGAAGGAGGACGGAACTTCCTTCGAGGTGCTCACGCGCGGAGGAAGAATCCCGCTGAAAACTCGGCTCATAGGCAGTTTCCAGGCGAGGAACGCCGCGCTCGCAGCGGTAGTGCTCCGCGAACTCGGTTTTGAATGGCCCATGATAAGGAACGGGCTGCTGAAGGCGCGCTGGGAAGGAAGGATGGATTTGCGCGACGGCGTGCTTCTCGACGGCAGCCACAACTACGACGGCGCGGTTGCCATGAGGGAAGCCTTGGCGGAGTTGTGGCCCGGCGCCCGCTATGCGATAGTGTTCGGGGTGATGAAGGACAAGAACTGGCGCGCGATGATAGCGACGCTCGCGCCCATCGCCGACGTTTTCGTTGCTACGCAACCGAAACTGGAGCGTTCGCTCGGCGCTAACATAATCGCGAAGGAAGCCAAGAATTACTGCGGAAACGTATTTGCCGTGCGCGACGTGCGCGCTGCTATTGAATTCGCGAAAAAGAAGTCAAAAGGAAAAAAAGTGGTCGCGTGCGGTTCGCTTTTCCTTATCGGAGAAGCGCTTTCCGCACGCGTCGAACTCGAGGAAAAGCGTTAACCCTGTTCGGGCGTCTCTTCCGCTCCGCCTTCTTCCGGAGTCGCGGCTGCCGCACCTGCGGAACCTACTTTCTCCCCTATAGCGAAGCGCCTGCGGACATCCTTGATGCGGATTCTGCAGCTCTCGCCCTTGGACGCGCCCGCGATGAAGATTATGAAACCTTCAACCTTCGCGATTCCGTCGCCCTTCTGCGCGACGTCGGTTATCTGGACGTCGTACTCTTCGCCCGGGCGCACGGGGGCTTCCCTCTGCTCGAAACCGCCGCCGTATCCGCCGCGGTCTCCTCCGCCTCTGTCTCCGCCGCGGTCTCCTCCGCCTCTGTCTCTATATCCCATTTCATTCACCTATGCGGGATGCTGAAGCGTGATGCAGAAGAATACGCCCTAAGCACATCTTCAAACAGTCGCCCTGCAACCCTGCAATTATTTTGGCGCGCAACTTTATAAACGTTCAGACTACTTCGAGCGCTACCTGCTTGCCCTTCGAATCGAATGCGTTGGCGCTTTCAAAAGGAGGGCACGCTATCAGATGGAAGGGAAGCGAGCGCGAAAAGAACTGCAAATCGCCGGCAGATGGCGACGCGGGCGGATAGGGATGCGAGTGAAAGGAGGCGAAGGCGCCGACGTTCGCGGGGATGTGGAAATCCGAATACGAGGAGAATCCGTTGCCGTACGTGCTGAAAGGCGCGATCAGCAGTTCGGTAAGAAGCGCGCCGTCCTTCTCCTTTTTCCCGCGCAGTATTCCGATGAACTCGTCGGGATACGTGTGCTTCGCCGCCTCGAGGGCGCTTTCCAGCGCGGCGCGTTTTATGCGGACGGTTACCACAGGACTACCTCCGCCTCGTGCATCCATATCAGAATCACCACTCCCGCGTCGACGAACCAGAGAACCACGTGCGCGACGTCCATCAGCGACGGCGCAGAGAAACCGACGTAAAGCGTGACGAACATGCGCAGGAGGTTGAACCCGAGAAGGAACGGAGTCCATATCAAGAACGCCCGCACGCGGCGTTTTTCCTCGACAGGCGTCGCCCACAGCAGCGCGAGCAGCAGGAACACCATCATCAGGCCCGTGCAGTCGGCGACTATCTCGAAGGGAAAGCCCTCGACGAAAAGAAGGGCTGCGTTCTGCGAAACCGCGAACCCGCCGGTTCGGAACATGGCGGCTTCGACCGAAGCGACCGCATTCGTCGCTAATCCGATGTCGACGACGTGAATCAGGATATACGGGATTCCGAAGAGTAGCGCGAACTTAAGGACGAACTCGATTGGCGACGGTTTTTTCACGCGTGTTACCACGGGACTTTTTTCAGGCGCAGGCGATGCGCTATCACGTTGAAAAGATAGTGGAGCAGTATCGTCAGCACGAGTATGAGCGCGAGCCCGTCCCATCCGAGCGCTTCGAACAGCGGCGGATAGACGAGCCACGCGAGGAACAGCCCGACGAGGATGAACGGCATCTGGTCTATGACGAAGGACGACTCGCCGTCCTTTATGCCGAGCCTGCGCTTCAGGAAGCTGCCGAGCAAATCCCCGGCCATCGCACCGAACGCCATCGCGCCCACGAGCCACATCTTCGTCGCGAACGACGCGTCGGGAAGATAGAGCCCGCTGAATAGGAGAACTGTCACCGCGCCCGCGGCTATTCCGAATGCGACGCCGCTGAGGAACCCCTGAATCGTCTTTCCGTCGCCGAACAGCCGTCTTCCGTCGATGAACTTCCTGCCTCCGTCGATGCGCGGCCCGCCTCCGAACACCACGGGAACGCTGTTGGCGACGTAGGCGGGAAAAACAAGCAGGAGCAGGCCGAGAAGGTCCATTGAGTTAATAAATCACCGGCGAGATATAAAAAGCATGAAGCTTTCCCGTCCTCTCGTTTCGCTGATAGGTGTTTTCGCGCTTGCGCTGCTGCTGATAATCATCGTCGCGAATTCGGGGCTCGGAATGGGCGGCGGATGCGTCGGCGTGGTGCGCGTCGTCGGGGACATGACGTACGAAAAGGCGGGCATGTTCGGCGGAGGCGGCGTAACCGCGCAGGGGATTTCCGACGAAATCGCGAAGGCGGACGGCGACGAGAACGTGAAGGCGATTTTCGTCGAGATAAACAGCGGCGGGGGAAGCGCCGCCGCGGCGAAGGAGATTTACGACGCGATCGCCGCTTCGAAGAAGCCTACGGTTGCATACCTCGAGGAAATGGCGGCGTCCGGGGGATACTACGCGGCGAGCGCGACGGATTACATAATAGCGAATCCGAACGCGATCACGGGGAACATCGGCGCGCGCATGGAAATCACGAATTATGAGGGGCTTTTCGAAAAGCTCGGCATAAGCACGGAAACGATAAAACGCGGGGAAATGAAGGACATCGGCAGCCCCACCAGGAATATGACGCCCGAGGAACGCGCCCTGCTGCAGCAGATAATCGACGAATCCTACATGAACTTCAGGCAGGATTTGGAAGCGGGACGGAAGGGGAGGCTCACCGCCGAATACGAAAAATCCAAGGACGCGAGGATTCTCTCGCCGCGCATGGCGCTGGGCATGGGGCTGATAGACGGAATAGGGAACCGCGAATTCGCCCTGAACAAGACGCGCGAGCTCGGCGCAATCGAGGGAACGGAAATATGCGACATGGCGCCGCCGAAGACGCTCGCCGACGTTTTCAGCGAACTGAGCGCGTCGATAGGAAACGGAATCGCGTCTTCCGCGACGAACGGCGGCACCAGTTTGGACTACAAATAGGTTTAAATTGCGCGGCGCAGAACTTTCCCCAACGCAAAAAAAGAGGCGAGACCCACATGACCGTTGTCGGCGACGATTTCATACTGAATTGCAGGAACTGCTTCTCGAAGCACGGCTACGGCGTGAGGCTGAAGGCGAACGGCGGCACGATGATGTGCCCGCAGTGCCGCGAGGAATACGTAGTCAAGAGAGGATTCCTCGAGAATGTGACAGCCAGGCGTTAGCGGCGGAATAATAGCGGAACTTTTTCTCGTCATCCTTGAATTCGCCCGAGTGAACTGTTCGTCGCATGCTTTTTCCCCTCTGATAGAGGACGCGGTGCTTGCAGTGCAGCAATTCGTGATAGACCACGTACTCGACGACGAATTCCGGAACGCGCGGATTGTCTAGAGTCTTATTGATTACGATTTGCGAGAACGCGGAATCGTGGAAACCGAGAACGCGCGAACCGCGATGCGAAGACCAGACAACCGAGGGGGAAGGAATACCCGTGAAAATCTCGGCGTATTCGGTTCTGACGCGCGCCATTATTTCCATCAGGTCGTACGCAGTTCCTCTCGCGTTTTCCTCCCGTTTTCTGCCCCGCCCCCTGCGCAGCGCATCGTGCAGATGCGAAACGCTTTCGCGCGAAACGAATTCGCGGTATTCGTCGACGTAAGGCGAGGAGATTTTCCTGCGGTAGATTTTCGACAGCAGCGAGAGCGCGAGCCCGACGAGAACGTCCCTCGAAGCCACGGCATAGCCGTCGCTCACCGACGCAAAAACATTTCCACTGCGCAGGCGCACGCTCGCGCCGAGCCCGGCGCGCCTGCGGAATCGCGCGTCGACGTGCGCATTTTCGCCGAGAATCGCCATTGCGGAGCAAAAAGCTTCCTGCAGCGCGGAGTTTTCCACGGAAAAAAAACCGCGCAAACAAATATATACTCCGCTTGAATCATGAATTCATCACTTAACGGGGTGAAAACACATGGCAAAGAAAAAGAAGAAGAAGAAGAAATAATTCCGTTAAAGCGGAACGGAAATCGTAGTCTTGATTTTTCCCTCCCCTGTTTTTAGAAATTTTTGGAAAAGCTTAAATACTTCTTTTGTTTGATGAATTCGCCCTCACAAGGGCGGTGAAAACAATAATGATGAAGAAGAAGAAGAAGAAATAAAGCAGATTTGTCCGCTGACGAATTCTGAAACTGTTGCCTTGATTCTCTTTCTTCTTTTTTATTTTTCGTCTCCCGCATGACGCATCCCCGAGATGCGTCGAACGGGGGTTCTTTCTCCGTTTTCTGCAAGGTTTATATCGCGGAAGTTCCCGATATTATCTTATGCCCGAATTCGCGGAACTACCGGAAACTATGCGGAAAATCCGCGTGCCCAGGGACCTCCACGAGTATCTTGACAGGATAGAGGATGCGGCAGGCGGGAACAGCACCGAGGCAATAGTAAACACGTCACTGCTTAGCGAATACGGCCCCGCGTCGACGCTGCATTTCCTCAGGCTCATCAAAAGCGCCAGAACCGTGCAGGGCGTGGAAGCCGCCGCCTCGCAGGCTACCATCATGCTCAAGCAGCTGAAGGAACTAAAGGAAATGGGCTTCAAAGACAAAACGCTCAGGGAACTTTATGCTCCGGTTTACAGGGAATACTTCGGAAGGGAGTCCACTTCCAAGGACAGGATCGAGAAATACATCGACAGGACGTTCGGCTTCATCGAGAGCAGGGACCCGCAGGTGCTATCGCTCACCGTGGACCAGTTGTACAGCAGGGCGTTCGGCGGAATCGCGGACGCTTTCGGGAGGGAAAACACGCGCGACGAAGCGCGCGCGCGGCTCGCAATAACCCTGTCCGAGGCGGGGCTGCTGCCCGAAATGATTCAGAGCGGAATCGCGACAAACGGAATAGTCCGCGCCATGGAGCTCGCCGCAAAGAAAACTGGAATCGGCATGACCGAAACCGTGCGCAACGAGGAGGGCGAAATCGAGGACAGACATCTTACCGGAAGGAAAATCGCTTCGATCCTGCTGAAGACGTCGCAGGCGCTGCCTGACCCGAGGAAACGCCTGATAATCGCCCTCAGGGTTTTCGAGAGCGGAGAAGAAGCGGCGAGAGCATTGGGCGAAACCGCCCTGAACGAGACGCTCGAAGACGAAAACAGCGTCATGGACGCGATCGGTTTGCTTAGGCAGACGGAAACTGAAGACAGCAGTAACCTTCTGTCGAACAGGATACGCAGCTCATTCTCGAAACTCGAGGGGGAAGGGCGCGGCGAAACGCTGCGCAGGGCGATGGATGCGCTCGGCGAACTGGCGACTTCGGAAGTAAGCGGAGCGGTTCCGAACGCAACGGCAGCCGCGGACACTATACGGAGCATAGTTCTCAAGGACGGGAAATACGTCTGGACCCACGACGAGGTACCACCAAAACGCAGGAAATTTCTGGGTTTGAAGTTAGGAAAGCATAAAACGCCGCCTAAGGCGATAGATTACCTTTTCAGCGCAATGGGAATACACGGAAACAACGAGACTTTCGCGAAAACCGCGTCGAACATATTGCGCGAGATGCCGGTCGAGGAGCTCATGCGCAGGGAAAGGTTCGAAGAATACGTTTATCCGATGCTCTCGACAATCGAAAGCAGGGCGAACTCCGATGAGCGAAAGGAACTCCTCAGGAAGTTCGGCAGGATACTCGCGCACGGGGACTTCCACAAGGGAATCGGGCGCTTCCTCACGAGCAGGCGCGGCGCGGAAACGACCAAGAGCATAGTGCACACGCTCAGCGATGTCGCCACGAAACCCAACGAAACGCCGACAAATGTGATGTGGTCGGTCGGGCTCATTCGCAGGGTAATGCTGAAGGCGCCGCGCATGCCCATGGACCCGACGACGAAGAAGAAGATAACGGACGCCATCACCGCGGGCATGACGAACAAGTCCGGCCCCGTGCACGTGCTCTCTTACAAGACCACCTACGACCTGGAATCCAAGATTCCGAAACTTAAATGGCTGAGCCACGACGTCGTGCCGAACTACAACAAGTTCGTGGAGATAACCCGGATAAATCCCCTGAGGCAGAAGATAGACGATCTGGAAGCCGAGATGCTGCTCAAGAAAAGGCGCATGGAAGAATTGGGCCCGGAGGCGGACGAAGCGAAGCTGCTGCGCGCCGAAAAGGAAACTCTCACCAAAAGGCTGCAGGAGACGCGCCAGATGCTGGCGGAGGAACACCAGGGGCATGCCGTCCTGCTGCAGATACTCGCGGGATTGAAGAAGCGCAAACTGTTTTCGCACACGGAAACGCCGACACTGAGCGAGGAAGGGAAAAAGCTCATCGACGACGAACTGAGAATGCACGTGGAAGAGCTCGGAAGCGACATAATAAGGCAGGCGCACGAATACGTGAGAACCCAGCAGGGCAGGGAACTGAAGCTCAAGGAAATTCAGGAAGAACTCAGGGCGATGCAAGCGGTGCTCGCCGCCGCGCCGAAACCGTCGCGGAGGATTCCGCGCGGGGAAATCGCAGGTCTTAGGAAAGAACTGGAAGACCTTCTGAAAATCATCGGCTGAGCGGAACGGATTAATAAGCGGTTTGCGTAATACTTACGGGGACGGCGGGTTGCACGGCTGTCGGTATCCTCCCGTCAAACGGAGGAGGCTGAGGAAGTTCCGCCCACCATTTGCGAGAGCAAAGTGTTAGATGCGCAAGCATCCCCGTCTAAGACGGGAGCGTGGAACAGAAACGAACCGCGCCGAGAGCAGGATGACGAACAGGACGTTTCTCGGAATGCGGATGAAACGCGCCGCGCTTGGTGCAAGTGCTTTACGCACGCTAAGTCGAATGCCGTGGACAACAGAAGGCGGGCTACGGACTCGCCGTCCCACTCATATTTTAATAGCGGAAGCGTTCTTTCTGCATGGCGCCCGACTCGATGCTCGCCGGGCGAGCATCCAACAAGGACGAGCTGCGTAAGGAATTCTCGAAGGAGTACAGGCAGCACTACGAGGTTCCGCTCTTCAAAAAGGAGGGTTTTTCGCGCTTCGTCTGCAAGAAATGCGGCAAGGGCTATTGGGCGCTTGAGGAAGGAGCGGACTGCGGCGATTCGTCGCACCGCGAATACTCGTTCTTCCGCGAGAAGCCGCGGCAGATGGGCTACGCCGAGTTCTGGAAGAAATTTGCCGACTTCTGGAAGAAGAATGGACACGAAGTCATACCGCGTTACCCCGTGCTGAGCAGGTGGCGCGACGATTTGTATTTCACGATCGCGAGCATCGTCGACTTCCAGAGGCTTGAAGCGGGGCGAATCGTCTTCGAATATCCGACGAGCCCGCTGATGGTGCCGCAAATCTGCCTGCGCTTCCCCGACATCGCCAACATCGGCGTCACCGGAAGGCACATGTCGTGCTTCATGATGGCGGGGCAGCATTCTTTCGGAAAGGAGGGATACTGGCGCGACAGGTGCTTGGAGCTTAACTACGGCTGCCTGAAGGACGTGCTCGGAATAGACAAGAAGAAGCTGACGTACACCGAGGACGTTTGGAACATGCCGGACTTCAGCGCGTTCGGGCCGTGCATCGAGTCCTTCGCCGACGGCTCGGAGCTTGTGAACAGCGTATTCATGCAGTTCTATCTCGACGGAACGCAGAAGAAAGAGCTGCCGACGCGGGTAATCGACGTGGGCTGGGGTTTCGAACGGTTGCTGTGGTATTACACCGGCGCGCGGACGATATACGATGCGTCGTTCCCGAGGGAAATCGAATTCATGAAGAAGGGAGCGGGAGTGCACGACACCCCGCTTTTCTCCCGCTATGCCGCGCTCAGCGCCGGGCTTGACGTGGAATCGGTGCACGACCTGCGCGAGGAGCGCGAAAAAATCGCGAAGAAGCTCGGAATAACGCTGAAGGAGATGGAGGACACGATTGCGCCGACGCAGGGCATTTACGCTATCGCCGATCACTCGCGCACGCTGCTGTTCGCGCTTACCGACGGCGCGCTTCCTTCGAACACCGCGGGCGGCTATAATTTGCGCGTCCTCGCTCGCCGAGCGTTCTCGTTCATGGACGAGTACGGTTTTGATTTCGATCTGATGCGCATCATGGAGATGCACGCCGAGGATTTGGCGCCGCTTTTCCCGGAACTTTCCGAGGGCTTGGATTCGGCGCAGAGGATAATGGACGAGGAAAGGCGGAAATACGCGGAAAGCATGGTGAAGGCGAGGCGCATCGCGGGCGAAATAGTGGCGAAAGGCGGCGAGATAAACGCCGAAAAGATGGCGACGCTCTACGAGAGCAACGGCGTCACTCCGGAGATTCTCGAGAAAGCCGCGCTGCAGGCCGGAAAGCCCATCCGCGTCTCGACGGATTTCTACGGGAAGCTGACGAACAAACACATCATGGAAAAGCAGGAGAAGGAAAAGGTGGAAATCGACGCACCGGCGACGGAATTGCGCTACTACGAAACCGACAAGCTCGAAGGAGACGCCAAGATCGTCGCCGTCGGCAAGGACTGGGTTGCTCTTGACGGAACGCTCTTCTATCCGGAAGGCGGCGGGCAAACCGCGGATCACGGCTGGATAAACGACGCGGGCGTCAAAGACGCGCAGAAAAAAGGGGGAGTCGTCCTACATTATGTCGGGCAGCATTCGTTCAAAAAAGGGGAAAAGGTGCAGATGCGCGTCGACGCCGAACGCAGGCAGGCGATACGCAGGCACCACAGCGCTACGCATGTGCTCATACAATCGGCGCGCAGGCTGCTTGGAAGGCACGTCTGGCAGTGCGGCAGCAAGAAGGAAGAGGACATCGCGCACGTCGACATAACTCACTACAAAAAGCTTACGAACGAAGAGAAGGCGGCGCTCGAAGAACTGGCGAACCGCACCGTGCTCGAAGGAAGAAGGATAACCGCGAAGGAGATGGACCGCGGAGAGGCGGAGAAGAAGTACGGGTTCCGTTTGTACCAGGGAGGCGGCGCAATCGGGAAGAGATTGCGCGTCGTCGAGATAGAGGGATTCGACGTCCAGGCGTGCGGAGGCTTGCACTGCAACAACACGCAGGAAATCGGGCTCGTAAAGATAGTGCAGAGCGAGCAGGTACAGGACGGAGTTCTTCGGCTATACTACAAGACGGGACTCGCGGCGCTTTCGCAGTTCCAAAGCGACGAACGCATCATCGAGGAGGCGCGCGGCGTAATCGGCGTGCACAGGGACGAACTGCCGAAAACCGTTAACCGCTTCTTCGAGGAATGGAAGCAGCGCGGGAAGGAGATTGAAAAGCTGTCGGAAGAGAACGCGGTGCTGAAGGCGAAGGAGTACGCTTCTGAAGCGAAAGGCGGAGTCGTGAATAAAACCATTTCCGCACCGCAGGACGTCGGCCAGAAGCTCGCGATTGCGGTTGCAAAGGAAGGCGCGGACGCGGTTATTCTCACGGAAGAGGGGTTCGCCTTCGCGGCGACTCATGCTAAAAGCAAGAATGACGCCGTCGCGCTGCTGAAGGAAGCGGGCGCAGTAGGCGGCGGGAAAAAGGATTTCGCGCGCGGGAAACTCGTTAAGGTGTGAGCCGAACCCTGTCTCTCGGAAACAGGGCAGCTTCGCGGATGTTCTTGAGGGAGCACAACTGCATGAGCAGGCGCTCGCAACCGATGCTCCAGCCCGCGTGCGGCGGCGCGCCGTACCTGAACGCGTCGACGTAGCGTTCGAAATTAGCGGGCTTCAAACCGTGGTATTTCAGCTGTTTTACGAGAAGTTCGGGTTCGTGAATCCTTTGCGCGCCCGAAGCGACTTCGACGCCGCGATAAACCAGGTCGTAGGCGAGGCAGATTTCGGGATTCTCTTCCGAAGGCATGCTGTAGAACGCGCGCGCTTTCGTGGGCCAGCGCGTTATGAAGAACGCTTCCTCTCCGATGGCGCCGGGAATCTTCGCTTCGGCTTCCTTGGAGAAATCCCCGCCCCATTCCATCGGGAACCCCGCATCGTTGAGCGCGTCCACAACCTGCGTATACGTGAAGCGTTTGAGCGACTTGGGAACGGAAAACGACGCGTCGAGCGTCTTGAGTTCGGCGGTATTGTTCTTCGCCACATCGGCGAGTATCGCTATGAACGTTTTTTCCAGCGCGTCGAGGGCGTCCTCTTCGCCCGCGAACCCGAGCTCGACGTCCATCTGCGTCACTTCGTTCAGATGCTGCGTCGTGTTGTGCTTCTCGGCGCGGAACACCGGCGAAACCATGAACACGCGGTCCATGCCGCCGATTACGGCGAGCTGTTTGTAGAGCTGCGGCGACTGCGCTAGGAATGCGTCCTTGCCGAAATAATCCACCTTGAAGACGTCGGCGCCGCCTTCTGTCGAGGAACCGACAAGTACGGGGGTGGTTATCTCCTGGCATCCCTGCGCTTCGCAGGAGACGCGGAACGCGCGGAGGACTTCGCTTCTGATTCTGAAAAGCGCGTTGGTTTCGATGCGGCGCAAGTCTATGAAACGGTTGTCGAGCCGCACGTCCAAATCAGCCGGAACCTTGCCCGTAACCTCGAAGGGAACGGTTTTGAAAACCTCGCCGACTACGCTCATCTCCGAAGGGATAATTTCGACGCCGCCAGGAGCCATCTTGCTCGCCTTGACGATGCCGGTGCACACGATCGCGGTCTCCTTTACGAGTTTTTTCGCAATTTCGACGAGTTTCGGGTCCGCCTCCTTCTTTTTGACGGTGATTTGCACGAGCCCCGTCCTGTCGCGGAGAATAACGAACTCCAAACCTCCGAGGTCGCGGGTTTCGTGCGTCCATCCTGCGACGGTGACGATTTTCCCGTCCATAGTCGGCTTGACGTCGGTGGCGTAATGGGTGCGCATCATTCGTGCCTGCCCCCGTGCCTTGTCAGGCGCATGTGCTCGCGCAGCGAGTGCGTCTTGTTCTTCTCGGTAAGATGCTCGATCACCCGCGCCTCCACCCTGCGCTCGGTATAGTATTCCCCTATCGTGGTGAGTGTATAAAGCGCAACTGAAACGCCGAGGAAAACGAAGAATATCGTGAACATCTTGCCCGTGTCGGTTATCGGATAGTGGTCGCCGTAACCGACGGTAGTAAGCGTCGTGGCGCCGAAATAGAACGAATCGAGCCAGCGCCAGCCCTCAACGTAGTGGTAAACCACCGAACCGCCCGCCCATATGAGGAACAGCGAGACTATCGCCGCCAATACCTTGGTCCTTTGTTCCATGTCCGCACCGTATTACGCAAACCGCATTTAAAATGCGAATGGGGCCGCTGAGATTCGGACTCAGGTCACCAGCTCCCGAAGCTGGTAGGATGCCAGGCTACCCCACGGCCCCGTAAATTTCTAGGCGGCAAGTTATTTAAGCGCAACGTGAGTTGTTTTCGCGAGTAGACCCGCCATGGTATTCAAGAGAATCGGCGCTGCACTGAAATCGATGCCTCGAATAGTCAGCATCCGCGAGAAAACGCTGATGGATTACAGGCGCGTGCCCACCGGAGCGATGGCGTGGGAAGCCGGGCGTTTCCTTTCGGACAGGGAAGCGGTCATCCTTCTGTTGTGGGCGCTGATTTCGCCCGCAATGGGGCTCGCCTACATCATATGGACCAAATACCACCATCTGCGGTGGGTTGCGATTCCGCTTGTCATACTCAGTGCGATCCAGTTCATGTGGCAGTGGCGCGGCATAACCGGCATGGTCGAGGGCTTCCTAGCCTCCGGCGGCTGAACGAAAGCGATAATAAACTCGTCGGCGGAATTATCCTTCCGTGCCGGTGTAGCTCAGCCTGGTTAGAGCGCCAGACTCATACGTGCGTACTCAAGGTCTGACTGGGTGCTGCTGAGCAATCTGGAGGTCGAGAGTCCAAATCACTCCACCGGCATTTTTTCTTTTTACGCATCCCTGCCGTAAATCAGGATTTTCTTCCCCCAGAGCTTGCGGCGGAGGACGCCGCTTTTCTTGAATCCGAACTTGGCGTAAAGGGACTGCGCGGCGGCGTTGTCTTCGGCGACGAACATGACAACGCGCGAACAGCCGCGCTTCTTCGCCGCGGAAAGGCACTTCTTCACCAGCGCGCGTCCTATTCCCTTTCCACGGAATTCGGGCAGCACCGCGAGCCCTAGAATCTTGGCCTGCTTCCCGCGGAATTCAACGTCCGCAAAACCGACGGTATGCCCGTTCTCCTCGGCCGCGAAATAGAGGATGTTCTCGTTCTGCATGCGCTCGAGAATCGTCGAGAACGTGAAGCCGGTATACGGGAAGAAGTGGCGCGTCATCGCGGTGATGCTGTAAAGATGCCTGCGGGTCGCACGGGCGATTTTCATGCGGGCACTGCCTCTGTTCCCGCGGCCCAGTCCGATTCGAAGATGCGTTCGAACGAACCGGCAACGTTTTCGTCGTCTATTATTACCGCCGCTTCGCGATTGAGGGTGAGGGCATGGCGCGACCAGTTGATGCTTCCGACAAGAACGCGCTTTCCGTCGGCAACCGCACTTTTGGAATGCGTGTTAGCGTAGGAAAGCGACGCCCAGCGCACGGAAACGCCGTGTGCCGCCAGATACGCGCCGGTCTCGAGATTGGCGTCTATGCGCGGCTCCAATATCAGGCGCACTGCCACGCCCCGGGCAGCCGCGTCCTGCAGCGCGCTCAAAAGCGGGGGGTATGAAAACTGGTAGAGCTCGACGTCGAGCGTCTGCTTCGCGGAGGCGATGAAAGAAAGAAGCTGCCCGTCGGAATTGGGCGAAAACACTGGCGTTATCGCCGAGGAATTGACGCAGAACGCGCGCTGGGCGGACGGAATAAGAAGGAAAAAGGCAGATGCCAGAATAATGCCTGCTAAAAAGGCGGCGCCAATTACTCCGAAGTTCCGCATACTGCGGCTAGAGCGTTGCATCTTTTAACGCCGTCGAACACGGGCATTTCCTTTCGCGGGGCGTGCGCGCAATGAGTTCGAGGATGAGCTTGCGGATGCGCTCGTTGTTCGAATTGAACACGCGCACTACCTCCTCGTGGGACACCGGCTTTACTCCGGGAACGCCTTCGAGCCCGACGTCGTAGTCGGTTATCAGCGATATGTTGACGTAGCACATCTCCAGCTCACGTGCGAGGGAAACCTCGGGATAGCCCGTCATGTTGATGACGCGCCATCCCATGGAGGAAAACCACCTGCTTTCGGCACGGGTGCTGAAGCGCGGGCCCTGAACCACCACCATCGTGCCTTCGGGATGCGCGCGGACGCCTTGTTTTTTCGCGACGTCGATCGCGAGGTTGCGCATCTCTTCGCAATACGGATCCGCGGTGCTTATGTGCACCGTTTTCGGACCGTCGTAGAACGTGTCGCGCCTCGCATTCGTCCTGTCCACGAACTGGTCGCATATGACGAAGTCTCCCGGCTTTACGTCCGCCTGCAGGCTGCCTACGGCGCACGGCGCGATTATTCTGGTAACGCCAAGCTCTTTCATCGCCCACAGGTTAGCGCGGTAGTTTATCATGTGCGGCGGGAGCGTGTGCCTGTTTCCATGGCGGGGCATGAACGCGACCTTCCTGCCGCCCACTTCGGCGAGCGCGATGGTGTGCGAGGGCTTGCCGTAGGGCGTATCCGCCTCCACTTCCTGCACGTCCTCGAGGAACGAATAGAAACCCGAACCGCCGAAAACGCCGATTTCCGCCTTCATCTCTTGCTCCGCCTCTGCGTCTTCATCCACGCGGACGCCTTGTGCCTGGACTTTCTTCGGAGCGAAAGCTTGCGGTGCCTGACAACTCTGTTCCTTAACGCCATCCAAATCACCTTTTCCTTAAGACTAGAAATTCGTGGTCCTGTTCGTACGGTTCGAGCTGCATCTTTTCGACTGTTTCGAAAGTGCCGGAAAGTTCTGCTTCGACCGCCTTGTAAACGCGCTCTGGCTGCTCGGCGCTCGAAACGCACCGTGCCTTCACCGCCAGCATTGCTATGCCGCCCTTCCTCAAAAACCTTGCGTTCTCTATCAGGATGCGCGCCTGCGCGGGATCCGCGACGTCCTCGAAAACAAAATCCACGTAGCCCGGCAGTTCGTTCGCGTAAGTTTCGGGCTTGCGTCCGTCCGCGAGGATTGGCAGCATGTTCTCGCGCTTCTCGCACACGCGGATTAAATCGCGCATCGCGCGCGCCGAAATCTCCACGCCGAACACGGCGCCACCGGCGCCGACGAGGTCGCTGACGAAGGACGGCGTCGCGCCGTTCGCCGCGCCGAGATAAAGCACCGAGGCGCCGACGGGAATTTCCGTTTTCAAGCCGCGCATTATCGCCGCGCCGAGCTTGCTCTGGTTGGGGTTCCACTCGCGCCATTCCGCGCCGTTCTTCCGAAGCAGGCGCTCGCCGTGCACCTTGAATTCCGGCACCATCGAACGCACGTACAGCCGCGACCCCTCGCGCACGAGGTTCGGATTGGAGAACACGTGAAGAATAAGGGAAAGGGGAAAAATAAAGGGATGCCTTACGCGGGCACGCTCGCGGCTGGCGTCGCGGTCGCGTTCACGGACGGAGCGGCGGTCGGGGACGCCTTCGGAAGTTTCGCGCACACGTCGGGCCGCGCCGCGCAGATGTTCTGCTCCATTGCTTCGCCGCTGGGCGACGCCATATTCGCGAATACGTACTTGCAGTCGACTACGAACGCGGGCATCGCAACAGGCACGGCATCTGTTCCGTACTCCGCAGTCTTGGCCTGCGCCGCGGAGAAATTCGCCTCGCCCACCGCAGTAGCGCATTTCGAAGCGTCGGCGTCACTCGTAGCGACGCAACGTTTCTCAACTGACAGGAGCGGACCGAAGCGCGATTGCGCCTCCGCAACTCCCTCGTCCGCCACGTATTCGAAATTGGGGCCCTTCGGGTTAACAGGGAAACCGTCCGCATCCGTCAGGCGTTTGCACGCGGCGCACGACTCCGAATAGAAGTATTCAAGGGACACTTTGCTCGAGGAGGAGCAGCCGGTTCCGAGAACCACGGTACGCTGCGGGAAGTAAATGGCGTTGCCGTTTGACGGGTACGACACCGAGAACCCGGAAGTGGTGGAACTCAGCACCTGCGTCAGGTACGCGTTCAGGTATTTGTTGTTCATCACGTCTCCAGCCGAAGCATACATCGCGGGAACGCGTTTTATCCCGTAAGCAGTCGCAATAGTTTCCTGCCCTTTGACGTCGATCTTCTGGGCGGTCACGCGATACGCCGCCAGGTTGTTCGCCAAGCCGTCGAAGTATGAAAGCACGTCCGCGTTGTTGCAGAATTCGCACGACGAGTCGTAGAACAACAGGATTTTTACGGGCTTTACGTCGCTGGTCGATTCGAGCACGGACAAGCGCGACTCCAGAGTGCTTAGGCGGCTGAGTATCGCGGTATCGTTGCCCGACGTCGCCTTCTGCGAAATCGCATTCATCTGCATCAGCGTGTAGCCCGCGAAAATCACGAAAACAAGCGCCAGCGCCGCCACCGCGTAAAGAAGCGTCTGCCCTTGCGTATCGTTCGTTTTGTGTTCTTCCATAAGAAAGCACCTCGGAAAATTGTTTATTGCGAAACCGCTTTTAAATCGTTGGTTTAAAACAAGTTTGTGAGAGAATTCGCGCTTGCGGGGTTGCTGCTGGTATGCGTCGCCTATTTCGCGTATGGGGATTTGCGCGACGCCGACGCACAGGCACGGCCGTGGATGAACACGGTAATCCTTCCGAACGAGGTGGCGGGGCTCGGCTGGGTCGTTCTTAACACTCAGGAGCGCACCGTTTTCGCCACGGACATCTTCAGCGGCGAAATGATGATGGGGCACACGCTGCGCGAGGGAACGGTCGGCGGCGACTGGGCGATAATACCGGACGTTGTCCAGCGCATGAACGACGTGCAGTACAAGATATACGGAGCCTCTGACGCGAAGCAGGCGCACGAGTACGCCGTGAAATACGGCGCGAAATACGTTTGGGTGCCCAAGCGCATGGTGTTCGCGGGATACGAATGGAAATGGCCCGCCAGCGTCTTCGGTGATACAAATTACTTCAAACGCGTCTTCGACAACGAAGGCGTTTCGGTCTACGAGGTGCTCTGATGGACCGACGCGTTCTCCTGCTCCTCGCCGGCGCCCTTCTCCTGAGCCTTTACACGCATTCGATGATTTTCCAGGAGTGGCATATGCCCACGTACGGGAATACGATGATCCACGTCGCGAGCGCCCGCAACTTGGTTGAGCACGGCTATTACCCGCTTGAAAACGACTATTCCTACGGCGGCGGAATACCGAATCTTTACGTTCCGGTTTACCGCTTCACGCTCGCCGAGGCGGTTTTCCTGACAGGCGCGGACTACGATTTGATAAGCCGCCTGCTCGTCGTCCTTTTTGCGCTGCTGGTGCCGTTAGGGTTCTTTTTGCTGGCCAGGGCTGCGTTTGGAGAATGGGCGGGACTGGCGGCGGCGTTTCTCGCCTCGTTGGTTCCTGAACTGCTCATCTACACAGTCCGCCCGCTCCCGCAGGCGATGGGTTTGGCTCTGTTGCCCGTGGCGTTTTACCTGATGATGACGGGAAAACGCGGACCCGCGCTTGCCGCGGCGTTCATAATATCGCTCGTGCACCAGGAAGCCGCGGTTTTCCTGGTAGGTGTTGCCGCGGCGTTCTTCGGCTTGAAACTTCTCGAAGCCGCGCTGCGCTGGGCCGTTGACAAGGAAAAGTTCTCGCTCGACGGAACTGCGCTTACCGCGCTCGGCTGCGCGGCGGTCGGCACCGTAACGTACTTTGCATGGCACTTCTTCGTGATGGGCAATCTCGACATTCTTTCGCTCGCGCAGTTCCAGCATCACGAAGGGAACTTTGTGGATTTCTCGCTCCTCGTACTGAAAACAGGCAAGGTAGTGCTCGCGCTTTCGGTTGTCGGCGTAATAGCGTGCGCCTGGGCGATTTACGAGAAGTGGAAGCCGCGGAAGATAAACGCGGAACTTTTCGCGTTCGGAATCGCGCTGGCGGGACTGGGCGCGATAAAGAACGACGTGTTCGGGATGCGCGTGTTCATGGACCGCTTCATCGTCTTCTTTGATTTGGGGCTGATTCTGCTGGCGGCGTACGGGCTCGCGGCGGCGCTCAGGCTGGTCGTGAGTCTTCAAAAGAAGATAGAGAAAAAAACCTAATCTAATCGGAACGATTGACGGTCGCTATCTAACTACGGAAAGTAATGGTAGCCCGACGGCTTCCCTTCCAACCCCATTTGAAAAACGGCTTTTTGAAGATATTCCGGATCTTTGAGCGCGTCCGTAACAGAGTAATAGCATTCGGTGACGCACGTCTGGTTGGTTCCTCCGCGGCAAGCGGAAAGACAGCCATACGTCACGCCTTTTTCAAGATAGGCGTTCTGGCTCTGGCTCGCGTACAGATAGCCGATGATGCTGCCCACCGCCAGGCAAACGGCGGCGATTCCTATGAGAATTGTCATGTTGCTATTTTTCTTTTCGGCCAAATCATCACCCGAAAGAGCTAGGCGCACGGGATTTTATAAAACAGCACGTTGCAGCGCTGGTGCTCGCGGCGGAACTTCAAAAAAAAGATTGAAGGAAAAAATAACTCGTTACCACGAAACGCCGTGGCAATACTCGCCCCATATCACGCAGAGGTCATAGGGCGTCTTCATCTTTTGGAGGTAATCCGAACCGCTCGATGCGTCCCTTGCCGCGGCAAAGCATTCCGTAACGCACGCCTCGCCCGCATTGCCGCAAGCGGTTATGCATCCCAACGCCGCGCCTTTGGCGAGATACGTCTGCTGGTTCTGGTTTGCATACCAGTATCCGACGAACCCGCCCACGAGCAAGCCTACTATCGCGGCGCCCGCCAGCATCATCATGCAATTGCACTTCTTTTCCGCCAAACTATCACCTCTGATACAAGCAGGGAGCCGGATGTTTTTAAAATCAGCACTTAACGCGGAATACGCGGAAACGATAGGTATCGAGCCGCGCATCGTAGACGTTTTCGAAATTCGGCGAGTTCTCGAACTTGGCGTAGTCAATGGACAGCCCCACCTCTTGCGGGCCTATGAAAACGTAATCGACTCCGTACTTCCTGAAAATCGCGCAGACCGCCGTGCGGTACATCTCGGCGACGTCGCGCTCCTGCTGCGAATAGTCGAGCCCGTGCGTCCACAGCCACCCGCGGTATCCTAGAACGACGCGCCTGCCAGCGAGCGTCGGAACAAGATGGTTGTGCGCGTCGCTTGTAAGAAACAGCGAATCCGCAGGCGTGTTCTGCCTGACCCAGTCGGCGACTATCAGGTCGCGCTGCGGGTAAAGTACGGGGTGGTCGCCCAACCACCATACCATGGTCAGCACTCCGGAAAGGACGGAAGCGGCTATCAAAACAGTCGCCAAAACCTTGAACGCGTTTCCGCGCTTCCATATGTTTACGACGGTTAGCCCCGCCAGAACGCAGCCGACGAAGAACGGATGAATCAGCACCTTGATGGTGTCCCAGTCCTGCGGCTGGAAGCGGACGAAGTTGCACAGCAGGAACAGCATGCCGAACGGGATTGCGAAACGCCGCAGCCGCTTGTCGGCGAAGAACCATCCGATTACCGCAAGGAACAGCGGCACGCCGAGGTTCTTCACCCAGAACACGGCGACATCGAACGCGCTGCTGTCGGAGTTCTGGTGCATCCACCCCCACTGCCAGCCGAAGAACGACGCGCCGGTCTGCTGTTTGATCCAGAGAATCTGCGGAACCGCCAGCGCCGCGACTATTGCCGCCGCATACACCCACTCGCGCCGTATTTTGCGTTCGTCGAAAATCTTCCACAGAAGCAGCAGTCCCGCAATGAAGGAGCACGCTATGAAGGAGTGCCCGTGCACCATCGGCAGCGAGCCGAGCAGAACCGCGGCGAGCAGTATTTCCTTCTTATTCTGCTTTTCGAGGTTGCGGAACAGGAGCCAGTAAAACAGGAGCGATATGGCGAAGCCGAGAATCGCCGAGCGCTGCGGGACGAATATGGAGAATACGAGGTTCATGAAGTGGATGCCTGCGGCGGGAACATGCGAGTAAGCGGCTGGCAACGCGGAGACGAACGCTATCGCGTTCCCCGAAGCGAGCATGTCCTTGAAGAAGTACGCGAACCCGAGGTCGCCGTTCAGGAAGAAGAACGCCGCCGCAACGCAGGACGCCGCCTTGTTGCCGGTCAGCGCGAGCGCGAGGAAATAGGCGAGGAAAACGAGCGAGAACGAAACGAGAAGGTTCGGGAGCAGCACCGAATCGCGGAGCGACAAGCCGCCTACCAGGAAAGCCGACGAGGAGAAGTCCATGAGGAACGGATACGCGAGCGGCGCTCCGTGCAGCACGGGATATTGGGGCGGGAAGTTCTGGCCGTAGGCGAACGACGTTATGAGCGAGAAATGGAACGCATAATCGCCCCAGACGTTCGCGGTGGCGGTGAGCCCGCCGCGGCCGTCGTCCGCGAGTATTCCGTTCCAGTTGATTACCGCGAGAAGCAGGAAAAGAAAAAGAAGGAACGCCTCGGCTTTTCCGAAGCGCAGCGGCTTGATTGACGGCTTGGATTTGCGCACGACGAACAGAGCGGCGGCGAGCAGAATCGCGGACGTAACCGCCACGACCTGCCACGAAAGCGAACCCAGAGCCCACGACAGCAACAGGGAAACCCACGCGGACGCCAGAACGCCCGCGAGGAAGGCGAACGAAACCTGCTTCAGAAGATCGTCGAGGAAATCGAACAGAAACGACAGCGCGAAACCGAACGCAAGCGCGGAAACGAGGAGAATAAGCGCGAGCAGCATTTTTCCACCGTAGTCGTGAGAACGGAACGGGCCCGACGGGATTCGAACCCGCAACCTACTGGTTTCTCCCCTTTGCCAGGACCGAAGCTTCGACTTCCGTCCCTGTTTATGGATCGGAACCAGTCGCTCTATCCTGGTTGAGCCACGGGCCCTTCTGAAGAATATACCCGACGCGGTTTATAATTGATTGGAAAATCAGAGCTTCGCCAGAAGCAGCAGTTCCACCATCGCGAGGAACGTAAGCAGGAAGAACACCAGCGACGCCGCCGCGGTTACCGTAACCGCAACCGCGAGCGGGAAATTCAGGTACAGGAGTTTGAGCGGCGGGGAGGAATACGCTATCTGCTTTACCTTCTCGCTCGAGATATAGCCCGTGCTCACCTGCCTCGAAAGCTGGTCGGCAGCCTGCGCCTTGTATTTCACGGTAAGGTTGTACTCGGCGTCTATGAAACTGTTGTAACCGGAAGTGATCAGCTGCTCGCGCACCGCTCCCATTACGACTGTTTGGTTGGCGGGGCTCATGACGGCGAAAGAGGGGTCCTTGCTCAGCGCCGAACGCAGCAGGTCGTCCGAGAGGAACGCGCGCATATCGTCTTTCGACACGGCGTTCGCTATTGTTCCACGGTCAAGCGGAACCGCGTCCAGGCATGCCGTCGCCAAAGCAGTCGTAGCGTTCTTCTGCGTCATCGCCTGGATAACGTTCGTGAAGAACACCGAAGTATACTCCGCCTTGTGCGCGTTTACCTTCATGAACATTATGCCGAACGTGGCTATCAGCAGTATCAGCAAACAGACGTTGAACAGCGTCCAGGCGCGCGACAGTGATATTTTTTCCAGCCGTGAACCCATCACCGAGGCTAACGCCAGCGCGAACGAGAACGCGACGAACACCAGTACGAGCGCGGGCGTCATCAGGTAAAGCAGAAGCGCCGGCACCAGCGTGGCGGGAAGCACAAGCAGCGCGGTTCCCGCTGTCTGGCGGTACCCGAAATACGCCGCGAACGCCAGCGCGAGCGAGAACATGACGAGGAACAGCCCGAACGAAAGGCTGTACAGCTTTCCGACTGTGAACGCGAGCCGGGGCATATCGAACAAATCGCGCGTCGTGAAGCTCGCCTTGTCGAACAATATGCAGCAGAATACGAACAGGACCGCGATGATTATGAGGAGCGGAAGGCGCTTGCGCAGGCCGCTGCCGAAGGAAATCGTGACTGAAGGAATCGTGACTGCGATCTGGCGTCCCGGACTGGGCTGCAACGCGGGCTGGGCGGGCGGATGCGAGGCGATCAGCGCCGATTGCGCCTCGCGCTCGCGGATCTCCTTCTGCGTCCTCAAACCCATAACGAGACGAACGGAAACCGCTTTAAAAAACGTTGTCCTAACCCAATCTGGTGGAAACTGATGAATGCTCCGACACGCGTAGGCATCGCCGGCAGGGTCGAAAACCCGCTGGCGATTAAAACCGCCGAACGCCTTTGGAATTTCCTGAAAAGGGAGGGCGTCAAGGCGGAGGTGCAGAAGGGTTTCCTGAAAAAACCGAACGCGCGCGAGATACGCGACTTCGACGCGGACCTGGTGCTTTCGTTCGGCGGAGACGGGACGCTGCTGCACGTGTTTCGAGAACTCGGCGAGCGGAGCGTGCCGGTGCTGGGCATCAACTGCGGGGAGCTGGGCTTCCTTACCGACGTCGACTACTCGATGATCGATGCGCACGCGCCCAACGTCATCAAGGGGCAATACTACGTCGAACCGCGCGCGCGGCTCGATTTCTCCGTCGACAGCGAACGCTTGCCGCCTGCGCTCAACGAGGGGGTGATCGTTCCTTCGAAACCTCTCACGATGCTGAGGTACGGGCTCAACATCAACCAGGAATACCTATGGAGGGACAACTCCGACGCGCTCATAATTGCGACGCCCACGGGAACTACCGGACACGCGCTCAGCGCGGGCGGACCGGTGGTGAACTACAACGCGCGCGTCATCGTCGTGGTGCCGATGAACTCGACGAACCAGGCGAGCCGTCCGCTCGTCGTTCCCGAAGAAGCTACGGTGACCGCGTACGACATCAATTCCGCGTCGCCGCCCGAACTCGTCATCGACGGACAAGTGCGGATGAAATGCGGGAGCGAGGTTTCCGCGAAGCATTCGAAACACGCCGCGCTTCTCGCGAGAATTTACGCGTCGAGCTACGCCGCGCCGAGGAAGATACGCAAGAAAACCGAAACCGCGGAGATGGAGATACTGAAGGCGGCGCCGCCATCCTCGAAATTCATCTTCCGGCTCCTGGAGTTCGAGGGCCCGCTAACGCAGAAGGAAATAATCGCCGCCACGATGCTTCCCGCGCGCACGGTGCGCAGGGGGCTCGAATACCTGATAGGCAGGGGTGTGCTCGTGAAGAAGCCGTTCCTCGGCGATCCGCGGCAGTCGCTTTACGCCATAAGCAGGTGAGCGCATAATGGCCGAACTGGACTTCGTTTTCGAACTCGGGCAGCTGAAGCGCGAGAAACGCAGCGGTTGGTGGATCGCAAAGGTTCCGAACCCTGAGAGCGTCGCGGAGCATTCGTTCAGGGCAGCCGTCATCGCGTACATTATAGCCGAAGGGGAAGGAAAGACAAACGCGAGCGATTATTCGTTGGCGGCGCTGCTTCACGACTCCTGCGAAACCCGCCTCGGCGACAGGCACAAGATAAGCCAGAAGTATCTGAAAAAAGGCGGAAGCGAGAAAAAAGCAAGAAGCGAACAGCTCGCGCTCCTGCCTGCACGGCTCCGCCGCGCCATACTTTCCCTTCCAGACGACGCCATAGTCCGCGACGCGGACTTGTTGGAATGCGCGGTTCAGGCGAAGGAGTACCTGGACTGCGGATACCGCGACGCTAAGGGCTGGATGAAACGCGCGGGAATGGGTTTGAAGACGAAAACCGCAAAGCGCCTGTACGCCGAACTGAAGCGCACTGATTCCGGAAAATGGTGGCACGGACTCAAAATTTAAACGAGAGCGACGAACAGGAGAATCGCCGCGATTATCCAGAGCACCGAATCCGCAGCGAAGGAAAGGGGCCCGAAGAGCGTAACCGTCAGATAGTCGAAGAAGATGAGAGCGTTCACCTGCAGCTCCTCGATGAAGTCGCCTAACGCATCAAGCATTGCCTCTTGCCTCCGACGGAATACGGGGCGGAACTGAATTTAAACGTTAGGAATCAGGCGGAGCGGCGCGCGAGGCGGGAAACCGAACCGCATTTGCGGCAGACGCGCTCCTTCTTCTTCCAGTTCATGTCGAATTCCGTGCCGCCGCATTCGAGGCACGCCTTGATTTCCTGGTTGTGGAACGATTTCCACGCATCCTTAGTGTCGCCGTAAACCATGGACGAGCGCACGTGGGTTTTCTTGTCCGCGAACGCAACGGGCTCCTTCGGCGGCTCCTGCACCGCCGCCCTGCGGATGCGCCCGCTGCTGCAACGCGGGCATTTCTCAGGCTCTTCCTCGTCGAAACGCGCGCGGCAGTTCAGGCACTCGTACGTTACCATTAGATGTGATTTTTAAGGCGGCGAAGATATAAAAGCTTCGTGATTAGGCGGAAGGTTCTTTATTGCCTGCTTGACGGCTACGGCGATGTGCGCTACAAGGAACTCGGCGGAAAAACGCCGCTGGAATATGCGGAAACGCCCTTTTTCGACTCGCTTCTCGCGAACGGGAAGTGCGGTTTCATGGAACCCGTCGGTTTGGGAAAGGAAGTGCCGATAACCGACGCGTCGGCGATGACTTTTTCATTCCTGGGTTACGACGTGAGGAAGTTTCCGCACGGGCGCGGCGTTATCGAGGCGATAGGCGAGGGAATGGCCGTCAAGGACGGCGATTTCGTCGCTCGGTGCAACTTCGCTACGGTTTCGAAGGACGGGACGATAACGGATTTGCGCGCCGGAAGAATAAGGGACACGAAAGCGCTGGCAACAGCGCTGAACCGCATGTCTTTTCCTGTCCCGTTCGAATTCAGAGCCACCGAAGGGCACCGCGGCATCGTCGTATTCAAAAGCGGAAAGGGCGAACGTTTCTCGGAAGACATTACTCAGGTGGATCCGCACGCAGTCGGTAAAAAAATCATGAAGGCGCGGCCGTTGAAACCGGCGGCGAAAGGCACCGCCGAACTCCTGAACCTGTTCGTCGAAAGAAGCCGCGAAGTTCTGGGCGCGCATCCGTCCAACGGGAAACGCAAGGCGCGCGGGCTTCCTCCCGCGAACGCGATTCTTCCGCGCGGCTTTTCAGCGAAGGCGCCGAAGCTCGAGCCGTTCCGCAAGCGCTACGGAGTTACGCCGTGCGGCGTAACCGGCGTCGCGATAAACAAGGGGATATGCAAGCTCCTCGGCATTCCGATAATCGAAGTGGCGGAGGACATGGGCGACAACGCGAAGGAGATGGCGACGAAACGCGCGCCCGCGCTTGCGGCGCTGCACAAGTGCGAGTTCGTGTTCCTGCATTTCAAAACCATCGATCTCGCGGGGCACGACGGCGACTTGTGGCGGAAAGTTTCGGAAATCGAGAGAACCGACGCGTTCCTCGGAAGCCTTTCGCTTGGCGGCGCCGTAGTCGCAATAGGCGCGGACCACTGCACGCCGTGCAAAATCAAAGGGCACAGCGCGGGTTTGATTCCGTATCTTTACGGAACCGCCGGCGCGCGCGGGAAGAAGAAATACGGGGATTCGGAATGCGCGAAGGGCAAACATATCAAACAGTACGACTTCGTCAGGGCCGTTTTGCGAGCGAGGGCTTAGACGCCCGATAGTACGTATGCGCAAGGTCTACTGCTTTTTGCAGCGCGATTACTTTATTTTTCTGTTTTCTTGCCCGAATCGCTTTCAGATACAATCCGCGCATGCTATGAGTCGGATACCAGCGATACAGACGATAGTGAAAACGCAGCGCCGCGTCGCCAAATCTATGCCCCAAAACACCCAACACAATATCGTGTTCTTTCGACTGTTCTTTATCGAGGCGTATTTCCTCGCCGTGTATCGTCTTTAGTTTCAGTACGGGTTCAACCACGGAGCTGCTCCTCGATCCTGAGAAGGCGGTTGTACTTGCTCGTGCGCTCGCCGCGCGCCGGCGCGCCTATTTTCGCGTATTCGGCGCCTATTCCCACCGCTAAATCCGAAATGAACGAATCGTCGGTTTCGCCCGAACGGTGGGACACCACGACTTTCCAGCCCGCTTCCTTCGCGAGCCGCGCGGCTTCGAGCGCTTCGGAAACGGTCCCTATCTGATTCGGTTTTAGAAGAAGCGCGTTGCACGCGCCGCTTACTATCGCGGTTTTGATGCGTTCGGGGTTCGTGCAGAGCAGATCGTCGCCGACTATCGAAACGCGCGAACCGAGCGCCTTCGACACCGCCGCGAATTCCTCGAACGCGTCCTCGGCGAACGGGTCCTCCAGATAAGCCAGTGGGAATTTCTTGGCGAGCGCCGAATAATAATCGACCAACGCGTCGGGAGTGTATTTCTTCCCGTTGACGGCGTACATCTTGCCTTTGAGAAGCCGCGTAGCGGCGCAGTCCAGCCCGAGTTTTATTTTTTTCGAGTGCCCAGCTTCGGACGCGGCTTTCAATATAAGCTCCAACGGAAGCTCCGCGTCTTTCAACGGCGGCGCAAATCCGCCTTCGTCGCCCACGTTGATTGCGCTTTTTCCATATTTCTTTTCCAGCAGCGCCTTGAGCGCATGATAGGTTTCGGAAACGATTTCAGCTGCTTCCGCGAAGGATTTCGCGCCTACGGGCAGGACCAGATACTCCTGGAAGTCCAAATCATTGCCCGCGTGCATGCCGCCGTTGATAAGATTAGCCGCGGGGCACGGCATGCTCCTGCTGCCGCCGAGCAAGGAATAAAGCGCCTTCCCCTCTATCAACGACTGCAGGCGCCAGAGCGCCATGCTCGACGCGATAGTGGCGTTCGCGCCTATACGCTGCTTGTTCGGGGTGCCATCCACCGAAAGGATAACGGAATCGAACGCGCGCGCGTCCGCGTTTTTCCCGTGAAGCGCCGGCGAAATAATCGTGTTTACGTTCCGCACCGCCTTTGTCACGCCTTTCCCGAAATACCGCTTCCCGCCGTCGCGCAGCTCAAGGGCTTCGTGCGCGCCCGTCGAGGCGCCTGAAGGCGCCGCGGCGAGCGTGCGCCACTGCCCCGCCCACGCCTCCGCTTCGACCGTAGGATTGCCGCGCGAATCTAGAACCTCGCGCGCCTTGAGCGACGAAAGCTTCGACGGCGCCTCGAGTTCCGCGAGTTTCACGAGCCGGCGGACGTGGCGTTCCGCGCGCGAAAAAGGCGTGCCCAGGAACACATCTATGATTTTTTCCGCGTCTTTCGCGGACGAAGCGAGAACCAGGACGTTGGCGTCCACATGCTCACGCGCTTGCCGCGCGGTTTCGGGCGACGCGCACAGCGCGGCGCGTATGCCCTTGATTTTGTTGGCGGCGACGCTCATGCCCACGCCGGTGCCGCACACCAGCACGCCGAAGTCGGCAGCGCCGGAAACAACGGCTTCGCAGGCGCGGAGCGCGTAATCCGGGTAGTCGACGGAGTCCGAGCCGTGCGTGCCGTAATCCATCACTTCGTGCTTCTTCTTCAGGTAAGCCAGGATTTTGTTTTTGAGTTCGAAGCCCGCGTGGTCGGACCCGAGAGCGACGCGCACGCACCCACCCCCCGTAGTTCCAGTAATTCGGCTATCCTTCTCCTTCTTTCCTTCCAATAAACGTTTTATTAACAACTCATTTAAAGGGTTGGGTGGTTTAAACGGCGATCCTTTCCAAAAACGAAATTTTGAAGGCGATTAAAAAAAAGGAAATCGCGGTTACGCCGTTCGTTCCCGCCTGCGTAGGCCCGTGCTCCGTCGACATGCACCTGGGCAACGACTTCAAAGTGTTTGTTAACGAGAAAGGAACGAAGGAAGTTAAGGATGCTCCGGACGCCATCGGGTTGGGCGCGTTCAGGCGCGTCGTGCTGAAAGACAGCGATTTTCTTTCCCTGAAACCCGGCGAGCTCGTTCTCGGTGTCACCAAGGAACGTATACGTATATCTAAACGTTACTGTGCTACGATAGACGGACGAAGCCGCTTCGCCCGCGCTGGGCTTCTGGTGCATGTCAGCTCGAGTTTGATACAGCCGAACTGCGACAACGTCCAGGTTCTCGAAATTGCCAATCTTTCGCCTTTTACGCTGAAACTTAAGCCGGGTCTCCGCGTTTGCCAGGTGGTTTTCCACACGCTAACGAGCCCGGCGGAGTACAAGGGCGGCTTCAGGCTGCAGAAACGGCCGTGAGGCGGAACTCCGAATAGCGGAAGTGAGGGGGGTGTGGTGCCCGCGCCTAAAACAACAGACAAACCCGCAAAAACTCGCGAACATTACGTGCGTCAGCGCGATTCTTCCTTCGTTTACTACCGCGTCCGCGCCGACGACGCCGCCAGAACCGCGGCGAACGCCTTCAACATCTACGATTTCGTAAGCAACGCGTTCGCTTTTTCCCCGAAGCGCAAGGAGGCGTTCGTTCGGGTTCTCGAAGCGCTCCGAGAAAAGCCGCAGGGTTTCACCGAACTGATGGAAACGAGCGGGCTGGCAAGGAGCGCCTTGTATCTCCTCGTTCTTTCCCTCGAACGTTCGGGTTTGGTGCGCAAGGAAGGACGCAAGTACGCTCTGTCGGACGCGTTTTCCTCGTCCGCCGAGGCGTCCGCGGCGTGGTGGAAGCGCTGGAAGGCGTAGCGCAAACATTTTATTGCTTGATGCGCTTCGCATTTCGGTGTTTTTCATGGGTTTGTTTGATTTGTTCGGCAAGAAGCAGGTTGCGTCCGAGTTCCAGTATTCGCTCGAGTGCACTATGCATCCGATACGGCTGCCCGCGTTCAAGGAGGATTACGTTGCGCTTAACGTCAGGCTCCAGAACACGTCGGACCAGCCGCTTTTGACGTCGCTGGTGCTCGCGGTTCCCAAAACCCTGGGGTTCGACAGGACCGCGCTGCAGCAGGAGCACGAGACGCGCATAGGCGAACTCCCCGCGGGAGAGAGCAGGGAGTTCTCTTTCCGGATATGGAGCACGCAGCGCACGCGCGCGGGAAGCTATCCCCTGCGCGTCTATGCCGTGTCGCATTACCGCGACTACGGGCACGTGCTGAACGAGGTCCGCAAGACCGTGGACCTCCGCGTCGAATAAAAAGCAACCGCGCTTCCGTTTATTCGTAAGGTATTTAAGCAGAAGCCGCCTTCTCGGTTTGCGTTTATAGTTCGCAAGAGGTAGATGACATGGCAATAAAGGTTTCCCAACTGATGGGGATGGACGTATACACGGACAACGCCACCTTCGTAGGCAAGGTTTACGATGTGATTCTCGACCTGCAGAAGGGCGAGGTGGTGCGCCTGACGCTCGAGCCCATAAGCGCGTCGAGCAAGGACGACGCAAAACGCGTTTTCCGCGAGAAGACCATAATGTTCAAGAGCGTGAAGGCGGTTGAGCGCATCATAATCATCTCTTCCGCGCCGATCGCGGAGGAGCCCGAGGAAGAGGAGGCTCCCGCGCCGCAGAAGCCGATGCCGTACTCCTACAGGTACAAGCGCACCGTCTGAAAATATACGGAAAAATCCGCGTTTAGCGCGAGCCCGCGCTACGAAAGTATAATTAAGCGAACGCGGCAATACTTAATTCCGCAAAGCGGGGTAGGGTAGCCAGGAGTGCCCGCTGGGCTCATAACCCGGAGATCGTAGGTTCAAATCCTGCCCCCGCTATTCTTATTTTTTCAGGATGGTGTCGATGGCGCCCAGCTGCTTTTCGAGTTCGCGCCTTTCGGCGGACGCGTCGACGGTGCGCATCTTCCCTTCGCACTTCGGGCAGCGGAACGCGCCCTCCATCGCTTCCTCGAACGGAAGCTTCACACATCCCTTAGGGCATCTGTACGTCTGCGCGCCGTCGAGGTTTTCGCGCATGCGGAGCAGGACTTCGTATTTCTTGCGGAGCTGCGTCATGTAGTTGCCCGTAGCCCGGGTCCTGTTGACGCGCCATGTATAAGTGAACCATCCGCTCTGCATGTTCTTGACGCGCGAATATTCGACGATGCCCGCGTCCTGCAGGCGGTTGAGAAGCGAACGGATTTCCGTCATCTTGTATTTCGTTTTTTTCTCGATGTGCTCGTCCGTCGCGCCGTCGCCGATCGCGTCAACGACTCCCTTTCCCTTGCGGCCGCCGATATTTTTCACGTATTCGTTGAACAAAAGATTAGGTTGCGGCTTGGCGGGCATGAAGTGTCCTGCGTTCGCTTTCTATTTATACTTTCCCTCGTTCCTCGATTTTTTTACCACGCTCTTGGGGTATTATGCGGAGCCGCGGTTTTTCGAAGCGCGGGCGCAGTTCGAGGCCGTTTAGAAACACCGCGAGCGCTCCGGCTTCGGAATGGGGCTGGTTCGTGACGCCGAGGTTCCAATCGCACGCGGCGTAAACCGCGCCGGGAACCTTGGAACCGCCGACAACCACGAGGAGCTTGCCGCGCGTTTTCTTTACCGCGCCGATTTTTTTGCCGAACGGAATGCCGTACATCGTCAGGTGCGCCTTCTTTCCGTCGAAACCGCCGAAAACGCGCTTCCACGAAGCGGCGTGTTTGATGAAAAAAGAGCCGCCCCAATTCTTAACGACCCCTTCTACGCTTTTCTCGACCGATTCGTCGCGCTCTCCCGTGTAATAGACTCCCTTGCAGCCGAAAGCCCGCGCGACGAGCGCGCAGTGCGTCGTGAGCCGTTTGTCGCGCGAACGGTGGTCCAGCCGCAGTACGAAAACATCCATAACGCTAATATATTCCGACGCAACTTAATTAGCTTCCGTTGTTCGGCGCGCCGTGATTAGAGCAGGCGCGCCAATCGCGGTGGGCTCATAGCTCAGCTTGGTAGAGCGATCGGCTCTTAGCCACATTGACGCGTTCGGCAGAACGCGTCGTGCAGGAGAAACCGATCGGTCGAGGGTCCGAATCCCTCTGAGCCCGTTCGAACCGCAGGGGAAGCGCGGTTGGATGACGCGTGCCGCGGCATGCGTCCGGCAAAGCTTCCCCTTCGATTTCAAGATCCTCCTGTTTTCCCGTCCCTCGCAGTCGTTTTTACCTCTAAAATACCTTTAAAAAGACGAAACGTTTTTATTGGACAGACGATTAATGCGTTCAGCGGATTCTGTAAAGGTGGGTTGAACTGGTCGCCCTGCCAGCTCGCTTTAATGAGCTGGCCTAATTCTATTTACGGCGGCCGTTCCATAACGTTTTATTGTCCGCCATGCTTGTTTTCGCATATGAAAATCCCGTGGGCGGCGCTGATTTTCGCCGCCGCGCTGCTGATTCCGTATTTTTGGCTGTCCGGAGGGACGTTGTATCTTCCCGACGACGCCGTTCTTTCGCTTGCGTTCGGCGCGCCGCAGTCCGCCGGCGTGTTCACGCACATGTTCTTCCATGTCGGGCTGAACCACCTGCTCGGCAACCTCATTCCGCTGGTCCTGTTCGCAATCGTGCTTGAGGAGGCGGTTGCGTGGTTCGACGTGGTTTTCATATTCGTGGCTTCGGGCATGTTCGCCTCGCTGCTGTTCTCCTTCCTGAATCCCGGCTCGATAATAATCGGCGCGAGCGCGGGCGTTTCGGGGCTGATGGCGGCTGCGGTGATGGTGAAGCCGAAGAAGGCGCTCGCCCTGCTCATAGCGGTTCCGCTTCTCGTCACGTTCCTGGTGTTTCCCGTTTCCAATTTCTTCGTCCAGTGGCAGCTCGATTCCAAGAACACGCAGATTTCGACAATGGAACAGCAGGTGACGACTCTCGTCAGCCAGAACAAAACCACGGAAGCCGCGCAGGTTACCACGCAGTTGAAGCAGGTCGAGGACGCGTACGAGCGCGAGTACGGCGGAAGGCAGCGCGAATCCTCGACTCCCACGGACTTCCTCGTGCACGCGTTCGGTGCGCTGTTCGGCGCGGGCTTCATTGCGTTCTTCCGAAGGGACGCGCTTCAGGAAGGGTACTATGAGTTCCAAGACCTGGGCAGGCAGTTGAACGAGAAGATAGATCAACTCAGGCGCCGCTGACGAGCGAATTATAAATCGCCGAGTCTTATTTTTAGTGCAGGTTTTGCGAGTACAGCAGTGCGAGCAAAAAGTGCGTGGGGTTGGCAGAGCAGTTATGCGCTCGGCTGCAGACCGAGAAAGGGGGGTGCAACTCCCTCACCCCACTCTCCGCTTTTTCCAAAGGTTTATATAGTTCGATATGTATATCTTCATACATGTCTGTTAAAAGAGGCGTCGAAATCGGCGCCCTTCAGATGCAGGCGCTCTGGCTGCTCGGCAAGAAGCCGGCGCACGGCTACGAGTTGATGAAGGAGCTCAACGCCATCAAAAGGACTAAGGTGACGCAGGGGACTCTTTACCCGCTGATGGCGAAGCTCGAACGCGCGGGTCTGGTGAAAGGCGAGCGAAAGGGTGCGCGAAACAAACGAGTGTATTCGCTCACCCCCAAGGGCAAGGCGGTCATGCGCGAGTCCTGCGCGGAATTCGTCAAGCTTTTCTCGGGAATAATTTCCGACTTCAGGTGCGGTTCCTGCGGTGGAAGAAAATGAAAACATATTTGGACAACGCGGCTACTACGCGGTTGGACGAGCGCGTCCTGGCGGCGATGCGGCCCTATTTCTTCACGAAATATGGCAATGCGTCTTCGTTGCATTCCTTCGGCGTCGAAGCGGCCGAGGCGCTTGAGGAGGCGCGCGGAACAATAGCCGACGCGATAAACGCGAAACCGGACGAAATACTCTTCACGTCGGGAGGCAGCGAATCCGACAATCTCGCGCTGTTCGGCGCGGTTCGCGCGAACAAAATCCGGCGCGTCGCCACCACCCGAATCGAGCATCCCGCGGTTCTCAACACCGTCGGGGCGCTGGAGCGTTCCGGAGTAACCGCGGATTACCTGGGCGTTTCGAAAGAGGCGGTTGTTTCCGTCGGCGACGCGGCGGCCGCGGTGAAAAAAGCGGGCATGATTTCCGTGATGTACGCCAACAACGAGGTCGGAAGCATCCAGCCGATTCGCGAAATCGGCGAGGAAAAAGGAAAGGCGCTTTTCCACGTGGACGCGGTCCAGGCGCTCGGCAAGGAAAAAATCGACGTGCGCCGCCTGAACGCGGACCTGATGTCTTTTTCGGCGCACAAACTGCACGGCCCTAAGGGAGTGGGCGCTCTTTTCGTCCGCGAAGGAACGCGTCTCGAACCGCTGATTTACGGAGGCGGGCACGAGCGCGGGCTTCGCGCCGGCACGGAAAACATCGCGGGCGCAGTAGGTTTCGCGAAGGCGGTGGAGCTCGCTTACAAGGAGTTCGACGTCGCGGTTCCCAGGATGAAAAAAATGCGCGACGGAATAATCAAGGACGTGCTTTCTTCGGTTCCGCAGTCGCATCTCAACGGGCATCCTTCCAAACGCCTGTGCAACAATGCGCACTTCCGCTTCGACAGGATAGAAGGGGAAGCGCTCGTTCTGAAGCTCGACGCACGCGGCGTCGCGGCGTCCACGGGCAGCGCGTGCTCCTCGAAGTCGCTGGAACCCTCGCATGTGCTTCTCGCGATGGGCCTTTCGCACGTGGAGGCTCACGGTTCTCTGCGGATGACGCTCAGCAGGTTCACTACCGCAAAAGAGGCTGCTTACGCGGCGAGGCAGGTGGCGCCTGTTGTCTCGGAACTGCGCGCAACGACTTCTCTGAGCGAGAAAATGATGAAGAACTACATGAGGTGAACGGGATGGCGCTTTACTCGAAAAAAGTGATGGAGCATTTCATGAAGCCGAAAAACGTCGGCGAGATAAAAAACGCGGACGGCGTCGGCACGGTGGGAAACCCGGTCTGCGGGGACCTGATGACCGTGTACGTGAAGGTGAAGGCGGGAAAAATCGCGGACATAAAATTCAAGACGTTCGGTTGCGCGGCGGCGCTCGCCACCAGCGACATGATATGCGATCTGGCGAAGGGAAAAACGCTCGAAAAGGCGGCAACGCTTACGCGAGCGGACGTGGCGGGTTCGCTCGGCGGCTTGCCTCCGATAAAAATGCACTGCTCGAACCTAGCTGCCGACGCGTTGCACGAGGCGTTGTACAACTATTACAAAAAATCGGGGCTGACTATCCCCGAAGCGCTCTCCAAGGAGCACGAAAGCCGCAAAAAACACGCGGAACACTGAAAAACGACAAAAAATCCCGTTTTTTTGCCTCTTGGCACGATATATTTAAATATCTATGCCTTGTATTTAGTGAGAACCTAAAACACTACCTATTGTGTTTTTTGCAAGAGGTGGGAACCCATGCTGAAACGCATCAAGAAACGAGACGGCCGCACCGTCTCTTTCGACCAGGAACGCATCACCGACGCGATATTCAAGGCAGCACAGGCGGTGGGCGGACACGACCGCGAAATCGCGCTCGAGCTTTCGAACGCGGTTCTAGACGAAATCGAGAAGCGTTTCGGCAAGGACGGCGTGCCCGGAGTGGAAGAAGTCCAGGACATCGTCGAAAAGGTGCTCATCGAGAAAGGGCATGCGAAAACGGCGAAAGCGTACATCCTTTACCGCAAGCAGCGCGCCGACATCCGCAACATCGAGGCGCTTATGAATTCCTTCGACCTGGTCGAGGGGTATGTGAAGGAAACCGACTGGCGCGTGCGCGAGAATTCGAACATGAGCTACTCGCTTCAGGGGCTCAACAACCACGTTTCTTCGGCAGTTATTTCCAATTACTGGGTAAAGAAACTCTACCCGCAGGAAATCGGCGACGCGCATTCGGGCGGAGACTTCCACATACACGACCTCGGGGTGCTCGGCGCGTACTGCGTCGGCTGGGATCTCTACGATTTGCTGGCAACGGGCTTCGGACACGTCGCGGGAAAAATAGAGTCCAGCCCGCCGAAGCATTTCCGCACTGCGCTGGGGCAAGTGGTGAATTTCTTCTATACCCTGCAGGGAGAAGCCGCGGGCGCGCAGGCGTTCAGCAATTTCGACACCCTGCTCGCGCCGTACATCCGCTACGACGGGCTCGGCTACCCCGAAGTGAAGCAGGCGATGCAGGAATTTCTCTTCAATATGAACGTGCCCACCCGCGTCGGTTTCCAGACGCCTTTCACGAACGTCACGCTTGACCTGACGGTGCCGTCGCATCTCGCCGGAATGCCCGCCATGGTGGGCGGAAAGCCGATGGAGGCGACGTACGGCGATTTCGTCGAGGAAATGCAGCTTTTCAACGAGGTGTTCGCGGAGGTGATGACCGAGGGCGACTCCCGCGGAAGAATTTTCACGTTCCCCATCCCCACGTACAACCTGACGCGCGAATTCCCGTGGGATTCCGCGGTTTCGCAGAAGATATTCGAGATGACGTCGAAGTACGGCGTTCCGTATTTCGCGAACTTCATAAACAGCGACATGAAGCCCGAGGACGCGCGTTCGATGTGCTGCCGTTTGCGCCTCGACACGAGGCAGCTGCGCAAGCGCGGCGGCGGCCTGTTCGGCGCGAACCCGCTCACCGGCAGCATAGGCGTCGTCACAATCAACCTCCCGCGCATAGGCTATCTCGCGAAGGAGGAGGGCGCGTATTTCGAGAAGCTCGGCGCGCTCATGGATTACGCGCAGAGTTCCTTGGAAGTCAAGCGCCGAGTGCTCGAGGGATTCACCGAACGCGGGCTGTACCCGTACTCGAAATATTACCTGCGCCACATCAAGGAATCGGAAGGCGCGTACTGGAAGAACCATTTCGCGACCATAGGGATAGTGGGCATGAACGAATCGCTCCTGAACTTCATGGGCGCGTCCATCGTGGAGCCCGAAGGCAAGAAGTTCGCCATCAAGGTTCTGGATTTCATGCGCGCGAAACTCGGCGAGTATCAGGACAAGACCGGAAGCATCTACAACCTCGAGGCGACGCCGGCGGAGGGAACGAGCTTCAGGCTCGCGCGCATCGACAAGAAAAAATATCCCGACATAATCGTTGCGAACGACAAGGCGGTCCGCGAACGCGGCGCGGCGCCGTTCTATACGAATTCTACGCATCTTCCGGTTGATTTCACGAACGACGTGTTCGAGGCGCTGGATTTGCAGGACGACCTGCAGACGCGCTATACCGGCGGCACGGTGTTGCACGGGTTCCTCGGCGAGCGGCTCTACGACTGGAAGGTGACGCGCGACCTCGTGAGGAAAGTCGCCGAGAATTATTCGCTCCCGTACTTCACGATAACGCCCACCTTCAGCATATGCCCGAAGCACGGCTACGTCGCGGGCGAGCACGAGTACTGCCCGCTGTGCGACGAGGAAATAGGCTTCGAGGAAGCGAAGGTAGTTGCCACGAGGTGAGACTATGGCTGACGAAAATCTTCAGGCGAAAAGGACGAAATGCGAGGTATACAGCCGTATCGTAGGATACCTGCGCCCCGTATCGCAGTGGAACGACGGCAAGCGCGAGGAGTTCGCGATGCGCGCCACGTACGACTCGAAATAGTGACTCGGATGCGTTTCGGCGGAATCCAGAAGACGAGCCTCATCGACTTCCCAGGCCGCCTCAGCACCGTGCTTTTCACGCAGGGCTGCAACTTCCGCTGCCCGTTCTGCTACAATAAACAGCTCGTCATTCCCCAGCCCGACGATCCGTGGTTCGACGAGGGAACCGCCTTTGAAACGCTCGAGAACCGCAAGCACCTGATTGACGCCGTGGTGATAACCGGCGGGGAACCGACGCTGCAGAAGGATTTGCCGTCGTTCGTCGGCGGTTTGAAAGAGCGGGGCTTCGCAGTGAAGCTCGACACCAACGGTTCCAATCCCGCGATGCTCAAGGAACTGCTGCCCAGCCTCGATTTCGTAGCCATGGACGCGAAATGCGCGCCCGAATCTTATCCGCTCGTCACGCGTTCGGACGTTTCCGAGAAGGAGGTGCGCGAGAGCGCGTCGCTGCTCATGAAGTCGCGGACTCCCCACGAATTCCGCACAACCGCCGCGCCCACGATAGTGGACGAGGCGGAAATCGAGAAAATAGGCGCGTGGCTCGAAGGCGCCGAGCGCTACGCAATCCAGAAATTCCTCCCCAAGAACACGCTGGACCCGCAGTTCGAGAAGGTGGTTCCGTATCCGCACGTGCGGCTGCTCGCATTGGTGGAAATAGCGAAAAAACACTTCAAGAACGTCGAGTTGAGGGACTAGGCGCGCTCAACCGCAATCCCCTTCTCGCTGATGCCGAATTTATGGGCGGCGAGGCTGTGCCGCGTGCCCCTCATCTTGGGAATGCTCAGCATCCTGCTGTCGCCGTCGCGCGATAGCTCAAACACCCCGTCCGCAGCGGCTTCCTCTTCTCCTCCGCATTCAGACGTCGCTATTACCGTTATGCCCGCCTCCGCCGCTGCGTGAGCGAGTTTCGAGAATTCCCGCCTGTCGGCTCCGAGCGCGCTCCACGTGTCTACGACGAGCCTTTTAGCCCCGAGCCGTCTCGCGACGCGCAGCGCGATGTCCAGCGCGTCATCCCCGCGAAGAACGGAATGCTCCTCGCTGCTGGGCTTGCCGGCGCGGATGCTGGCAGCGTCTATTATCGCCAGTTCCCCCCTGCGCTCGGCGGAGCTCAGGTTCCATCCCAGCGATAGGGCGTCCTCGCGCAGTTTCTTCGGCGAATGCTCGGTAGTGAGAAAAACGGTTTTTTCGCCCTCGGTTCCGCCGCGAAGGGCGAACTGCATCGAAAATATGCTTTTTCCGGAGCCGGGCGCGCCTTTGACGACGAATGCGCGCCCCTGCGGCAATCCCCCGTCAACGAGCTCGTCGAGCCCGTGGATGCCGCTGCGTATCCGCTCCATAAAACGCTTCAGCTCTCGCAAACATTTATATCTTTCCTTGGAGCCTAACCACTTCCTATGCGCCTGATACTGACGGAAAAGCCGAGCGTCGCGGCGAAGATGGTGCGTGCGCTCGCTCCCAAGGCGGTGCAGAAGAAGCTGCAGGGCGTCGCCTACTACGAGTTCGAGCGGGACGGGCAGAAATACGCCGTCGCTCCCGCGGTAGGGCATCTTTATTCGCTGAAACAGGCGGGCGCTGCCGCCGGGCGCGACTACCCCGTATACGAAATCGAGTGGGCGCCGGCGTTCGAAGTCAGCAAGGGCGCCGCCTTTTCGAAGAAGTACTGGGCGGTTCTGAAAAACCTCGCCGCGTCCGCGGATTCCGTGATAGCGGCGACCGACTACGACATCGAGGGTTCGCTCATCGCGTACAATATCGCAAAGTTCCTCGCGAAAGGGAAGCCCTTGTCGCGCATGAAATTCTCCGTGCTCACCGACGACGCGCTTTCAGATTCCTTCGAGCACCAGCGGTCGTTCGACGAAACGAACGCGCTCGCAGGCGACGCGCGCCATCGCCTCGACTGGCTGTGGGGTATCAATCTTTCGCGCGCGTTGATGTCCGCGATCAAAACCGCCGGCGTTTTCCGCGTCATGAGCATCGGCCGCGTTCAGGGCCCCGCGCTGGCGATGCTGTCCGAGAAGGAGCGTGAAATCGCCGCCTTCAAGGCGGTTCCGTACTGGCAGGTTTTCGCGCTCGCGTCGAGTGTCACCTTCGAGCACAAAACCGACCGCTTCTGGAAAGAGGACGAGGCGAAAAAGGCGGTTGCCAACTCGTCGAAGGACGGCGTCGTGCTTTCGGTTGAGCGCAAGCGCGTCGAAGCCGAGGCGCCCGCTCCGTTCGACCTGACGACGATGCAGATGGAGTCGTACCAGGCGTTCGGCTTTTCGCCAGCGAAGACGCTGGAAATCGCGCAGAAACTCTACGAAGCCGCGCTCATTTCGTATCCGCGCACGTCGTCGCAGAAGCTTCCGCAGGAACTCGGGCTCAAGAAAATAATAGCGAAGGTGGGTGAGAATCCGGAGTACGCCGCGCTCGCGTCGAAACTGCTCGCCGCAAACCGCATCGTTCCGAAGGACGGCGCGAAAACCGACCCCGCGCACCCCGCAATATACGCAACGGGGCAGAGGCCCGGACCGCTCACCGTCGAGGAAAAGAAACTTTACGATCTCATAGCGAGGCGCTTCCTCGCGTGCTTCGCGCCTTCCGCTTTCAAGGAGAATCTTTCCGTAAGCGCGCGTTTCGGAACCGAAGAATACGATGCCAAGGGTTCCACCGTCACGGAGAAGGGGTGGCTCGAATACTATCCGTACGCGAAACAGGACGAGAAACTTCTCCCCAATTTTACCGAGGGGCAGAAACTTCTCGCGGAAAAAATATGGAGCGAAGCGAAGGAAACACAGCCGCCGAAACGCTACACGCCCGCGTCCATCGTGAAAGAGCTCGAGAGCCGCGAACTCGGAACCAAGGCGACGCGCGCCGAGGTTATAGAGACGTTGTACAACCGCGGCTACATCGCGGAGCCCAAGAGCATCCGAGTAACCGCGTTTGGATTGGCGGTAGCAGACGCGCTTTCGCACAACTGCCCCGACATTCTCAGCGAGGAACTCACGCGCGGGATTGAGCACGACATGGAGCTTATTGCCGACGGCAAGAAGAAATCCGAGACAGTAGTGGAAACCGGCAGGAAGGAGCTCAGCCGCATGCTCGACATCTTCCGGAAGCAGGAGTCCGCAATCGGAAAAGAGCTTCTCGTCGGATTGAATGAGGCGCGTTCCGACGCGAACACTCTCGGAAAGTGCAAGTGCGGCGGCAACCTCGTCATGCGCAAGTCCAAATACGGGATATTCGTGGGGTGCGACGCGTATCCGAAGTGCACGAACACCTATCCGCTTCCGAAGGAGGCGTCCGTAACGCCGATGCGCAAAACCTGCGAGAAATGCGGTACGCCCATAGTGTTAATCAAGCGCAAAGGCAAGCGTCCGTGGCGCATGTGCCTGGACACGAACTGTCCGACCAAGGCGTCGTGGGGCCAACAGAAAGACTAGCCGCGCCCAACCGATATCCCGGAAGTCTTCAGGACGCTCCTTACGAACTTTTTTCCCAGATTTTTCGCTAGGTTGTCTTCGGAGAATGGCATCTTGCCGAAAACGTCCAAGTCGTACGGGCACAGTCCCTCGCTGTTCCCCCACGTCGTTTCTTTTCCCAGGTTTATCAGGTACCCTGGGATTTTGTAGAACACGTGCGGGTGCGTACTCCTGCTCTTATACTGCTCTCCCCTCAGATATTTCTTGTCCTCGTCAACTTCTGTGGAATAAAGCGGCATGTTTCGCGGGTCTGCCAAAAACATCCCAAGATCCGGCTTCGGGTTGTCGGACGCCCGCACTCCGGTGCAATCGAAGAATCCGCGATAGCTGGACCCTCCGCTGGCAAAGGGGCTATGCATTGCGTAGGCGTCCGTGAAGAAGTTCCGGTATCCTCCAACCGTCTTGCCCCCGGTTATTCCGCCGAGGGTGGGATACATGTCATCGTCCACGCTAAGCAGGTACGCAACTCCCCGTTTGCCATGCAGCGTGCGTATGTACGAAAGTGCGACGTTCTTCGCGCCGCCTGGGCCGAGTTTCGGTCCGTGTGCCCCGATGTGGAAGAACTCCCCGTCGTCAAGCAGCACCTTCGGTTTTATCGCCTCCATTTGGACCGGCGTTATGTAGTGCACGAAAATGCCGTGCCTGTTTCCTACCGCGTTTAGCAGTCTCACGAAGCGCTGGGTTTCCGGAGTGTGCGTCTGTTTTACGGGCTTGCCCAGAAAATACGCCGTATTGTCGGCGACGACGAAATGGATTTCATCGGGAATCGCCGCCTTTCCGAGCAGATTCCTCTTCCTCAACCTGCCCGCCATACTTTCCAGTATTTTCCGCTGTTCGGGGCTCTTCGTCCTCTTGGCGGCGTCGTCAAGTTCTGTCAGGGCGCCTTCACTGGCGCGCGCCTCTAGTGCGTGGATAAACCAGCGCGCGAGTGATTCCCTAACTAGGGGGCGCACCGACGGCATGTGCACGTAGAGTCTCAACGGTTTTTCCACGATATCCCTAGCGGCGTTCGGCAATAAAAACACTGTTGCCGTTTCATGTATATGGTGAAGCTTGACGCGCGGCTCAACGCCCGGCAGAACGCGGCGCGCTATTTCGACGAGGCGAAGAAGTGGCGCTCGAAGGCGGAAGGCGCGCGCAAGGCGATAGCGGAAAACGAAGCCAAACTCGCGAAGCTTCCGGAATTCGTAGAAATTTCGCGCCCGAAAATCCGCGTTAAGGAGATGCGCGAGAAAAAGTGGTTCGAGAAGTTCCATTTCTTCACCACGAACGGGGGGTTTCTGGTGGTGGCGGGAAAAGACGCCAAGAGTAATGAACTGCTGGTTGCCCGCCATCTGGAGCCTTCCGACTTGTTCATGCACGCCGACATAACCGGAGCGCCGGCGACGATAATCAAAGACGGGCAGAAAGCCGGCGACGCGGACCTTAAAGAGGCGGCGCAGTTTTCCGCCTGTTACTCAAGTGCATGGAAGAACGGACTGCATTCGGTCGATGTTTACGCCGTCCTGCCTTCCCAGGTTTCCAAACAGTCGCACGGCGAATACGTGGGAAAAGGCGGGTTCATGATTTACGGCGAGCGCAGGTGGTTCCGCAATGCAAGGCTGGAACTCGTGCTCGCAAAGAAGGAGGGGGGCGTTCTCGCTTTCCCGTTGCTTTCGGGCGTTTCGGGCGCCCTTATCGCCCCCGGCCGCAAGTCAAAAAAGAACGTCGCCGACATTCTGGCGAAACGGCTGGCGGTAACCGCGGACTCGCTCATGCCCCTGATTCCCGGCGACGCGGATTTAAAACAAGAATAGTAATAAAAGCACGAACGGCGTAATAGGTTCCCACTTCTAGGAGCGTGTTTTCTATGGCAGAAGTCGAACTTAAAGTCGCAGAAGCGATGCAGATTGACTACGGCAAGCGAGTCGTACGCCTGGATACCCGCGCCCGCGAGGCGATAGGCGTAGGCACCGGCGACGTCGTCGAGATAAAAGGCCCCAAGAAAACCACCGCGGCGGTTGTCCTGCCGGCGCACCCGCAGGACGAAGGGCTTAGCCTGCTGCGCATGGACGGCGTGCTCAGGCAGAACGCCGGTGTAGCGCTGGGCGACCGCGTCAAAATCAAGAAAGCGGAGATAAAGAACGCCCGCAAGATAATTCTCGCTCCGAACCAGCCGTCGCGCTATGCAACGGGGTTCGAGCAGTTCGTGAAGAAGAACCTTCTCGGCAAGCCGTTGGCTAAGGGCGACATCATTTCCATCAATGTTTTCGGCACGGCGTTCCCGTTCGCGGTCGCGCAGACCGTCCCGACGGGGCTCGTCGTGATTTCCACCGACACCGAAGTCGTGCTTCGCGAGGAGCCGATGAAGGAGCTCGGACGCATTGCAACTATATCGTACGAGGATCTGGGCGGCATACGCGACGAGGTGCAGAAAATACGCGAGATGGTGGAGCTGCCGATGCGCCATCCCGAGCTGTTCGAGCGCCTCGGTATAGAACCGCCGAAGGGAGTCCTGATATACGGCCCGCCAGGTTGCGGAAAAACCCTTCTCGCCAAAGCCGTTGCGAACGAAAGCGAGGCGCATTTCATCACGATTTCGGGCCCCGAAATAGTTTCTAAATTCGTGGGTGAAGCGGAGGAGCGTCTTCGCGGACTGTTCAAGGAGGCGGAGGAGAACGCGCCCTCAATAATTTTCATAGACGAACTCGACGCCATAGCGCCGAAACGCGAGGAAGTCCTCGGCGAAGTGGAAAAGCGCATCGTTTCGCAGCTTCTCGTGCTCATGGACGGCTTGAAGAGCCGTGGGCAAGTCGTCGTAATAGCAGCCACGAACAGGCCGAACGCGATAGATCCCGCGCTGCGTCGCCCCGGCAGATTCGACAGGGAAATTGAAATCGGCGCCCCGGACAAGAAGGGACGCCGCGAAATATTGCAGATTCACACGCGCGGCATGCCGATGGCGGAGGATGTCAATCTCGATGATTTCGCTTCCGTGACGCACGGCTTCGTCGGCGCGGATTTGCAATCCCTCGCAAAAGAGGCGGCGATGCGCGCGCTGAGGCGCCTGCTGCCGAAGATAGATCTGGAGGCGGACGAGATTCCGCCGAAGATTCTCGCAGAACTCAAGGTAGACAAGCGCGATTTCACCGACGCGCTGCGCGAAATTCAGCCCTCCGCGCTGCGCGAGGTTTTTGCGGAAGTGCCGAACGTGAAGTGGGACGAAATCGGCGGGCTCGAGGGCGTCAAGCGCGAGCTGATGGAGGCAGTCGAGCTGCCGCTGAAGAAACCCGAGGCGTTCACGAGACTAGGAATACGCCCCGTGCGCGGAATATTGCTGTTCGGCCCTCCTGGTTGCGGAAAAACCCTGCTTGCGAAGGCGGTTGCCACCGAAAGCGAAGCGAACTTCATCTCCATACGCGGCCCCGAACTCATCAGCAAGTGGGTGGGCGAGAGCGAAAAGGGAGTGCGCGAGGTTTTCAGAAAAGCTAAGCAGGCGGCGCCGTGCATAATATTCTTCGACGAAGTGGACGCAATCGCTCCGGGACGAGGCGGGGATGAGGGCTCGCACGTGATGGAACGCGTCGTAAACATGCTGCTCGCGGAAATGGACGGCATATCGACTGCGAAGGACGTCATCGTCATAGGCGCCACCAATCGCATAGACATAATCGACTCCGCGTTGCTCAGGCCCGGAAGGTTCGACAAACTCGTCGAGATACCGATGCCCGACGAGGCGTCGCGCCTTGCGGTGCTGAAGGTTCACGCTTCGAAGATGCCGCTCGACAAGGTGGATTTGAAGATTATCGCGAAACAGACGGACGGGTACAGGGGCGCGGACTTGGAGTCGCTGTGCCGCGAGGCGGGCATGATAGCGCTCCGCGAGAACGTGAACGCCGACAAGGTGACGCAGGAGCATTTCCGCAAGGCTGCGCAGTTCGCACGTCCGGCGCTCGTTCAGAAGCCCAGGGTCGACAGGGGTTATTCGTAAATGAATTTCCGCGTCTTCGCAAAGTCGTTCATGCTGCTCGTCGCAGCCGCGCTGATATTGTACGGGACGTCGGGTTGGATAGGGAAGGCGACGGGAACGGACGTGTCTTTCCTGAACGACGCATGGCGCCTGGTTGCTATAGCCGTGGGAGCTTCGCTGCTCATCGGATTCGTTTATCCATCCGTGCGCGGCATCAAACAGGGCGATCAGCTTCTCGCGTTCGTGCGCAGGCACGTGGAACAGAACGGACAGTCCTTCGCCGTGTCGGACGCGGTGCTGGTAACCGCGCTTGAGAACGGCAGGCAGGGCGCGAGAATCCGCGTGCAGTTTCCGAACGGATTGCTCGCCGAGGGCGTGATAGAGTCCTACGCGGGCACGCTGACTCCGCCGACGATACGCCTTACCGAAATGGAGACGCGATGACATGAACCAGGAAGAAATTCTGCACATCGCGATTTCCGTAATCGGCATATCGCTCGCGTTCTCGCTTTTCAGGTTCGAGACGTTCAGCCCCTCGTATTTCTTCATCGTCCTCGTAACCGTCGGGCTCGGTTTCGTGCTTCACGAACTCGCGCACAAGTACGTCGCCATCCACTACGGCGCCCACGCGCAATACCGCATGTGGACCACCGGGCTTTTCCTCGCAATCGCCATGGCTTTCCTCACGCGGGGCGGGTTCGTGTTCGCGGCGCCGGGCGCGGTTTACATATACGGGCAGGTGAGCCGCGAAAAGAACGGCAGAATCGCGCTCGCGGGCCCGATGATGAACCTCCTGCTCGCGATTGTTTTCCTTGCGGTCGCCTTCATTTTCCCCGGAGCGCAGGAGCTCGCGTTCACAGGCGCGTTCGTCAACATATTCCTCGGCGGCTTCAACATGATCCCCTTCGCGCCGATGGACGGGCAGAAGGTCGCGGCGTGGGACCAGCGCGTCTGGGCGGGCGCGTTCGTGCTTTTCATAGCCGCTTTCATCGGGCTTTCGCTCGTCTAGGTTAGCTTTTAATAACCCCGCCGCGCTTGTCGTTCTTAAGGGGGCGTTGGTTATATGGGATTTTGGAGCGACGAGTCCGCGCAGGTAAGCATCGAACTGATTATCGTCGTCGCCGCGCTAATCGCGGCTGCGGTTTTCCTGATAACGCAGTTGCAGAACACCGCGGTTAAGGGCGGCGAAACGCTGAACCGCACCGCGGACAAGGCGTTCAACGAAATCGAAGGGCTCGGCGGGCAATGAGGGCGCAGGCGAGCATAGAACTTCTTCTGGTTTTCCTCGCCGCAACCGCGTTTCTCCTGGCGATGGCGCCGCTCATACGCGACGTCGGCGGTTTGGCGCGTCATGCCGCGGTTTCCAAGCAGCAGGAGGCGTCGTTCGAGCGACTCTACGGGGACATGCGCGAGGCGTTCGTGCTCGGCGACGGCAGCCGCCTCAGACGTGACGGAAGTTTCGCCGCCAACACGACGCTGCGCACTCTCCCCGGCGGGGTGCTCGCCATGTTTTTCAACGATTCCTACGGCGAAGATAATTTCACGCGCGCGCTTGGCTTCGTGCCCGCGCTTCCAGACGGAGCGTTCGAAAAGGGCGCGTATTTGTTTGCGGTTCTGAACGATGGCGGGGAGGTTCGGCTGGAAATCACGCGGCGAACGACAGCGTAAAGCGGACGTCGATGAATTCCTCGCCGCATAGCAATGCCCGCGAAGCGGTGACCTGAAATGCGCGACCTTCGGAACAGCCGACGTCCATGGTTTCGGTTCCCGCGCCGACCCGCAGGCAGTAACCGCCGAGCCGGGAAAGCAGTTCCGCGTAATATCCCTTCAGTTCCTTTTCATTCCCTCCTGCCGCGAACATGCAAAGCGCTTCCCGCGTCTCCGCGCTCCGCACGCTTACCTCCGCGAAATCCTGCGCCAGTTGGTGGCGATAGACGTCGCGATAAGACAGTCCCGTCGCGTCGTACGGATGCGACATTGAGAGGAGCCACGCGGCGGCGATTACGCTGAGCAGCGCTTCCGTCGTGAGAATAAACGCCCTCATTCGGCGCATGCTGCCACCACCATCGCTTTCGTTCCGTTGAGCATCAGCCTTTTCGCGCAGATTCCTTCGGCGCTTTCGTTGGCGTAAGCGCGTATTGTCCTGCCGGTTGCGTTGGAAAGCGCGCGTTCCGCGTCGCCGATTCTTCCGCCGTATTCGTGCGGGAACGCGAATCCGAGTTCGCACCGCGCAACTCCGAGATTGCAATCCTTGACCAGGTAATCCGCCGCGGCTATCGCAACGCGTTCGCTTTCCAGAAGCGACGCGCCTTCCGTGAACGAGTGGACGCTCGTCGAGAACGCGGTCATGCCCATCACCATCACCGTTGCAACGAGCACGCTCGCCACGACCGCGTCGAAATCGAAAATCCCCCTTGAACGGCGCGCCGTTATTTCAGCAGGCGCGCCATTCCCGTTACGCCGTTTCCAAGCCAACCTGTTTCACCCCTATCCTGTCGCCGCTTCTTACCGCCGCGATGCACGCCGTCGTCGCGCCCCCGACGGTTACGGTGCTCTCGCTCGCGGTTATCGTCGCGTTGCCGGTCCTGTCTAACGCCATCGCCGTGTTCCTTCCGTCCAAGGCGAAGAAGTCGAAGAGCATGCACGCCGCGTTCGCCTCCACCTTGTCCGCGGCGCCCTTCCCCTCGTCGAGCATGCGGCTGCCCAAACCCGTTTCAAAATGCGCGAACACCGCGATCAGCGAAAGGTAAGCCGCGAGTATGAGCATGAATTCCAGCGATATTTGCGCCCTCATCGGAATCCCTCGGGTGCGAGCGCGATTCCCGCGATTCCGGGCGCGGCGATACTCGCGCCTATTGCGAAAACGCCGGGTGCGCTTCCCAACAGCGCGTTCTCGGACGGCGACAGGTACAGCCCGTTGCGGGATATTTTCGGGGACACCGACGCATCGATGAACGCCGCCGCAATCGGAACCGTCTCGTCGTCGTATGCGGCTACGCTGGCGCCGATGTCGAGGCAGAGTGCGCATTTCAGCGCCTTTCCTTCGGCGAGCATGCGTTCGCGCATCGAGTCCGCCTCCTCTTTCGTGAGCACGCCCGCCCACGCGTCGAACGATATCCCCTCCTTGGAGTATTTCCCCTCGAGGAAGCGCTCGAGCGCCGCGAGCTTCCGTCCTGCGTCGATTGCTTTCGCTTCCGCGGTGTCTCCCCGCGCGCTTTCAAGAGCCTGCCTCGCGCCCTCCTTGAAGTCCATCTCGGCGTAGTACCTGCGTTCGAGAAGCAGCGCCTTGTCCCTGTAAAAAGCGGTGGTGCGCAGCGAGTCGTTCTCCAACGATGCGACGCGCAGCAACGGAAAAACGAAAAGAAGGACGAGCGCGATGGAAACGAAACCCCTCCGCCTTGAAATTGCGCGTCCCGCGTCCCCAAACATTATTAAGTCCGCTCCGAGTAATCCGCTCATGCGCGCCGTGCTTAAATTCTTGTTGCTCGCACTGATGGCGTCGCCCGCGCTCGCCTATACATACTACTCGTTTTCCGTCAACGCAACGGTGAACGAGGACGGGAGCGCGCACGTGGTCGAGAAGACGGTTTTCATGCTGGACACCGCGGACGAGCAGCGCGAATTCGAGTACTACATGGGACTCGGGAAAACCACGCTCGCGGACTGGCAGAGCTTCTCGCCGCTCGTGCGCTACCATTTCAGCGGTTCGGTGACTAACCTGAAAATCATCGCGTCGCGCGAGTACTCGATAAGATACACCGCCGCTTCGGTCACCATCGAATACGACGTCGCGGGGCTGTTCACGACGGAGCGCGTCGGGAGCAGGATCACGCACTATTCGCTGGACACGTCGCGGCTCGTATTCAGCGAGGCGTCGCGCACGGGCGAACTGAGCCTTGGAAACAACATGCGCTTCGCGCTCGAGCTTCCCAATGACGCCGTTTCGTTGAAAGTCGTGCCCGCTCCCGGCGCGGAGGTTTCCGACCACAACACTGCGGTATGGAACGGGCCCATCTCCGGCAAATGGGAGGTGAGCTTCGAGCGCGAGAAACCGCTGAGCGACGAGGTGAACGAGTTCTTCATGGGCGTCTACCAGTGGCTGAACGGCGCCTACCTCTGGCTCATACTGCTGGTTTTCGTGGCAGTGTTTTTCCTGAAATTCTACGGAAAGAAAAAATAGGGCGCTACGCCTTAGCCTTCCTTTTAGCGTGAGGTTTTGCTTCCTTTACGACCTTCCCTTCCGCAAGGAACGCGGACTCTTCCTCGTCGAATCCGCAGTATTTCTCCAGCGCCGCGCCGCCGAGGACGCGCAAATCCTCCTTCGCGCGGGAAACAGAGACGTGCGTTTTCTCCGCAACCTTGCGCGCCGCGTTTTTCAGGAGCGCGCGGGATTTCTTGGAGTCCGAGAGGGAACGCACGATTGACGGGAACGAATAGCCCGTCCACTTCGCGTACGGCGCGTTCTTGCTCGCCGCAACCCCGCCGAGCGTGAGCGCGCGGCTGTATTTTCCGAGCCCGTAATCCTGCCTTCGGTGTATGCGCGCGTCGAACACGCTTCCGCGCGACATCCATTCGTAAGCGTTGGCTATCTCTTCGGTATCCTCGTATTCCTTCGGTATGTTTTCCTCGAGCCATCGCGTCAGCATGTCCATATCAAGCTCGCTTTCGTTTCCCGCGCGCAGCGCGTCCGCCATCGACGTCGCCTTGAATACGCGGCCAACCGTCTTGAACACGTCCTCCTGCCTGTCCCTCGCTCCCCAACAGCCCGCCTGCATGTCGTTGATCGCCGCGCGCAAATCCCCGGAATAGCCGCCCAAGTCTGGTTCGTCCGCCCCCTCGACTTCGGCTATGCGCCCCAGCGCGGCTTTGGCGGCGTATTTGTTGACGCCCTTCATCTCCACTTTCGCGCAGAGCGCGCGCAACGGCGAAATCTTCTGCGTCCAATAGTCCTCCGCCGCGAGCACGACGGGCACGGTCGCCTCGCGCAGGAACGAGGCGATGGCGAAAACCGACGCCTTGTCGAACGCGGCGTCAACGTCGTCTATGAAAATCATGCGCTCGGTGCCGTCGAGGTTCGCGCCGTGCTTCGCGTGTTCGAGCGTTTTCTTGACGTCGTCGCCGTCGCTTATCTGCACGAGCGCCCATCCCATTTCCTTCGCGAGCGCGCGCACGAGTGCGGTTTTTCCGATTCCCGTTTTCCCGTATATCATCAACGGCGTCTTCTTGCCGCGCTTCCACTCGAACGCCCAGCGTTTCACCGCTTCCTTGGCGTCGTCGTTGCCGGCAACCTCGGCTACGCTCGCGGGTGCGTACTTCTGAGCCCAGAGTTCGGACACAATTCCCCCTCTCGCATTAAAAACAGCGGCGCGCTAATAAAAGCATGCTCATAGGCATCGTGGGGTTGCCGAACAAAGGCAAGTCGACTCTGTTCAACGCGCTTACCCACGGGCACGCCGCTGTCGCGAATTACCCGTTCACGACAATAGATCCGAACAAGGGCGTAGCTTTTCTGCGCGTGACGTGCCCCTGCGCCGGCTTGGGGAAAAAATGCACGCCGCGGACCGGCTCCTGCAACAACGGCGAACGCGACGTTCCCGTGAACGTGGTGGATGTCGCGGGCTTGGTCGAAGGGGCGCACGCCGGACACGGCCGCGGCAACCAGTTTCTAGCCGATTTGTCGCAGGCAGACGCGCTGATATGCGTCGCCGATGCTTCGGGCGGGACGGACGGCGGAGGGAATCCCGCAAAAGGGCACGACCCGGCGGAGGACGTGCGCATACTCGAAAGCGAAATCGATTACTGGTTCCTCGACATCATTAAGCGCAATCTTCTGAAGGCGAAAGGACGGGGTTTCTCGGAGTTGGCGGCGAATCTGTCGGGAATACGCGTTTCGGAGGAGGTTTTGCGGCGCGTATCGGCGCGACTCGGCATGACCGAGGAAATCGCGACGTGGAAGGAGGAGAAGCAGATGCTCGCGCTTGCGCAGGCGCTGCGGAAGGAGACTAAGCCGATAGCGATTGCCGCGAACAAGATGGATTTGCCGGGTGCGTCCGACGGACTGGCGCGTTTGAAGGAGGCATTTCCCGACTACGTCGTGATTCCCACGGCGGCGGATGCGGAACTTGCGCTGCAGAAGGCGAAGGAACTGGGCATGGCGGACTACGACGGGAAAAGCCTGACGATACGGGAAGGGATTCCGCCCAAACTCGCCGACGCCCTGCGTTCTATAGACGAACACGTCCTGAAAAAAACCGGCACCGGCGTGCGCGAGATTCTAAACCGCGTCGCGTTCGACCTGCTCCGCTGCGTCGTTGCCTATCCGGTGGAGGATGAGAAGCATTTCTCCGACCATTTCGGCAAGGTTCTGCCAGACGCGATTCTTCTGCCGCCGAACAGCACCGCGCACCAGCTCGCGGCGGCGATTCACACGGATTTGGCGACGCACTTCCTCTACGCCCTGAATGCGAAGACTGGCATGCGCATAAGCAAGGACCACGTCATAGCCGACGGCGACATCATCAAGATAGTGTCGACGAAATGACTCAGAGATCCGGGAGTATCTCCGGCCGCTCGTCGGTGAGCAGGTTGAAGTACGAGCCCATCTTCACCTGGTACGTCTGGTATGCCTTGATGTACTTCTGCATCGCCCCGTTCCTCTTGCCCGTGACGAGGATGACGAGCAACTGGATCACCCAGCATATCGATGCGAGTATTGCCAGGATAGTAATCACGATCACTAGCGGAATCCAATAGACGCACCTTACCAGTAGTTCCCATCTGCTCGCCTTTTCCGGCACCTTGACTTCGAACTTTACAGTCTTCACTGCCTCACCTCAGAAGCCCAACCCTTTCCGTTTTTATAAACGCGCCGCTTTCTACGCTTATGATGCGTTTCGGCACCGCGGGAATCCCGATACGCTGCAAAGCGGAGGGCTCGCTGGCGGGAATCAAATGCGTGCGCGAGCTCGGGCTGGACGCGATGGAGTTCGAGTTCGTACAGGGGATACGAATGAGCCCCGTGCTGGCCAAAGAGTGCGGCGACGCGGCGAATAAGCTGGACGTCTCCCTTTCCGCGCACGCCCCTTACTTCATCAACCTCATCTCGGAAAAGCCGCAAACCCGGAACCTGAGCAAGCACAACATAATGGAAACGTGCCGCATACTCGATGCGGCCGGCGGAGGGCGGGCGGTTTTCCACGCGGGTTTTTACGGAAAAATGCAGCATCAGCAGGCGTTCGAAGAGATGCTCGTTATGTTCGCGGATTTGCGCGACAAAACCAAGGAGGCGAAACTTTCCGCGGTGCTCGCGCCCGAGCTTTCGGGAAAACCCACGCAGTGGGGCTCCTTGGCGGAGTTGTGCGACGCGGCGAAGCACATTTCGGGAATCAACCCGTGCATAGATTTCGCGCACATGTTCGCGCGCGGGGACCTGAAGAAGGATGACGAGGCGCATTACGGCGCGGCGCTCGATTCCCTCGAGAAGGCGCTGGGCAAACGGGCGCTGCAAACGCTCCACATACACTTCTCCGGCATCGAGTTCTCGGAAAAGGGCGAGCGCAGGCATCTCCCCGTAGGAAAACCCGCGTTCGCGCCGCTTGGAAAAGCGCTGAAGGAGCGCAAGTGCTCGGGGACGGTGATATGCGAGTCGCCGCTGATAGAAGAGGACGCCCTGAGGATGCAGAAAGCGTTCAACGCGCTTTGATTACGGCTTTTGCGACGGCGGGCGCGACTTTTTCGAAAACCGAGGGGACTATTTTTTCCGCAGTCGGCTTTTTCACCAGCCCCGCGATGGCATCCGCCGCGGCGTCCTTCATTTTCTCCGTTATCTGCCGAGCCCTGCAGTCCAGCGCGCCGCGGAAAACCCCCGGGAACGCCAGGACGTTGTTGACCTGATTCGAGTAATCGCTGCGCCCGCTGGCGACTACCGCCGCCCCCGCTTTTTTCGCTTCCGCGGGCATTATCTCGGGCGTCGGGTTCGCCATCGCGAAAACTATCGCGTCGGGCGCCATTGAGGAAACCATTTTGCGGGCGACTATGCCCGGGGCGGAAACTCCGATGAAAACATCCGCTCCTTCCATTGCATCGGCAAGGGTTCCGGACGCGTTTTGCCTGTTAGTGATGCGGGCGAGCTCGTTTTTGTATTCGTTCAAGTCCGCCCTGTCGCGCGTTATGATGCCGTGCGAATCGCATATGACGACGTCGCGCGGGTTCCTTCGCAGGAGCATCTTCGCTATGGCGGTTCCCGCGGCGCCTGCACCGCTGATTGCGATGCGCGCGTCGGGCATCTTCTTCCCTACCACTTTCAGCGCGTTCGTCAACGCGGCGGTCGCGACTATCGCGGTGCCGTGCTGGTCGTCGTGGAACACCGGGATTTTCATGCGCCTTTTCAGCGCCTCCTCGACGCGGAAGCAGTGCGGCGCCGCGAGATCTTCGAGGTTTATGCCGCCGAACGTGGGTTCGAGCGAGGCGACGGTTTCCACGAATGTTTCCTCGTCCGCGTTCACGCAAATCGGATACGCGTCGATATCCGCGAATTTCTTGAACAGGAGCGCCTTGCCCTCCATCACGGGCAGCGACGCTTGGGCGCCGATGTTCCCGAGCCCGAGCACCGCCGTGCCGTCCGTGGCAATCGCCACGGAATTCCACTTCGACGTGTAGTCGTAGGCGGCGTCCGGATTCCTTTTGATTTCCAGGCAGGGTTCGGCGACCCCCGGCGTGTAGGCGAGCGATAAGTCGCGCTGAGTTTTCAGCGGCACCTTGCTGGCAACGGCGAGCTTTCCTCCCCTGTGCAGCCGAAGTGCGGCGTCCCTGCCGCTCACAGCTTCAGCAGCCTCTTGATTTCGGGGACGTCGAATCCCTTTACTATTTTGCCGTCTATCTCGATGACGGGCACTCCCGTCTGACCGCTCTTGCGTATCATGTACTCGGCAGCGGCCGCGTCCTGCGACACGTCGATGTCGTCGAATTTGATGCCGTTTTTCTTCAAATAGTCCTTCGCCATGACGCAATACGGGCACGTCGGCGTCGAGTATACCTTCACGGATACCATGAGCCCACCTCTTACCTGTTTTAAAACAAACGGTTAAAAAAAGGGTTCCCCTTAAGGGTTTACCAGTTTTTGGGGGTTTTTGTATGGAAGAACACCATGAGCACCACGAGCACAGCGTCGAGAAGCAGCAGCCGCCGCTTGGAATCCCGTTGCCGATTCTTCTCGTCATAGTTGCGATATTGTGCCTCGTAATCGGATTTTTCGCGTCTTCATTGATGCGTCCCGCTTCGACCGGCGGAACCGTCGCGACGCCGACCCCCTCGGTCGACGCTCTCGCGCTTCAGTCTAAAGTGGCGACGTATCTTACGGACATGCTCGCGTCTCAGGGCGCGTCCGGCGTCGTAGTGCAGGGTACCTCCACGTCCGTGGAGAGCGGCATGTATGCGGTCAACGTCAGCATAATCCAGAACGGGCAGGTGGTGCAGAAGGCGGTTACGTACGTTTCGCTCGACCAGAAGAGCCTTTTCATCGGCCAGATATTGGATTTCACGAAGCCGTATCCGAAGCCCACGCCCGTGCCGACAGTTGAGATACCCAAGGTAGCGAAACCCGAGGCGCAGATGTACGTCATGAGCTTCTGTCCGTACGGCAAGGTAGCCGAGGAGGGAATAGGTCCGGTTGCGCGCATATTGGGCGGCAACATGACGATAGAACCGCACTTCATCGTTTCCGTGTACAACGATTCGAGCTGCTTCAACAATTCCATCTGCTCGCTGCACGGCATCGACGAAGCGAAGGAGGACGGCAGGCAGGTGTGCATCTTGAAGTACCAGCCGGAGAAGTGGTGGAACTACGTCGATTACGTCAACGCGAACTGCACGCTAAGCGACATAGGGACCTGCTGGCAAACCGCGGCGAACGCAACCGGCGTGAACTCGACTAAAATCGAGGCATGCTTGGCGAACGAAGCCACGGGGCTGCTGATCGCCGAGGCTGCGCTTTCCGACTCGAAGGGAGTAACCTCCTCGCCGACTATACTCATAAACGGAGCCGCCTATTCCGGCGGCAGGGCTGCCGAAGACTTCAAGAACGCGTTCTGTTCGGCATTCACCAAACAGCCCGCGGCGTGCAACATGACGCTCTCGCAGGCCGAGGCTGCGGCGTCAGGCAGTTGCGGTTCGTAGTGAGGGGGTGTCTGAACGCACGATTACGCAGCCGAGTGGCAGAAGCGCTTCTCCTTTTCGGGCGTAGGCAAGCTTGCGCCCGCGCTGTGCGCGTTCAACGCCAACATAGACTACGTCGTGCATTTGAAGGCGCCCCGCGTCGCTACCGGCGTTACGCCCCGTTCCCCGCCGACGCTGAATAACGAGCAGGATTTCTGGGACGCGCTCGCGCAATGCATGTCCCTCGGAAAATCCATGCACGTCACCGGCTCCCCGGAGATAATCGACTGGTTTTCGAAAGCGATGAAGCCAGACGAGAAGCGCGCGGGCGGGCAGGCGGCGATAATGGCGAACCAGCTGACCGCTCTCGGCGGAGATGCGGTATTTTCACCGGCCATACTCTCGCCGCTGCAGGCGCAGCGCATAAACGAAAAAGTGCGCGTCCCCGTTGCCGAAAAAGGGAAACTGCGGTTTACGACGCCCTCCGAAGCCGCGCGTCCGCAGGATGTCACGAAGATAAACTGGGTTTTCGAATTCAGGACCGGCGAGAAGCTGCGCCACAAAAACGGGGAAATCGCGGCGCCGCGTTCGAACCGCCTCATAGTGGCCTCGGTGGTTTTGAAGGAGATGCCGCTGTTCCGCGAGGAGCTCGAGCCGCATCTGCCCGAAATAGGCGAGTCGGTTTCGTGCGCCCTTCTCGCGGGATACCACTATATATCGGATCCCGAGGTTGCGAAGAAGTGCGTGCCGCAGCTCGCCGCGCTGAGGCGCAGGAAGAAGATACTGCTTCATTTCGAGTACGTTCCGTTCGAGCACAAGTCCGCCGAGGCGCCCGTACTTCGGGAAATCACGAAGGAAGCGAAATCGTTCGGCGCGAACGAGGCGGAAACGGTGGAAGTCCTGCGCGCTCTCGGTTTCGGGCAGATAGCGGAAAGGTTGAAGGCGCGCGAAAATGCCTTTGTTTTATACGACGCGGCGAAGCACGTGTTCGAGCATCTGGGCCTGGAGCGCTTCCACGTGCACAATCTCGGCTATAATCTCGTGCTCTTGGACAAATCCGCGAACCCGGAAAAGGCGCGCGACGGCTGCGTGTTCGCCGCGCTAGCAGCGTCCGCGAAGGCGTCTTCGGGAAAAAGCTTCGTTTCGCCCCCCGATATATCCGCGCTCGTGCTTTCGAAGGGGCTGATGGATGCGCACGCCTTCGCGGCGGAAGTGGCGGACCTGTACCATGCGGACGAAAAGGCGCTTCTTTCGGACGGGATTGCGGACATGGGCAAGCACTACCTAGTTTTCGTGCCCACGCCCGTAGTAGAGGCGAAGACTACGGTCGGGCTAGGCGACGTGGTTTCATCCGTTGCGCTCGCGAAGGAAATGATTTAAACGCGTTCGCCGCCTAAACGCTTCGTGGCACTGCAGTTCTACAACACGCTCTCGCGGCGCAAGGAGAAATTCGAACCGTTGCGCGGCAAGAAAATCGGGCTTTACTCGTGCGGCCCTACGGTCTACAATTTCGCCCACATCGGCAACCTGCGCTCGTACGTTTTCGTCGATTTGCTCAAACGCTACCTCGAATGGAAGGGCTACGCCGTCACGCACGTGATGAACGTGACCGACGTAGACGACAAAACCATACGCGGCGCGAAGCAGGAGGGCGTGCCGCTGCGCATTTTCACCGAGCGCTACGAGAAGGCGTTCTTCGACGACTTGTCTTCGCTGAACGTCGAGCCCGCGACCGTTTATCCGCGTGCGACGGAGCACGTGGGCGGGATGATAAAACTCATACAGAAGCTCCTGGACGACGGAATCGCCTACAAAAAAGAGGACGGCGTCTACTTCGCCATATCCTCGTTCAAGAAATACGGCGCGCTCTCGCATTTGAACAGGGAATCGCTGAAAAGCGGCGCGAGCGGCGTGCGCGCCGACGAATACGCGAAGGATGCCGCGGCGGATTTCGCGCTGTGGAAGGCGTGGGATGCGGCGGACGGCGACGTGTTCTGGGAGGCGCCGTTCGGACGCGGACGCCCGGGTTGGCACATAGAATGCAGTGCCATGAGTTCGAAATATCTGGGCGACTCGTTCGACATACACACCGGCGGCGTAGACCTGGTGTTCCCGCACCACGAGAACGAAATCGCGCAGAGCGAGGCGGTGTCCGGGAAAAAATTCGTCAAATACTGGATGCATTGCGAGCACCTGATGGTGGACGGCAGGAAGATGGCGAAATCCCTTGGAAATTTCTATACCCTCCGCGACATCGAGGAGAGGAAGGGCGACGCAATGGCGCTGCGCTACCTGCTGATTTCGACGCACTACCGCAGCCAATTGAACTTTACGTTTGACGCGCTTGAACAGGCGAAGAATACCGTCGATTCGCTGAACGATTTCGCGGAACGGCTTCGCGAGGCGAAGGGAAAGGGCGATCCCGCCCGCGTCGCGGACATGGTCGCGCAGGCGAAGCGGAAATTCGAGGCGTACATGGACGACGATTTGAACGTCGCGTACGCGCTCACCGTTGTGTTCGATTTCGTCCATGAGGCGAACAAGATGCTCGCCGCGGGCGAGATGGACCGCGTGTCGGCGAAGGAAGCGCTCGCGTTCATCGAGGACGTCGACCGCGTTTTAGGCGTGCTGAGTAAAAGGAAAAAACGCGCCGTTTCGGCGGAAGTGCGCGAACTCGTCGACGGCAGGGAGGCGGCGCGGAAAAAAGGCGATTTCAAGGAGGCGGACCGCCTGCGCGCCGCACTTCGCGAAAAGGGCGTGGTTCTAGAGGATTCCAAGGAAGGGGTTCGGATCAAATGGCTCGATTCGTAGTCGGCTTCGCGGGCTCCATCGCCTCCGGAAAAGGGGAGGCTGTCGCGCAAGCCGCGAAGCTTCTGAAGGCGAAAACCTACAGCCTAAGCGACGAGCTGAGGGCGAATCTGCGGAAGAAACGGAAGCCGGTCACGCGCAAAGCCCTCCGCGCGCTGGGGAACGAACTTCGCAGGAAATACGGAACCGGCGTTCTCGCCGAAGCAGTTGCGAAAAAGGCAGCGGCCGTACGCGGCGCCGTAATCGTCGATTCCATCCGTTGCGTAGGCGAAGCGCAGGCGCTGCGCAAGGCGTTCGGGAAGAAATTCGTTCTGGTTTTCGTCGACGCCCCGTTGCGCGTCCGCTTCAATCGCGCTAAAAAACGCGGCCGCGAAGGAGAGGCTTCCTCCTTCACCGAGTTCAAGCGCGTCGATGCGAAGGAGATGGCGGATGCGGAAAAGTGGGGGCACTCGTTGCGCAAAGTAAAGAAGATGGCGGACGTGGTTCTGAAAAACGACGCGTCGCTTTCCATCCTTTATTCCCGCATTCGCCTACTGCTTACAAAATCTTCTTCGCGACTCCTTCGAGCCGTCCGCTGAGCCCGATTTTCGGGAGCACTACCGCGGCGATTTTCCTTCCTTTTATGTAGTCGCGCTTTATTTCGAGGAGCGTCTGCACTTCGACGCCGGTGAGCTTTATTCCGAGAAGCGAGCGCGCCTCCTCGTCGAAAAAGGCGCAGCGCAGGCTTCCCGTGTCGTCCTTTATTTCCGCGGTTACGAGCAGCAGGTCGCGTTCGGCGCCTCCGCAGCTGCACGGTTTCTTCGCCCCGCAGTCCCTGCACTTCTTTATCACGCGCGCCTCGAACACGCCGGAAATTTCGCCTTCCACGAGCGATGCTTCGCCCTCCTTCAGTTCGGAGATTTTTTTGCGCGGATAGAGGCGTTTCGCCGCTTCCTCGTCCCGTTTCTTGGTGGCGTCCCGCACTATCCTTCCTTTTCCGACGTGCGCCTCGCCGTTCTTCAGGTACGCTCCTTCCACCAGCACGGCGTCGCCGACGCGCAGTCGTTCGGTGTATTCCGCGTTCGCGTCCCAGC
>CABMDO010000010.1 GCA_902384935.1 Candidatus Norongarragalina meridionalis
CTCGAACAGGGACGCCCAGCAGTCCTTAACTGCTTTGACTACCCCGTCGGCGCCGGAAACGTTCAGGAACGTAGCCTGCTGCCCCGCGAACGACGCCTCGGGAAGGTCTTCGGCGGTTGCGGACGAACGCACCGCCACCATCACCTCTTCGTTCATCGAGGGTATCAAATCGGTTCCGCACAACTTATTGTAGGCGCGCACTATTTCCGAGCGCGTGTCCTTCGGCATCTGCGCCTCCTTTATCGCCTGTTTGATGCGCACACTCGCCTTCTGCAGCTTAAGGGTGTCCTGCACGTCTATGGAGGTTTCGCTGCGGATTAATGGCTCCAATCCGGCTGCTTTTATGAATTCGAAATAAGCGCCCGAGCTCACGACGAATGCGGGAGGCACGGGAAAGCCCGCCTTCGTCATCTCGCCGAGGTTTGCGGCCTTTCCGCCCGCAACCGCCAGGCTGTTCCTGTCTATCTCCTCGAGCCAGTAAACCGCTTTCATGAACCTAGAACCCAACGCTTTTTAATAATCCTTGCGTGGTGGGGTTGGAAGGGGGATTGACATGGAGTTTAGCAAAGCTGCGATTGCGAGCCTGCTGCTGGGCGTAATAGTGCTGGCGGCGTCCAAAGTGCTCTGGTTTTCCCAGCACGGGCTGTACGTGTTGGTGACCACCGCGGTGGTGGGCGGCGCACTGTGGTTCGGCGCGCTCCTGATAATCCTCGGCCTGCTCATGATTTTCGCGTGAAGACGGCGCGGTTTTAAACGAATCCTGCCTAATTATCCGCTATGAGGATAGCGGTTCTTGACAGGGGGAAGTGCAAGTTCGGTACCTGCGGGTATGCCTGCATAAAAGTCTGCCCCGGCGTGAAGATGCGCGAGGAAACCATCGTCCAGGGCAAGGACGGCTATCCGATAATCAGCGAGGAGCTGTGCAGCGGATGCGGGCTTTGCGCGAAAAAGTGCCCGTTCGGCGCCATCAAAATCGTTAATCTTCCGGGAGAGTCGGGCAAGCCGTTCTTCCAGTACGGCACGAACACCTTCCGTCTCTACGGATACCTGCTGCCCAAGGAAAAAAGCGTGGTCGGCGTCGTGGGAGTCAACGCCATCGGGAAAACAACCGCGCTGGAAATCCTGCGCGGGGCGCTCCGCCCGAATTTCGGCAAATACTCCGGGAAGCTCTCGTGGGACGAAATCAAGAGCGAGGTGCGCGGCCAGGAAATCATCAACTACCTGCAGGCGCTCGAGGAGAAGCGCTTCCGCGTCGCGCATAAGATGCAATACGTCGAAGAGCTTGCGAAATCGCACAAGAAGCTCGGTGAGGCGCTCGAAGAGGTAGACGAAACGGACGGCGCGGAACGGATTGCGGAGGAACTGGAGCTCACCGCGTCGCTTTCGCGCAAGCTTTCGGAACTCAGCGGCGGAGAGTTGCAGCGAACTGCCATTGCATGCACCATGCTGCGCGACGCCGACGCATACTTTTTCGACGAGCCTTCGAGTTACCTGGACGTGCGCCAGCGCCTGCTCGTCGCGAAAAGGATACGCGAGCTGGCGAAGGAAAAGAGCGTCGTTGTAGTCGAGCACGATTTGGCGCTTCTGGATTATCTGAGCGACTACGTGCAGGTGATATACGGCGTGCGCGGGGTTTACGGGAAAATCTCCACGTTGAAGGGGACGCGCGTGGGCATAAACGAATTCCTCGACGGTTATCTCCGCGACGAGAACGTGCGGTTCCGGGATTATGCGATTAAGTTCGACGTCAAGGGCGCGTCCGAAGGAAGGAAGGGTGCAATATCGCTTTCCTACAACGACCTGCGCAAGCACTACCCCGCGTTCTCACTCTCGGTGGCGCCGGGAAAAATCTACGAGGGCGAGGTTCTCGGAATCCTCGGCCCGAACGCTATCGGAAAAAGCACGTTCGTGAAGATGCTCGCCGGCGTAGAGAAGCCCGACGAGGGCGAAACCGGCGCGGAGAAAAAGAAAGTGGCATACAAGCCGCAGTACCTGAAGAGCGCGTTCGAGGGAACGGTGCGGCAGCTGCTGGCGCAATCCAACGTGGACGCCGCTTCCTTCGAAGAGGTGAAGCATCGGCTCGATATCCTCGATTTGATGGACAAGGACGTGGCGCATTTAAGCGGAGGGGAACTCCAGCGCCTGTCAATAGCGCTGTGCCTGTGCACCAAGGCTGACATCTATCTTCTGGACGAACCGTCGGCTTTCCTCGACGTTGAGCAGCGCCTGAACGTCGCGCATCTCATCAGGAAAACGCGCGATTCCGACGACAAGCCCGCGTTCGTAGTCGACCACGACATCCTGTTCATAGATTCGGTGAGCGACCGCCTCGTCGTGTTCGAAGGCGCGCCCGCGAAGCAGGGAAAGGCGTCCCCGCCGAGAGGGATGCGCGACGGCATGCATTCCTTCCTGCGGGAGATGGGAGTAACCTTCCGTCGCGACCCGGAAACAGGCAGGCCCCGCGCGAACAAGCCGGGCTCGCAAACCGACGAGGAGCAGAAGGCGAGCGGGAACTATTACTACGCTTAAGCCACGTATCTGCTGGGGAAGTAGTCCGCCCACCACGAAACCGCCAGAAGGAAAAGGCAGAACGCCAACCAAACATGCAGGAATTCCATACCATACTTAGCGGGAGAATAACGCATATTAAGGGCTTTCCCTCCCGTCTTTTCGATGGATATTTTCGGAATCGCGCTGATCGCGGGAACGATTTACGCCGCGGCGAAATATCTCCCCGATTTTTCGTTCGACGAGCGCGTGGCTGGGCTGGCGGTGGTAATCATCTATCTGCTCTCCCTGTAATCAGCCCTGCTTGCCTGCACTTTTTGCTCGCCGCGTTTATATGACGCATGCAGCGGCATGCGTCCAGCAGGTGCTGCGTTCGCAAAACCTGCACTAAAAACTAACCCTGCTTGACTATCCCGTTGTACTGGTCGAGCGCAACCCATGCCTGCGCGTCGTCCTTCTCCCAGAAGCACACCCACGTCGAGGGCGGCAATCCCGCGGAGAACGTCGCGAATTCGGAACCGTCCAGCCACGGGCAGTATTCCATCGCCTTCTTCTGGTCGTATTCCTGCAAATAGAACGCGCATCCGCGCGCCCCGTCGCCGAGCGCCGTCACCTCGGCGAGCTTTCCGGAATCGATGAGCGCTTCTTCGCGATAGACAATCGGCGTCTTTACCGAGCAGTTCTTTATCGAGTCCTCGGGACGGAACCCGAAGGGCACGAGCGTGTAGGCGCGCCTCTGCACCGTCGGGCATTTCGAGTGCGGGTTAAAAGCAATGCGCGCGTCGGCGCTCCATCCGCCGGGAGTCTGCTGGATGCCCAGCAGCTCCACGTAGGCGCCCGCCGCCTGTAACGGCGCCAAATCGTCGAGGATGAGCCGCTGCGCCTGCTCCTTGTTGAGCGTGGGCGACGGCGTGGGAATAAGCTGGTAGATGAGTATGGCTGCGACTAGAATCAGAACGAGCGCCGCCATCTTACGCATCACACAAATCCCCGACTAATCAAGGCAGCCCGCACTTATAAACATTTTTAAGGACGCGGCGTCGGCGAAGGCGTCGGGCACTGAACCGCGTATTCGGCGACCGCGGTTTCCCCGTCGCGCACGGTTGTCCTGAACACGTATTCCGAGAGCGAGGCGTCGGTTTCGTAGGCGCGGGAAACGCTTCCGCTTTTGCGCACGTTCGCCGATGAGGCGTTGACGCCGAGAGCGGCGGAAACAGCGTACGCCGCGCCTGTTTCGTCAGACGTCACCTCTTTGCAGGAAACGTCGCCCAGCAGGTAGCCGATGACGTGCGTCGCGTTGGCGTTGAGCCGCTCGGTGGCGTTTTCGAAATATTCCGGAAGGTTCGCTTCGAAGTATCCGCAGAAGGAGTCGGTCGGCGCGCATCCCCATGACGCGTACGCTGCGTCGGCGGCGCAGTCGGCGAGCGCGGCGGCGTAAAAAGAACGCGCGTCCTCGAATGCGAAGGCGTTGTCGCGCGCTTCAGTGTCGGTAATCGAGAATGCCTCGCCGCCCGAGACGCCGAGCGCGAGCCCCGCGAGCGAGGCGAACGATACCACGACGAGCGCCGCCACGATGGTAGTCATGAACGCCCTCATTTGCCCACCCACGCCTCGCTGACGCTGTTTTCTTCCGTGGCGTCCGTTCCCGCCAGGCAGGGATCCTTCATGTCAACCGTCGCCTGCCCCCCGCAAAGCGCCGGATATTTCCGATATTCCACGCGCAAAGAGATTTCCGCGTCGTTCGAAGGCGCCGTATATATCTTCATTCCAGTAAGCGCGTTGAACTGCGTTTCGTCTAGCCTTCCTCGGCGCTCATCGCGAGGTAGTCCCTGCCGAGCGAGCGCATCTGCGCGTATTTCAGGTGCTCGGGGTCCGCGCCGGAAGCTACCGCGTTCCATACGTAGGCGACGAGGAGCACGAGGCTTAGCGCGAACAGCGCGTCGGCTGTGAATATGAATCCCTTCAGCCGCATGTGCGCACCTCAAGCACGCAAGCCCCGTTCCCGCACCGTACCAGCCGCGAACCCGTGAGCGTGTTTCCCCGGCACGGCGTGCTGCACGTGTCCTGCCATGACGTGCCGTTCGCGTACCTTACGATTTGGCAGTATGCCCCGCCGTTCGGCGGCGCTTCGTTGTTCGCGAGCATGTTCGCTATCGTTTCCGCCTCCTTCGAATACAGCGACGAGTAATCCAGTGATTTGCGCGTCGACATCTCGCCCGTCTGCAGTAGCATGCCCAGCGAAACGCCCGTTATCACGAGCACGCCCACGAAGAAGTCCAGCGAAAGGAGCTGCGCCCTCATGGGCACGCGCCCTCCTTGAACGCGGCTTTCCCGCTTTCGTTCAGCCACGTGCAGACGCGGCGTCCGGTTTCGTTGCATTCCTCGTAGAACGAGAAATCCTCCAGGCCGCAGACCACCTTTTTCTCCGCGTAAACCGGGTCGTCGGATATCACCTGCATCGAAATGTCGCTGCCGCTCCTGTTCGCCCAGTAAGGCGCGGCTTCGCCAGCGGCGACTACGCACGGCAGGTTGAACGAAACGCTCTGGTTGAATGCGCACGCGTCGTTCGCGGCGGCGGCGATTATTCCCGCGCCGATTCCCGCCTGCGCGAGCTCGCTCGTGCGCACGGTGCTGTCGCGCATCCCACCCACCATGTAGTTCATCCAGTAGAGTATGAACGCGAAGAGCGCGAACGCGAGGAACATCTCTATGGAAATCTGGGCGCGGCGCGTCATGAACGCATTACTCTTTCGGCTTATAAAAACGCCCCCGCCCCGTTTACATCGCGCCGAGCGACCACAGAATCGCGGGAAGAATCAGCGCGCCCATTGAATAGCTCCTCCGCGTGCCCGAGAGTATGGGCATGACGCCTATTGCCGCCGCGACTCCGCATACGAAAAGTCCCGCAGCTCCCTCGAAGGCGAACACCGCGAGCACTATTCCGACGAGCAATGCCGCGTAAGCAGTCCTGCCGATTCTAATGCCGATGAATAGCCGGTACGCCCACAGCAGCACTGCTACGGAAACGCAGAGCGCGAACGCGGCGGCGCCGAGAAGCATCGCGGTTTGCGCCGCGTCGGTTCTTCCGAGGAAATCCTGCACCGCCGCGGCGGCGCCCGAGCGCGCCTTGCCCAGCATCGACACTCCCGCGAAATCCGCCACCATCTTCGACGCGGTTACGGAAGACGAAAGCACGAGAAATCCCTCGCCGCTCCATTCGCCGATTGCCATGAACGCCGCCGCACTGAGAAACGCGGGGTTAAGCGCGGGAAGAAGCGGGGAGAAAACGCCCGCGATTGCGCCTGCCGCAATTAACGGCACGCCCGCCTTTACTTTCGGGCAGTCCTTCTGTTTCGGTGGTTCCCCGTAGTCCCGCATCGCGTTCAGCAGCGCGGGAATCCCGAAAAGCCCCGTGAGAAGCGGGAACAACGGTTCGCGCAGAAGCGGAGTTTGAAAAACGAGAAAACCGAACGCGCCCGACAGCGCGAAAACAAGCGCGCCTTTCCACGCCTTGTCCTGCCACAGCGACGCGATCACTATTCCCGAAAGCAGCGCCCAAGTCAGCGGCTTCGCCGCGCCGTAAAGCATGGGAACCGCAAACCAGGCGAACGGGAGCAAAACAAGCGCCGCGACGATTCCTCCGAGCAATCCGTGCAGCATCAGTTTCAGCGCCTTCGCCCCTTCGCCGCGCAGCGTCATCTCCTGCGCAGGAAGCACGGACGCGCTCTGCCCCGCGCTTGGCAAGGCGAAGAAAACAGCAGGCAGGGTTTCCGAAACCATGTGGCTGAAAGCGAGCGCAACTACGAACACGCTTCCTTCCAGCGCGGGGAGCGACGGAAGGAAACGTATCAGCAAATTAGTGTGCAAAAACGGGAGTAATCCCGCAAGAAAGCCGACTATCGTCCCCGCGAGCACCCACGCGATCATTTCAGCTCAACGCTTCTCGCAACCAAGCCGTCCTCGCTGAAAACGCCCTCGACATCCGCATAGCGCCCGCTTTTCACCGCGCGGAAATCAACCGGAAAACCGTCGATGCGGAAAACCGCCACGTCGACGCAGCGCTTTTCGCACAACGAGAAGAATGCGTTCCCTCCTTCGACGCGCATTCCCTGTATCCTCCCCCACACTATCACGAGCCTGCCGACGTCGCCGTCGTTCAACTCGTCGACGGTTTTTTCCTCGGGTTTGAGCTGCGTGCCGAAGAACCAGAGGCCGGCGATGCCGAGCACCGCAAGAAGGGCGCACGCGCGGAACATCCCTTCGTCATCCATCTCAAGCACAGTATCGGTAGTTCGTCGCAGTTACGCAGTAAATGTTCTCCGTCTGCGAGTATGGCGCGAGCACCTGCTTCACGCGCATCGTTATCCGCTGCCTCATTGCTTCGGAAGCGCCGACGCTTTGCCCGGCAGCGTCGTAGAGCTGCGGACGGAACGAAACTATTCCGTTCGAAACCGAATAGTCCATTCCCGCCAGCGTTATGCGTTCGGTGCCCGCCTGCTCGAAAGCCGCCATCCGCGCAGTGCCCACGCCGAGGTTCAGCTCGGTTTCGCGGAGCACGCCGATCATCACGACAACCGCGAGCGTGACGAGGAATGCCACGATGAAAATGTATTCAACGCTCGCTTGCGCCCTCATTTTTTCCGCCTTATTGCCCAGAACGCGAACAGAGCCGCTCCCAACGCCAGCAAAGGCGTCATCTCGGGCGTCGCTTTAGGCGGCTGTCCGAACTTCACTACTGTTTCCGACCATGATTCGTAGGACTGCCCGTTGATGACCGCGTGCGCCACCAGCACGTACGTGCCAGCAGTCTTGGTGTCAACCGCGAAAACGTGCATGCCGTTGCTGCAGCTCTTGTACGCGCCTGCGCCGTTTGCCTGCCCATCCCTTGTGCTGGTAAGCGTCATTGCGGGGTCACAGACTCCCGTGCCGTTTATCAGAAGCGAAACAGTTGCCTCAAATGTGTTTCCTAGTTGCATGCCCGTGTGGCGCGCGACCTTGAAGTATACGCCCTGCGGAAGCGGGATCGTCGGCGCGTCCCCTCCCTGCGGAGGCGCAGAAGGCGACGGGCTCGGAGTCGCGAACATGCCCTTGATTATCACGGGCAGCACGCTCTCCTTAACGAACGAGTCCTCGCCTGTTTCGCAGGATTCGCCCGAGCACGCTTCCCAGCCGTACGGGTTGTATTCTCCGGGGTTCAAGCCGGCGAAGTCGAGGAAGCTTCCTTCCATGCCTCCCTGCGAGATTCCGCCGAACACGCGTTCGGTTGCGTTGAAGGGAACTCCCATCATTCCGTTCTTCACGGTTGCGGTGTATTTTGCGCCCGTCTTGCTCGTCATCTTTACGGTTCCGTCAAGCGGGTTTCCGTTTGAATCCGAAAGCATGAACGCGACCCACCACTGCCTCGCTATCTTCGAGGAAACGTCCGTGGTGATTCCGCTTCCGCTTGTCGGGCAGGACTGGTCGCATCCCGCGAGCCTCGTGTTCAGGAGGACGACTTCCGCGCCGTTCTTCGCTTCAACCGAGTCCAGCACTCCTCTTTCTACAACGCCCCATGCCGCGTCGAACAGGACGCTTGAAATCGCGTTGCCGTAAAGGTACGCGCCGCTTCCCGTAACCTTCACGCCGTATCCGCTTGTAACGGTAATCTTGTTGCCCGTCATCACCGAGC
>CABMDO010000011.1 GCA_902384935.1 Candidatus Norongarragalina meridionalis
CCACCTCATTTACGGCCGAATATGCGGCCGAAAAACTCCATTAATGAAGACAGTAGCCCCTTTTTAACTTTTGTTTCCTGAATCGCGAGTTTCTCCCCGCTCAATCGCGCCGCCAAAGCGCGCATCGAACGCGAGAAATTGCATCCCGGCGCGCGTATCATCACGGGCACCTGCAGAGCCGCGGAACGCCTTACCTCGACGTCCTCCGGCAGCAAACCGATTACAGGAACCTCCATCACCGTCTCGAAATCCTCTTTCCTTATCTCGGAACGGTCGCCGAGAACCATGTTGAGCACGACTCCCGCGATTTTCACGCCGTGCCTTTCGGCGAGGGCGCGCACCTTCAACGCGTCCGCCAGCGCGGACGGCTCGGGCGTGGAAACGATCACTATTTCCTTCGCGGACTTTATCGCGGCAGTCGCGCTCGCACCCAAACCCGGCGGGCAGTCTATAAGGACGAAATCGCTGGACTCCTCGAGCTTCTTTATCGCGGACGGGAGCTTGTCCAAATCAAGGCGATCCATCTTTTCCGGAGAAAGCGATGCGGGAACGTAGCGCATGTTGTTCGGGCCCGCGTATACTGCATCCTGCATCTCGTTCTCACCCGAAAGCACGTTGTGCAGGGAAATCGGCGTGGCATCGATGCCGAGAAGAATGCCGATGTTCGCCATCTCAAGGTCGGCGTCAACCACTACGACGCGTTTTCCCGCGGCGGCCAGCGTGAGCCCTAGGTTAAGCGTAACGGTGCTCTTGCCGACGCCGCCTTTTCCCGAAGCGAAAACGATGCTTCTCATATCATACCTTTGTCTGCTTAAGGTTCGCGAGCTTATATTTCTTTAGCAAATCCTCGCGCTGCGCCTCCATGAGCGCTCTCGCCTCCTCCTCGAGCGCGGGGGAGCTCGACTTCGGCACCTGAATGGGCTTGTCGCCCACTATGAAGACGGCGCGTTCGTTCGCGACGAGCGCCAAATGCAGCGCGTCCTCGTCAAGCGAATATGCGTCGATGACGCCGTACTGCGCCGCGCACGCGTTCAGAAAACGTTTGAAACCCCGCTCCCCTTCGATTACGACTTCGTATTTGTAATATTAGTAGGTGCACGCGACTATTTTGCCCGCGTCGAAGAGCACCTGAGCTTCTTCGATGCCGCCGCCCTTCACGCAGAGCGCGACGTATCCCGTGAATTTCTTGGAGCGCAGCTCGTCGACGAGCGAGGGGACGTTCGTAGACGCCAGGTCCAAACCGATTCGGAAGGGCTTGCCTTCCGTGGTAAGCTTCATGTCTCCTCAATCCCGCAAATCAATCACGAGGTCGGCGGTGTTGCGCAGCGCCGCGCTGAAGTCCGGCTCCGTGCCGACGACTATCGTGAATTTCCCGAGCTCCTTCGCCTTCGCGAGCAACGGCTTGAAGTCGGAGTCGCGCGACACGACGGCGATCGCGTCTATGTTCGGGTTGAACATCACCTGGACTGCGTCGACAGCCATCGCGACGTCCACGTCGCTCGGCACTATGACGACGTCGAAACCCTGATTCGTTACGGCTTCGATAAGCTTGTCCGAAGCGTACTGGTCCAGGAATACGCGCGATATCTTGAGGGTTCCGTGCTTCTGGAGCTTCTTCTTCACCTTGTCGAGGTCGACGTTGAACTCCTTGCGCAGGATGTTCGGGCCGTCGATGAAGCAGGCGATGTTCCGCTCCTTCCTGCCCTTCAGCATTTCCTTGAATTTTTCGAGAACCATGCGTTCACCACCCGAACAGGTTGCGTGCGGTTTCAGCCGCCTTTCCGGCAAAAGCCGCGCCGCGAATCCGCTCCATCTCCCCGTAAACCTCCGCTACGTTCGCGGGCTCGTTCCTTTCTCCGCGCCAAAGATACGGCGAATCCGTCTCGCACAGGACCCGCCCGTCTTGCACGCGCTCGATTATTGTAACCCGCGCCTTGTTTTTAAGTGTTGGGAGGGAAACTAGGCAGCCCGCCTTCATGGCGGCGTCCAGCAGTTGCGGTTGCAGGAAGCAATGAAGCACCGCGTTCTTCTGTTTCCGTTCCGCCAGCAGCGCAATCACTTCCGCCTCCGCTTCCCGCGTGTGGATTACGGCGGGCAAGTCGAACTCCTCCGCCAAATCCAGCTGCGCAATGAAAGCCGTCCGCTGCTTCTCCCGCTCCTCCTCCTTCTTGAAATAGTGAAAGTCGAGCCCTATCTCTCCGATGGCGCATATCTTGCCGGCATTCTTCCGTATGAACGCGAGATTTTCCTCGAGATTCTCGCGGTTCGCGTCGTGCGGGCTGAGTCCGAGCGCGGTTTTGAGGATGTCGGGATATTTCGCGGTAATGGCGAGCGCTTTCCTGTTCGCTTCCAGATTCGCACCGGTGTTGACGCAGACGACGCCGGTCTTGCGCATGTGCGCGATTACGGCGTCCAAATCGCGTTCGAAATCGCGGTGCTCCAGATGGGCATGGCAGTCGACTAGCATACGAAAGCATTTAATTAGAGTGCGCTTAAAATACGACAAGGTGATGCTTCGTGTCTGGTGACAGAGTTTTTGCGCAGATGAACGAGTTGAAGGTAGGGAAATACGTGATTATAGACGAAGTGCCCTGCCGCGTCGTCAGCATGGACAAGAGCAAGCCCGGAAAACACGGCGCGGCGAAGATGCGCGTCGAGGCAATCGGGCTGTTCGACAACGTCAAGCGTTCGCTAATGAAATCAACTGATGCCGACGTCGAGGTTCCCATAGTCATCCGCAAGCGCGCGCAAGTGGTTTCCGTCGCGGGCACCACGGCGCAGCTGATGGACTTGGTTTCTTTCGAGACGTTCGAAGTCGAGGTGCCCGAGGAGATGCTGCCCGAGGTGGAGTCGGGCAGGGAAATCCAATACATGGAAGTCCTGGGAGCGCGACTGCTGCTGCGCGTAGCCGGCGAATAAATGTTTTACAAGTACGACTATTTCGGGAAGGAAGTCCTTGCCAGGCTCATGGCCGAAGAGCGCAGGGGAAACAAGCGGGCGCGCGATATCCTCGGTCTGCTAAAAGAGGACGTGAAGGCGCTTCCTCTTCTCGAGCGAGCCGCCAAAGGCGCTATTTTTCCATGGCACGACTATCTCTGCGAGGCGGTTTTCTGTTACTCGGACGGCATGGACTACGCGGCGATAGCGATGGCGGGGATGTCGCTGGAGGCGCTTCTCGGCGAAGAGATTCTTCGCGAAGCGGGCGAGATAACCGACGCGCCAACCAAGACTGCACCGAACGCGAGGGAATTCTCGCCTGGAAAAAAATACGCGGAGATAAAAACCAAGCCGCTCGGATTCAAAATCGAGGCAGTCAAGAAAAAGGAAGCGGCTATTGCCGATTCGCTTGAAAGAATCAACGCCATAAGAAACGAATACGTCCACCGCCCCAATGACGCGGCGATGCGGCACATTTCATCGGCAACCGACAAGGCGGCCGTCAACGCTTCCGCGAAAATACGAGAGGACGCGCTCGATTCGCTGAGATGCCTTCTGGTCGCGGTTGCGTATTTCGGGGAAAAATAGGCGCCGAATAAAGATAACTTAAAAAACTACGGGTTTATCAGAAATAGGGAACGCATGGCAGACATTGACGATCATTTTAAGTATACGCCACAGATGCTGCTAGACTACAATAAATATCGAATGCGATACTGTCTAGATCTAATTCAGGTATGGATACAAAAATATGCCATAATTATCATATTTGCCATACTAGCGCTCGGTTTTATCTCATCGATAAGTCCACCTAATTCAGATCAAAAAAACCTAATTGTTGTCGGCTTATTGGTAATCTTTGCTATCACGATATTACTAGGCATTGGCACCATGATAATAACGGGCGTTACGGATGACGTACAGTACTTAGCTTACTTATTATCAAATGCTAAAAAAGAAATCGCCGAATCTAGAGGAAACAAAAAAGAATTACTGCTGCGAGATGCAACAAGAAAATTACGTCTAGCAGTTCAGACGATTCAACAAACGATTATTTCTCCGACTAATAAAATTCCTATTCTTAATAGAGATAAGGCTATAATCGAGGTATGGCGTTTTAAAGAAAATCTTATAACAAGGCTGACTCCCCTATTGGAAAGAGAACAGATATTCCGAAATGGAGAGCAAAGAACATCAAGATTTGCAGAAATTCTTAACGATGCAGGATACGCATTTCTAGCTGGAAAGTTTGAGGAGTCTAATTATCCGTTTAGAAACCTAAGGAAGTTTGAGGAAATACCAGAAGAAAAATCGGCCGTGATAATAAACTGGAACTGGTTACGCACGCCAAAGGGAAAAGTAATTGTTGCTTGCGTCGGATGGATTATTGTTTTCTCTATTCTTTTTTATTTAAGGGAAGCTGGTTTTCTCGGAAGTATTACTACAGAGAATATAACATTAGCAACTGCTATAGGTCTTGTGGGAACACTTTTCGGTGTCCTAATACCTAGATAGACGAACTACAGAAATCATCAGAATCCGATGTTCTTCAGTATTACGCCCAGCGCCAAAAAGAGCAGCACCGCGGCAACCACGAGCGTCAGATATGAGAGCGCGCGCAGCTCGAACACCTTCTCTTCCACGATTTTCTCGGTCTTTTCGTCGAAGTCCGCCAGTCCGTTCAGCCGTTCGTAAATCGCGTCTATTTTCTCGTTGGTGGTGAGTTTTTTGGGCATAACATAGCGTAAGCGGCGGTAGGTATATAAAAGATTGCGGGGTAATTTGTAGGCGTTCAGCCCTCCAGCAACAGAAGAAAATAGAGGAAGATTAGCAATGAGATTAGTGGCAGTGCCTCCGAAGCGCATGGCGTTGTTCAAGAAGAACGACGGCGCGTTTCTGAAGGACATAGGCAAGGAAGCGGGGGTTTCCGCGACGCTGGACGGCGAATCCGTAGCCATAGAAGGCGAGGGCGGAACCGAGTGGATGGCGGAGCAGGTTATAACCGCCGTGTGCCTCGGTTTCGAACCGAAAATCGCGAAGAAGCTGCTCGGAGACGACTTCTTCCTGGAAATCATAGAACTGGACAGACTGTACGGGCGCTCGAAGCGCAAGATAGAACGCTACGAAGGCCGCGTCATCGGCACGGACGGAAGGATGAAGAAGAAGCTCGAGGAACTGAGCGGGGCATGGATTGCCGTAGGCGAAGAGCGCATTGCGATAATAGGCAGGTTCGACGAGTTGAGGAACCTCAAGGAAGCGATTGGGAAGATATTGGAGGGCTCCGAGCACAACACCGTGCTCCGCCTGCTCCAGAACAAGCACAGAGGATTGTAGGAAAATGGCTGCTGCGACACCCGAACCGAAAGCCGTCACTAGCGCGGATCTCGAAAAGTCGTTCAAGGAGTACTCCGTAGCGGAATTCTTCAAGAAGAACAGGCAGATGCTCGGCTATTCCGGCGACGTCCGCAGCCTTACGACTATTGTCCACGAATACGTCACGAACTCGCTCGACGCGTGCGAGGACTCGCGCGTGCTTCCGGAGATTACCGTTGAAGTCGAAGCGCTCACCGCGAAGCCGAGGCGCACCGAACTCGGCAACGGCGACGGCGAAAAAAGGACGTTCGAGATTTCCGACGAAATCGGGAAGGCGGCGACGCTCCGCATATTCGTCGGCGGTTCGGAGAAAAAGAGGGGCGAGGATTACGTTATCAAATACGAGCGCAAATCCGGCGCAAGCGTTAAAATGCTCGTATTCAAGAGCGCCGCACCCGGAAAGGAAACGCCCGTGGCCGCGGAATGGGCTATAGGGCACCTGCGCGTCGCGGTGCAGGACAACGGAAGCGGCATACCCAAGAGCAAAGTAGGAGCCGCAATCGGTAAGCTGCTCGCGGGAACCAAGTTCAACCAGCGCATGCAGAAGCGCGGGCAACAGGGAATCGGCGCTTCCTACGCCACGCTGTTCGCGCAAATCACAACCGGAAAGCCGACGCACGTGAAAACAAGCACCGGCGACTACAAGGTTTACGAGTGCGACGTTTCCATCGACGTTAAGCGCAACGAGCCCGCCATAGTGAACCCGAAGGAGTATTCCGGAAGCTTCAAAGGATTGCGCGTCGAGGAGGAGTTCTCCGAGGTTGCGTACGACCGTTCCGAGTACGGGGTATACGAATACCTGCGCCGCACTGCTCTGGCGAACCCGCACGCGCAGATTACGCTTATAGAGCCGAGCAAGGAAATCACGGTTTTCCCGCGTGCGAGCAAGGATTTGCCTAAGAAACCGAAGCCCGCGAAGCCGCACCCGCTCGGATTGACGACGAGCGATTTAATGGACATGGCGGCGGTTACCGAGGCGCGCAAGATTTCCTCCTTCCTGACGAACGAATTCACGAAGGTGACGGACGACAAAGTGAAAGAACTCGCGGAAATCATAAACGGCGCGGGCTGGGAGAAGAAAAAGAAGGAGGAAATCGTAATCGATTTCGACAAGCACCCCAAGACGCTGCAATGGGCGCAGGCTGAGGCGCTTGTCCACGCCTTCCAGAAGGTGAAGTTCTACAATCCCGACATGGATACGCTGCAGCCGATAGGCGAGGAGCAGATCAAGAAGTCGCTGAAGAACCTCCTCGCTCCGGAAAACATGAAAGTCGTCGAGAGGAAGCCGAAAGTATTCAGGGGAGGAATCCCGTTCATGGTCGAAGCGGCGATTGCGTACGGCGGAAAAGCCGGCAAGAAGGAGGACGGCTCGACCGAAGGCGAAATAATGCGCTTCGCTAACCGCGTTCCACTCCTGTTCGACAGCGGCAACTGCGCCATCACCGAAGCCGTGAAGAACATGGATTGGAACCGATACGAGCTGAAAAACATCGAGGAGCAGCCCGTCGCTGTTTTCATCAACTTCGTGAGCGTTTACGTCCCGTATACGGGAGCGGGCAAGCTCGCGGTTTCGGCGGAAGAGGAAATCGTCACGGAAATCCGCATGGCACTGATGGAGTGCGCGCGCGAAATCGCGATGCACATCCACGGCATGCAGAAGGCGGAGGACGAGGAAAAGCGCAGGCAGATATTCTTCAAGTACATCGAGGAGGTAGCCGAATGCCTCCACGACATAACCGGCAAGGATAAGGCGGTAATAGTGCAGAAGCTCCGGAAGATAGCCGAGGAACGCACCGCTCTTGCCGAGGCGGAGGACGCGGAAGCCGAAGCCGAGCTCGAAACTGCGGAAAAGGAAGCCGAGAAGGAAATAGAGGAGGAAGGCTGAGATGGCGAAAACCGAAACCCGCGAGGAAACGCTGAAGAAAATCGACGCCATGGCCGAGAGGCTCCTCAAGCAGATGGACGGAAAGGAGAACCTGCACATGGACATCCCCATACGCGGCTCCTCGAACGTGTTCTTCGACGAAAAAGGAAAGAAAATCGTGCTCGGCGACAAGGTCGCGAAGCGGTACCTGTTCAACGTCGCCCATGCCAAGCGTTTCATGCAGACGATGCTCGTTTCTTCCTACGTGAAGAAGGATTTGCTCGAGAACAACCTCACCGCGACGTTGCGAGATTTATACTACGCGAAGAAGCACACCATCCGCGGCACGAGGGACGAGAACACCATCGAGGAACAGACTGAAAGCGACTCCGCTATCGTAGATTTGGAGGTTTCGCTCGACACTTTCCGCGAACGCTTGCATCTCCGCGCCGAGCCCAAGGGGCGCATGGCAGGGGATATGGTTGTTTCCGACAGGGTGCGCACCAAGGTGGACAAAATCGACCTGGCGCACATGGGTTCCGGCGGTTGGGCGGTTCCGTCCATCGTGGAACAGGTTGAATTCACAGACGTCGGAGCGGAGTATGTGCTCGTCGCGGAGAAAAACGCCGTATTCGACCGTCTCAACGAGGACGAGTACTGGAAGAAGAACAAGTGCATCCTGATTACGACCGCTGGACAGGCGGCCCGTGGCGCGCGGCGCCTGATACAGCGCATCAGCACGGAACTGAAGATGCCGATTTACTGCCTTACCGACGCGGACCCGTACGGGTGGTACATCTACTCGACCATGAAGTACGGTTCCATGGCGCTGGCGCATGAAAGCGACCGCCTCGGATGCCCGGCGATGAAATTCCTCGGCATGAGCATCTCGGACATCGAACGCTACGATTTGCGCAACGTCACGATTAAAGCGAAGGAAGTGGACATAAAGCGCGCGCAGGAGCTCAAGGAATACGACTGGTTCAAGTCGCGCGAATGGCAGGCGGAGATAAACAAGTTCCTGGACAAGAAGATAAAAGCCGAGATACAGGCGCTTTCCAGCAAGAGCCTGCAGTATATTTCGAAAACATACCTGCCCGACAAAATAAAGGCGCAGGACTTTTTGCCCTGAAAAAGCAAACGCTTAATTAAGTACGATTACTGCCTCGTTAGAGGTGTTTGCTTGGCAAGGAACAAGGAAGAAGAATGGAATGGCAAGTGCTGCGGCGGACACAGGAGGGGAGCCGGAAAGCTGATTTTCGGGCTGTTCCTGCTCGTCATGGGCGTAGGCTGGCTCGGAAACGAGATGGGCTGGTGGACCGTCGCGATTCCGTGGCTGCCTTTGGCGGTTACGCTGATAGGCGCGGGCATGGTAGTCAAGTGGCTGCTGTACCGCGACTGACAAAGAACTGCGCTAGTCTAAATCACTTTTTCCTGCGCGGATCCAGCGCACGGCCGATGGCGGTATCCAAATCGCGCGGCTTCAGACCCGACCAGAGACGATTAGCGGTACCGAACGCGCACTCCGGAATGCATCCTTGCGCGTTGTGGATTTTGGGGTCGGCGCCCGCGCCCAGCAATGCGTCTATGACCTTACGGTGCAGGTAACCCTCGGAAACGATTTGAAAATAATGCGCGAAATGCAACGGGGTTTCTCCAAGGTTGTTTTTCTGGTTCGGGTTGACGCGGGATTCCAGCAGTGTTTGGACTAAATCCAGGTCGCCGTAGCAGGTGGCGTAGTGCAGGGGCGCGTTTCCGCCGAGGTCCCTTGCGTTAGGATCCGCGTGGTACGCGAGCAGGGTGCGCAAAATCCGCATGCGATTTTCAGAATCCTGCCGCTTCGAAGGTGACATGCGAAACATGAATCTCAAGAACCGCTCGGACCCAGCGGGGTGAAAACGCATGAACAGGCTGTGCAGGGGAGTTATGCCGTGACCGTATACCGCGGTCGCATCCGCTCCCTTGGCAAGCAGCATTTTCACGAAATCAACCAGACCAAGTCTGGATGCCAAATGCAGAGGGGGTTCGTTTCCCAGGCGGGTATTGACGTTCGCGCCGTCATGCAGCAACGCCTTGAAGCGGGGCATATCGCGGGCGTATATCGCAACGAGGAGCTCCTTGTCGAGCAATTCCTGCGCGTTCGGAACCGAAAACGGCTTTTCCGAACTCTCGTGATCGGGGACTGCGCGAAAACCGGGTGAGCCGGAAACACGCGCGGAATCGGAATCAATGCGCTGCTTAGGTCCCTTGAAAATGTGCGGATTGCCTTTTTTGCCGGGCATGCACTCACCCCTGCTTCTTGGTTATCTTGCGCACGATTATTCGGAAGTTCAGCGGTTTCCCCGCCATCGCCGAATTGAAATCAATCGTCGCGTTTCCGTTCTCTATTTTCGTGACTGTTCCCTGCGCGCCGCTCGCCGTCATGAGCACGGAACCCACCTTCGCGTCGGCGGGAATCTGCGACACGGGCAACGTCATTATCAAATCTTCGCGCCGCTCTCCGTAGGCTTCCGCGGCCGAGAGATGGACGTTCTTCTCCTGCCCTTCGGACATTCCCACAACTGCGGCGTCGAATCCCGAAATCATCTGACCCGCGCCTACGGTGAACTCGAGCGGCTCGTAGGACGGGCGCAACGGAATCCCCGCCTTCTGCGCTTCCGTTTTTATCGACGTGTCGAAAACGCTCCCGTTGTCGAACGTGCCGACGTAATCAACCGCAACAGTGTCCCCATTTTCAACAATCATTTTTACCACCGTGGAAGGCGCTGCCGAAGCCGACGGAGTTGCGCTCGGCGAAGGCTGCGAAACGCAACCGAACAGCAGAACCGCGAACATCAGCAACGACGGCGCCAAAAATCTCATGCAGCGGTTAGGGCGCATGGTTTAATAATATCCACGACGAATGAATACGTAAGGCTAGTTTTATGCGAAAAGCTGATTCTGGTTTGTAGAGGGATTGGAGAATGTTCTTTGACAGTATAGGGCTCAAAAAGGAGCTTGCGGACGCGATCCGCGCAAAAGGCTTCACGGAGCCGACGCCGATTCAGGAAAAAGCGATTCCGCTCCTGCTCATGGGCGAGGACGTGATCGCGCAGAGCAAGACCGGGAGCGGAAAAACGCTCGCGTTCGGCGTTCCGCTGATGGACGTGCTCGGCGAAGAGAAGCACGTGCAGGCGCTGGTTCTTGCGCCCGTGCGCGAGCTGGCGATGCAGGTTGCGCAGGAACTGCGCACGCTCCGGCCGTCGATGGCGTCGCGAGTTGCCGAGGTATACGGAGGCGTCGACCTGGAACCGCAGGGACGCGCCTGTGCGCACGCCGCGGTAGTCGTGGGAACACCGGGGCGCGTGCTGGATTTGCTCAACAGGAAGCTCCTGAATTTATCGCACGTCCGTTTCGTCGGCCTGGACGAAGCCGACAAGATGTTCGAGATGGGGTTCGTCGAGGATTTGGACGCCATAATGGCGCACACGCCGCGCGAGAAGCAGACGGCGCTTTTCTCCGCGACGATAAGCATCGAGGTGGAGAACCTCGCGTCGAAGGAGATGCACCATCCGCAAATAGTGCGCCTATCCTCGGACGACGATTCGATTTCCAACATCAAGCAGTATTACGTCTCCGTGGATTGGCGCGACCAACTCAAGGCGCTCTGTTTCATGCTCGATAAGGAGAAGCCGACGCTCGCCATGATTTTCACGAAAACCCGCATCGCGGCGGACAAGCTTTCCCGCCGCCTGTCGTCCGCGGGATTCGAAGCCGAGGGAATACACGGGGACCTGACGCAGGCGCAGCGCACGCGGATAATGGGGGAATTCAAAGCCGGAAAACTGCGCGTGCTCGTCGCGACGAACGTCGCCGCTCGCGGTTTGGACATACCCGAGGTGACGCACGTCATAAACTACAGCCTGCCCGAGGACCATCGCGCGTACACGCACCGCATCGGGCGGACTGGAAGAGCCGAACGCGAAGGAAAGGCAATCACGATAATAACGTCGCTCCACGACCAGAAGGAACTGGAAAGCATGGCACGCCGCACGGGATTCGAACTCGTGCGCTATCCCGCCGAGGAATCCGAAATCGCCGCCTACAACGTAAGGGGCAGGGCTCCCGAGGAGCGCGGGCATGAAACGCCTAGGCCGCACGGAAGGTTCGGCGGGCACGGAAGGCCGACGCATAGCGGAAGAACGACGCACGGCGGAAGGCCGCCGAGCCACGGCGGTGGAAGAAGCGGCGGATTCGGACGCGGGCCTCCCAGGCACGGAAGCACCGGGCAGCGCCCGTTCAGACGTTAGCCGAATATTTTCTTGGCGTTTTCCAGGCGTTCCTTCACCGAAAGGGTTTCGTACTTGTCGGGGATGTGAGTGCTTCCAACGTACCCTCCGAGAATCCGCTTGTCCACGCCGCAGCGCTCGGCAGCGGTGCCGAGAGATGCGCCGTGCGCGTACATCTGCGCCGCCGCCTTAAGGCGCGCCTTGTCTATGGTGCTCGAAACGAATCTCCCGAGCGACGCGCTCAACGCCTCGACGCTTTTTATGAGATGGTGGACGAGCTTGTCCGCGTCGTCCTCCTTCCCCTTCGAAAGAAGAGCCGCGCACTTTTCCAGGTCTCCGAGCACGTCCTCGGAGAATTTCTTCCACGCCTTGTTTTCGAGGATGTAGGGTTTCTCGAGGAATTTCGAGAGCGAGTACGACAGGAGCGACAAATCGAGAAGCGCGGAATCGTCGAAGAGCAGGGAATCGCGCGCCAGATCCGCAGCGGAATCGCGCAATGAAACGATGTTCCTATCGGAGAAGTCCTTCCTGAGCTTGCGCACGTGGGATTCGCGCATCAGCTTCCCCCTCTTTTCTCTATTTTGCGGTAGAATTTTACCGCCGCATCGAAGTCGCGCTTGGTGAATTCGGGCCAGAGCTTTTTCGAGAAATAAATCTCGGAATACTCGCTCTGCCACGGCATGAAACCGCTTAGCCGCGGCGAATTGCCGGTGCGGATGATCAAATCCGGGGAATCGGAAAGGTAAAGGTGTTTCTCGAAGGTTTTCTCGTCGAATTTTCCGTCGCGAGCACATCCCTTCGCCGCCTTCAGAAGCTCGTCGCGTCCGCCGTAGACGATGAGCACGTTGATGGCGCGCTTTTTGTTGTGGCGGGTTTCGCGTTCGATGCCGGCGAGCGCGTCGCGCAGCTCCCGCGGCAGTGATTCGAGCTTTCCGAAGAAGCGCACGCGCACGCCCTCCTCGTTGAAGCGGTTCTCCTTCAGCTCGGAAAGCGCGTACTTGCGCATCATCGAGAAAAGCACGCCGAGCTGAGCGCGCTCGCGCTTGCGGAAGTTATCCGCGGAAAGCGCCCAGAAAGAAACCTCGCGCACTCCTTGCGCCGCCGCCCAGCGCGACGCCTCCTCCATCTTGCGGAATCCGAGCGCGTACCATTCGGAGAGAGGAATGTTACGGCGTTTCGCGTAGCGGCGGTTGCCGTCGGGAATTATCGCGACGTGGCGGAGTTCGCGCATGAAAAAACAATTCCGCGGATGCTTTTAATACCGCCGCAGTAATGGCTCCATGTTGGTGCGTTTCGGAAAACGCGTGGTTTGCGACGCGTCGCTGTGCGACGGATTCTTCCCGAAGTTTCGGGGGCTCATGTTCAGGCGCGAAGCGGTGCCGCTCCTGTTCGTGTTCGATTCGGAAGCGAGGGAAAGGAACGCCATCCATTCGTTCTTTTGCCCCGTCTTCGATGCGGTATTTATGGACGGACGAAAGAAAATCGTGGGAATCGAACGCGGCATTGCTCCGTGGCGCCCTGCGATTTTTCCAAAGAAACCGTTCGCTTATTTGTTGGAGTTGCCCGTCGGAGTTTCTAAAGGACTGAAGGAAGGCGATGCGCTGGCGTGGAAGGAGTAGGGTGGAAAATAGGCGACGGTAAAAGCGGCTACCGCGTGGAACCCGTGCCGATGAGCAAGGACGAGGAGCGTTTGCTTTTGCTGCTGACGCGCGAATTCCTCGATAGGGCGAAGGAGGCGACGAAAAAGTACAGCAAGGAGTCCCTCGACGAGGAGCTGCGGCGCCTGCTGAAGGACGTATGCGACTTCGAGAACGTGCTGCTCAACAAAAAAAGCGCGGACAAAATCGTCTCAATCGCGGAGCGCAACATCGGCGGGTTCGGCGTCTTCGATTTCCTGCTTTCGGACGACGAGCTGGAGGAAATCACCGTGCTCGGAGTCGGGCAGCCGATTCACGTTTTCCACCGAGAAAAAGGCTGGCTCGAAACCAACTGCTCCGTGACGAGCGAGGAATTCGCCACAAACGTGGTGAACAAGATGGCGCGCTCGCTCGGAAGGCGCGTCACGTACCAGAGCCCGCGCCTGAACGCGGTTCTTCCCGACGGTTCGCGCCTGCACGCGAGCGTCGCCCCGGTAACGCTGAACGGAATCGAGATGACCATCAGGAAGTTCAGGCAGAAACCTTTCACGGCGCGCGATCTCATCGACAACGGCACGCTTTCGGCTGAAGCGGCGGCATTTCTCTGGCTCGCGCTTTACGGCGACGTTTCCGTTCTCGTCGCGGGGACAACCGGCAGCGGAAAAACAACCACGCTTAACGCGCTATTCTCGTTCATACCGCTGACCGACCGCGTCATCATAACCGAAGAAACGCCGGAAATCAACATCCCGCACAAACATCAGGTGAAAATAATCGCGAACGAGGAGCTCGGAATCCAGATGAAGGATTTGGTGAAGGACACGCTGCGCATGCGGCCCGACCGCGTGATAGTCGGCGAGGTGCGCGATTCTTCGGAAGCCGGGGCGCTTTTCGACTCCCTGCTCGCGGGACAGGCGCGCGGCACTTACGCCACGTTCCACGCGGGAAACGGCGACGAGGCGCTGTTGCGTTTGCAGGCTCTCGGCGCGAGGAAGGAGGATTTGGACGCAATCGACCTGGTGATCGTCCAGCGCCGCATATCTGTATACGACTCGAAAACGAAGAAACAATCGGAAGTCCGCCGCGTCACGGAAATCTGCGAGGTGAGCGGCGGAAAGGCGGTGCCGCTTTTCGTGCGCGGAACAAAGGGGCTGGAAAAAACAAAGGCGTTCGCGTCGTGCGCGCTCATGGACAAGATTTCGGCTAATTACGGAATGGAGAGGAAGGCGCTTTGCGGCGAAGTTGCCAAGAGGGAGCGCTTCCTGAGGCAGCTGCCCGCCTCAGATTTCGCGGATTTCACGGAAAGAGCGCAGAGGTACATGTTCGGGTGAATTGTTGATAGAGGAAATTGCGAAGCGTTTCTCCGGCGTCGACGCGTCGCGGCTTTTTTCGGAGAGGAACCTGCGCGACTGCCGGCGCAATCTTGCGCAAGCGGGGATGCGCGTCGGCGCGCAGGAATGGCTTTCCTTTTCGCTTTTCGCATCCTTGTTCGCAGGGCTGGTCGCCGCAATGGCGGGAATGATGGCGTTCCCGATCGGGACGTCCGCCGTCTTCGCATTGCTTGCCTTCGCGCTTTCCCTCCTGTTCCTGACGCGCTACCCTTCGTACGCGAAACTCAAGAGAGCGGAGCTGGTGGAACGCGACCTGCCAATAGCGCTGGGCGCGATTTCGGTTGATTTGCAGGCGAACACCGCTTTCGAAAAGGCGCTGGCGCGAGTCGCGCGGCAGGAATACGGGGAGGCTGGCCGCGAGCTCGGACGGGCGCTGCGCGACGTCGAGGAAGGCGGAGAGAGCATGCAAGAGGCGCTGCGGCGCGCGGCGGAGCGCGTGGATTCGCTGCCCGTGAAGCGCGCCTACATGCAGCTTGCCTTTGCGTACGAGCACGGCGCTTCGGGCGCCGAAGGACTGCGCAGGCTTGCCGACGAGATGATAGGGTTGCAGGCTGCCAAAGCACGGCAATACTCGGCGCGCATGACGTTCTTCGGCTTGCTTTTCGTATCCGTGAGCTGCATCCTTCCCGCGTTTTTCAGCGCCTACGCCATCGTGGGTTCCGCGTTCATGCAGATGACGCTCTCGCCGAACGACATCCTCATCGCGTTCTGCGCGGTTTTCCCGCTGATGGACTTGGCTATCCTCCTGTATCTGCGCGAAAAAACACCGAGAATCCTGCTGGGCGGTAAATGATGTACGAAGCCGAGCTTGCGACGCTGGGGTGGAAAAAAGGATTCAGGAAAGCAGTCGCGATAGCGGCGGCGGTTTCGCTCCTAGCGGGCATAGCCGGGTTGTTTTTGCTGCATCCGCCTTTTGTTTATCAGGTTCTCCTGTTCTTCGTCACTGTTTCATTTCCTTCCCTCGCGTTTTATTTCTACCTCGGCTATATCCGCTCGAAACGGCTGAAGGAAATCGACGACAACCTCCCGTCCGCGTTGTTCCAGATGGCGTCGTTTCCGCGCAGGACTTCCGCCGAGCGCATGATGGAGAGCGTTGCGAAATCCGACTACGGCGCTTTGAGCGAGGAGTTCGCCAAAGCAAGCAAGCAGGTGCGCGCGGGGATGACCGTGCCCAAGGCGATCGAAGCGATGCGGGAACGAAACGATTCGCTTCTGCTCGGACGCGCCGTCGCGCTTCTTCAGAATTCATACGAAAGCGGCTCGGACATGTCCGCCGCGTTCCGCGCAGCCGCCGAAGACGTGTTCAGGCTGCAGGCTCTCGGACGGGAGCACGCGGCCGCGATGACGATGCAGAAGTACACGCTGTTCGCGGGCGGGACTGTGCTGGTGCCGCTCATACTCGGGCTTCTCCTGAACATCGTTTCGTCGCTTGATTTCGCATCAGCCGGGGAGTTCGGGGTAAGCACGGAAACGCACGCGGGACTCGTGGAGGCGATAGTGCTCGGCGAGCAGGTTTACATGGTGGTTTTCGCGGCGATCGCTTCGGTGTTCATCGCGTCCAACGAAGGCAACGCGGCGAAGGCGGTGCTTTACTTCGCCGTGAGCGCGCCTTTCGCCCTGCTGGTTTTCGCCCTCGTGCGCGGCATAAGCATTATATAACTCGCAACCGTTCTCGTCGCGTAGGTGATATTCATGCGCGTTGAAATCCGTGACGTTGAAAAACTCAAGCTCAAGAATCCCGTAATCATCGAGGGATTCCCTGGCATAGGCATGGTGGGCACAATCTGCGCCACCTATCTCACGGAAAAGCTGGGCATGAAGCTTATCGGCTACATCACGAGCACGCACTTCCCGCCGATATCGGCGATACACGACTACAAGCCCGTTTCGCCGGCGCGCATATACGCCTCCGAAAAATACAATATGATAGTCCTGTTCTCGGAATTCGTGGTTCCGTCGGAAATAGTGTTCCCGCTCAGCGAGCGCATCATACAGTACGCGAAGGACAACAAGGCGAAGGCGATTTACTCGCTCGCGGGCATCGCCGTCGAGCAGCCCTCGCTTCGCATGCACGGCATAGCGAGCAACGACGCGATGGCTTCCCTGCTGAAGTCGAAGAACGTGGAACTGATAAAGGAGGGCGCGACCCAGGGAGTAAGCGGCGTGCTCATCGCGGAATGCGCCGCCGACGGGTTTCCCGCCGCGAATATAATGGTCGAGACGGGCTCCGCGATGGACCCGAAGGCCGCGGCGCGGCTGCTCGAAAAACTGTCCGAGATAATAGGCGTTCCAATCGACACGCGGGAGCTTCTCTCCGAAGGCGAGAAAATAGAGTCGAAGATGAAGCAGGCGCTGACGAAGATGAAGTCGATGAACAACAGCTACCAGAAGATGGAAGACAATCCGATGTACGCGTAAGCCGCTGAGGGGGGACACCCCCCTCGGTGCTTACTCCACCGACTCCCCCCCGCTACTTCCTTAATCTAAATCTTTCGCCAAATAACCCGTAGCGACGAGGATGAGCGCGCCGGCTACCAGGGATATCCACAGGCTTAGTTCGTAGTTTTGCGGTAAAAGGTATATGTCCGAAAGCCCCCACACGCCGCGCCAGAACAGAACGAGCGCGGCCATCAAGAGTACGGCAAATAGACTTTTCTTCCCGGCGGACATCTTGCGTATCTTATCCAGCATCAAATCACCCGTTCAGCATCCAAATCGAGTAGTTGAGATAGGCGGCGAAGGAAACCCAGAGAAAATACGGAACGAGAAGCCATGCGGCGCGCGACGAGATTTTCCTGAATTCGATTATCGTGTCGAGGATGGTGAGCCAGAGCAGGACTATCGCCGCGAAACCGAAGAACGGCGACCTCGCGCCGAAGAACGCCGCGGACCACAGTGCGTTTAGCGCGAGTTGCGCCCCGAATGCCGTCATCGCGGCCCTTTTTTCCGTTTTCTCGCGCCACACGATGAAAAGGGCGACTGCCATCATCGCGTACAGAAGCGTCCAGACGGGTCCGAACACCCAGTTCGGCGGTGAAAACGCGGGCTTGACGAGAGAAGCGTACCACGTCGCTATGGCGGGCATGGTGAAGAATGAGCCGATCGCGGCGGCGGCAAAACAGGCTGCGAACGACAAAACCAGCTTTTTCACGTCTTCTTTTTTCATAAAAAAGGGCAGTATAGCAACGGTTAAATACTTTTGCGTGGCATATACGTACGGCAATCCGTTTTTTGCGAGTTTTAGGGATAGCCGTATTTTTTACGTCTTCAAGGGGGTTTGAGAGCATGAGCGACCAGAAGGAGTTTCTGAAGGGCACCACCACGGTAGGCGTAACCTTCGAGAAGGGCGTCGTAGTCGCCGCGGACAAGCGTGCGACGATGGGCACTTTCATCGCCTCGAAAGAGGTCGAGAAAATCCACGCCGTATCCGACAGGATGGTGGTCACCATGGCGGGCGGCGTCGGCGACGCGCAGTCGCTGGTGCGCATGATAAGGGCGGAACTCGAGCTCTACAAGTACACGCGCGGCGAGCCGCTCTCCGTAGAGGGAGCAGCTACGTTGCTCGCGAACGTGCTTCAGGGGAACAAGTACTACCCCTACCTCGTACAGCTCATAGTCGCGGGATACGACGAAAAACCGCGGCTTTTTGACATAGACCTTGCAGGAGGGCTGCTGCCGGACAAGTACGTCTCTACGGGTTCTGGAAGCGTCGTCGCATACGGGATACTCGACGACGGGTACAAGGACGGAATGGACCAGCAGGCAGCCGCGAAGCTCGCCGCCAAGGCGATAAGCTCCGCGATGAAGAGGGACAACGCGACGGGCGAGGGGATAGACATCATCGCAATCACCGGCGCGGGAATCAAGCGCTACTCGAAACAGGAGATCGAAGCGCTCGTCTAGCTGAAAGGCGACTGAAAAACCAGGAAACGAATAAGGTAGTTATTAGTGACTGTATTAAACGCCAAGG
>CABMDO010000012.1 GCA_902384935.1 Candidatus Norongarragalina meridionalis
GATGAAGGACTGCTAAAGGGCGGGAGTAACTCTGACTCTCTTAAGGTAGCGTAATACCTCGCCGCTTAATTGGCGGCTTGCATGAATGGCGTAACGAGCGTCCCACTGTCCCTGCTTTGGACCTGGTGAACCTACTACTCAGTGAACATGCTGAGGACACTCAGAGGGAAACGAAGACCCCGTGGAGCTTAACCACAGTCTGCTATTGGAACTCGGTTGACCGATCAAAGCGTAAGCAGTAGCCGCTACGTCCGCCCTTCCGGGGGCGGAATAGGCGAAAGTGTGACACTGCTATTGGTTGACTGCGTTTCTTACCTGAAAGGGAACAGTGGCTGATGGGTGGTTTGACTGGGGCGGTACGCCTTCGATAAGAAAACAAAGGCGCCCAAAGTTCAACTCAAGCCGGTCAGAAATCGGCTGCAGAGGGTCAAAGACAAATGTTGGACTGACTGTGATCCTAACAAAATGGGTCGCAGGCACGAAAGTGGGGCTTAACGAACAAAGGTGTCCCCCTTAATGGGGGCCCTTTCTGACAGACAAGCTACCCCGGGGGTAACAGGCTCGTCGCGTGCGAGAGTTCATATCGACCACGCGGTTTGGTACATCGCTATCGGCTCAGGACATCCTGGTGGTGCAGGAGCCGCCAAGGGTTGGGTTGTTCATCCATTAAAGTCCTACGTTAGTTGGGTTCAGAACGTTGCGAGACAGTTCGGTGGCATCTTCTGGGTGTGTTTTGCAGTGTGAGGGGAAGGAACTCTAAGTACGAGAGGAACGGGGTTTCGGCGCCACTGGTTTACCTGCTCTCTACAGGGACGCAGGGTAGCTACGCGCCTTCGGATAAGTCCTGAAAGCATCTAAGGACGAAGCCGATCCCGAAACGACGCTGCTTAGGACGCCGGCAAGCAGACCGGTTTGATAGGGCGGATGTGTAAGTACGAAGCCGCAAGGCGACGTATTCAGCTAACCGCCACTAAAGTCCAAACTTTGATTATTCCTACTGCGCGGGCGGTTTCGCCTGCGCAAGTGAATAGGTTGTCTGACACCTGCACGGCCTGCGTATCGACACCGTCGGCGCACGAGCTAGTTTACTTGGTGATCGGCTTTCGTGTTCTCTAGTCTTTCTAACATTTTCGTTAAAATTGGACTTTTTCTAGTCAACAATCTAAAAATTTCTTCATTTTTTGCGCTAGTTCTTGCTTTTTTCACTTTTATGTTTATTCATTCCGCCGCTTTTTCTATGATCGGCTTGGGTCTAAACGCAGTCGGTTCATTTGTATTAATCAGTCCTTATCTCGAAGATCCCAAAAAATCGGCCTATGCGTATGCTGCTCATATCGGCACAAATCCGCATGCAGAAGAACTTCAAAGGAAACAGAATCGCATCGGCATAACAGGCCTTTATTATATTTTTATTGGTTTTCTGTTTCAATTAGCTGCATATCTGCCCCTCTGACCGAGGTATCTCATTTTTTATAAGATCTGGTGGGGTTTTAAACCTAAGAAAATAAATCAAATTCATGAGACTTCGAAAGATATTTTATTTTATTTATTGGATATTTCTAGTAGTTGCCGTTTTTGTGTCTGCTTTCAGTCCAGAAAAATGTTCGCACGTAGCTGCTGTGAACTCTTGTTTGACGAGTGGCGGTCCTTTATGTCTAGCAATGCCATACTATCCTGAAGACGTCTTGCAAAATTTTGTTTCTAAAAAAGAGTTAGAACTAAATGATGCCTTTTATTACAAAATTCCCGTTTTCTATTCCGGACCGCTACCGATGGAAATTTATGTTACTGTCGTTTCTCCCAGCGGCGAAATACTTGATAACAATTCATATACTTTGAATACGACCAGTTCCGTTCTAGAACCTAGACTCATTGGAGATACCTTTTCGGCTTTTCAGATTCAGGAATCGGGAGTCTATAAAATTATTTTAAATGGAAACTCCGCGCTGTATTTTATTAAGTTAGATAACACAACCTGCGGCTATTACAGCGGTTATGGCCAAATACTGTATAGTTTCGACGTTCTTTCTAGTTGGGAACGTAATTTCAGAAAAGCAATACGAGAAGCATCCGACACCTCCGTGGCGGCAGCTAACGAATCTAGTAATACGCTGAAACAGGTGGCTAATATTCTAGAAAACGTAAAAAGTATTAACGAGCAAATGCTAACTTCTACCAGAAACGTGGAGTCCCTTACGATTGTAGTAATTATTTTAACTTTATTCAATGTCCTAGTTGTCTGGATTTTAGAGCGTAGGCGGCGGAGGGGATACGAGTGAACGAATTACGCGGAGTTGAAGATGCTCTAAAAGACATCGCTAATAACACTAAGGATACTTGGCGAGATTCGGACCGTCGTAAAACGGTTTATCTTCAAGAAGAAATGATTAAACTACAGATGGAAACGATTAAACAACAAGGAGAAACGGTTAAACTACAGGCAGAGATGGCTAAACAACAAGGAGAAACGGTTAAACTACAGGCAGAGATGGTTAAACTACAAAACAAAACATGGCAAATATACGTTTTCTTGTGTATCCTGACTGCTATTTACGCGTTAGCCGCAGTAGCGCAAGTCTATGTAATGTTGTCTCAACCCAAAATAGTCTGAGCCTAGCTACGCAGGTTAAAGACGCAATTTGTCCTTGTGCTGGTTCAGAAAGAAGTATCAATCCATCAGCTTACCATCGCTCGTACCGTGGCGGCTCGTCCTCCTCAAGCAGCCGCTTCCTCTCCTTCTGCTTATGCCCCGCTATGGAAACGGACTAGGCGAGGGCGACGGACTGGGCAACGGAGATGCGCTTGGAGTCGGCGATGGAGAGGGACTCGGAACGGGCAGAATAACGCTGAATACCTCTTTCCATTCGCCCTGATTATTGCAGTAATCCTCTGCCTGAACGCCGAAGGAACAGTTTGCGCCGGCCGGAGAAAGTCCACTGAATGTGAAGTAGTTTGAAACTGCTAAGCTGTAAATTTGATTGTTTCCAGCGCATTGGTATCGTGTCCTGTACCACATTCCGCTTGGGTTCGGGCTGGGGTCTACCGCCGGCGCCCACATAAGGAAAACATAATCTTGTCCTATGTTGCTCTCGAGAATATTCCCCACGACTCCCGGCGGAGTCATGTCAACTCTGGCAATGTTCGAGTCGGGAGCTTCAAAATAACCAGAATCTCCATAATAGCAGCGTATGTTCCACAAATAATTTGCCTCTGTAGAGAACGAGTAAGTGATGTGGTTTTCCTGGCCGTTCAGGATTTCCGAGGTGTTCCATTTGGTAACAGCCATGCTGCCCGTTTCGTTTGTAATCAATGAGCAGTTCCTAACCGTTATCCCATTGAAATAAGGAATGAACGAAAACACCTTGAACAAAGATGCGCACTCTCCGTATCCGAGTAGTGAAAGAGTGGGTTGAGCTGTGGGAGATGGGCTAATTATCGGACTAGGCGAAGGCGATGGAGACGGAATTACCGTTGGCGTAGGCGTTGGGGATGGCGACGGACTCGATGAGGACGAAGGCGTCGGGGAAGGATTGGGTGAAGAAACTGGTAGTGGCGAGGGACTTGGTGACGAAGCGACGGATGGAGCAACAGATGCGGCGGGACTGGGAGATGCTAACGGCGCCGTTGTTGACTTGACTGTTGGTTGTACGCTAATCGTGGCTTGAAGCGAAGGTCCCGCGTCCACGGACGGAATGTCCGAAGATTCCACCACGGCTCCGGTTTTCTCGATACAACCAAAGAGCGCTAACGATAAAACGATTGTGAGAATCGCGAACTTGTTTTTCATTCAAATCACCGTTTCAATGCCTGCTTCTCGTCTTCGCAACCGTCGCGACTGGACGCGAAACCTTGTCTTTCCAAAGCGATCCCGTTAAAATCGTGTTGTTGTAAAGTATTCCCGCAGGGAACGACTGACGATAGTCACCGTATGCGTTCTGGTACGCAATGTAATGATATGCGACCCAGAGGCCGTCCATCAACCCGGTGTAGTCGCCCAAGTCCGTGAGGGTACCTGGATCCCAGTACTTGTTGCAATAATCTCCCAGCGTCATGTGGCCATAGCAGAAATCGCCAGGTTGCCACGGTCCGCAGCTTGGTCCCTTGAGGAGCTGGACGTTAATTCGGTGCAGAAGTATGAACTCCGTATAGAACTTGACGGTTTTGACGCAATAAATGCCGTTGTGAACTATGACCGCAGAGCCGCCTGCGTTAGGGATGAGATCGCTGATGGCGCAGGAATTGAAGGACATGTTTGTGGCGCTTCCCATGTTGTACGTTGCGAAGCACGGAACCGTAGTCAACGCCGCAACACCCGCCGCAACGAACGCCAAACCAAGCAAAACAAAGCTAAATTTCATCGAATCATCCCCAGATATTCGGGAGACTTCGGCGTTTAAATGTTGTCTGTGCGGGCGTAGTTTGGGTAGCGAGCGCACCTAGGCGCCGCCCTTCCAGTGCGGCGGTTCTTCCTCCTCAAGAAGCGCCTTCCTCTCCTTCTCCTTCCGCTTCTTCCACGCCAGGTATCCTGCGACTGCGAGGACGCCAAACACCGCCGCGCCAAGGGTTATGATTTTGCCGTTCTCGCTTCGCGCGTAGGCGCCCTTCCAGACGCACATGCAGTAGTCGGGCGATTCTTTGTCAAGAACAAGCTCCATGGAACCGCATTCCTCCTGAATCTTCGGGCAGTAAAGCGAGCAGCTGGTTTCGTTGACTAAGGCGAACTCGTTCGGCGACGGAGGGCATGTCGCCGCGGCTGCGAACGAGGCGAAAAGCAGGAACGCGAAAACGCCGGCCTTCATTTCATTCCCCGACGTCCTTTCTTACGGCCCTGCTGCTCGCTTCGCCGCCGAGCATTTTGGCGCCTTTTGCCCTCAGAGCATCACCGAGTTTGGCGAGTATTTTCCTGCCGTGCTCGTTCTTGGAAACGAGCGTGAAGTAAACGGGTCTGAACGAGTCGGATTCCCTGAATCCTGGCACGAAGAAGCTCATCGTTTCGATGTGGTTCTCGATTTCGAAGTGTTCCTCCAGAATCCTGTTGATTTTTGAGATCTCGTTAAGCATTCTTATTGTCTGGGCGGCGATGCGATGCCGGGGATCCGACGTGTCCTTCGGAACGGGAAAATACATGTGGATGCCGGGGTTTTCGCCGCCAAATTCCACGAAGTGATGCAGCCCCCTCCCGATTATTTCCTTCGCGGCGGCTTCGTGGGCGTTCTCTCGCATAAGCAGACGTAATAGGCGCCGCCATATATTTGTTTTTCTAGGGATCGGGAGAGATAATATAAACAGCCCGCGGTTGCCCGTTCCGGAGCCGAGCAAACGCGTGGAAGCAATCGCAAGAAGAACGCCGAGGCGGTTTAAAAATATGCGTCAGTCGCGCGATTCAATCGTTATCCCGCCTTCCAGGAAGCAGATTCGGTGCTCGTCGAAGATTCCCTTCCTGCCGAGTATTACCCTGTCCAGTTTGTGCTTCGGAAGCAGGACTTCCACCTCGCAGATAACCGGTTTTCCAACAACGTCCAGATTTACCGCGGCGGTGTAGCCGCTGATGCACTCGTCCCCGCATATTCCCGTGGAGTTCTTGGGCTCGCCGCCGAGCCGTATGCCCAGCATTTCGACAAGTTCGTACGGGAATATCGAGTTGTCCGCGCCGGAGTCGAGCAGCCCTTCGAGCTGGATTTGCCGTCCGTCCCTTCCTTCCGCCTTGAAGGCTATTACGGGGCGTTTGGTTCCATCCTCGACCCTGTACGGGAAAAAAACTTTAGCCAACACAAAGCCCCTCAGTAAAGGCAGACGGTGTCCATTTTTCTCGGAATCTTGGTGAGGAGCACGCTTTCCATGCCGACCTTCCCGACAAGCGAGCTCAGCTTCGCGCCGCTTTCCAAAACGCCCATTTTGCTGCCTTTCATGCCGACGGCTATCCACTTGCCCTTGTTTTGTTCCAGAAATCGGGGGTTTTCCGAGAGCCACCTGCTGGCTTCCCTGTAGTCGAATTGCCCGTTTTTGCCGTCCTTCATAACTGGTTCAGCCGGCGTCCGTATATATACGCTGCGCTCCGATTCGTCGTTTGTTGCCATGACGCCTTCATCGCGCCGCCGCATTTAAGCCCGCCTAGACGCCTTCCTTCCAGTGCGGCGGTTCCTCTATGGAGCGAAAAAGCCGCGCTTCATCTATTTCCGCCCTTCGCCTTCCTCTTCGGCAATCCCTCGAGGAAGTCCTCGACTGCCCGCCGCCGCTCCTCGTCCCCGGCGCGCTTGATTTCCTCGTCGCGCGCTATCGCCCTGACGCCCTGCGTGGGGTTCATCTTCCGCACGCCGGCTTTCTCCAGCGCCTTGCTAAGCCGTCCGAGCAGTTCGCTTCCTCTCGGCGTAGCCGCGCTCAGCACCCCGTAAACCGGATGTTCGTCCTCCTTGTAGCCGAAGCGCACGATTCCCGCGTCGACGTGGTTGTCCGCCTCGAAGAAGCGGTCCAGCATCTCCTTGGCTTCGATTGTCATGGCGCGCGCCCGCGCCTCCTGGTCGCCGACGAGCGCGGGGAAATAGAGCTGGAGCGTGCCGCCTTCCACGACGAAGTGGTCCAAGCCGCGTTCCACGAGACGTTTGGCGACGCTTTCCATGAGAAACGTAATAAACTTCCGCATATATCTGCTTTTCATGAAGATGACCGCCATCGGAAGGATACGTGACATCCCGAAATGGGCTCACCGCGGTGGTTTCGATCGTTTGTCCCCTGCCGAAAGACGGGAAGTTGTGGACGGCTACCGCATCGCGGTCGAGACGTTCGGCAGGCCGCGTTCCAAAGAGGAGGCGGCGGCGCAGGTCCGTGACCTGCTCAGCGCAACAGTGTTCCACTCCGTCTCTAAAAAACTCGTTATTTCGCCCTCGATTCCGAGGAAAAAGACGCCGGATTTCCGCCGCAGGCTGTCCAAGGCGGTTTTCTCGCCTCGCGGCAAATTCGGTCCCGGCGGGACCGCATCGTCGAGCGGGCGAATACGGCTTTATGATTTTACCGCGCCCACCGCCGCGCACGAGGGGGCGCACATCATCCTTCGCAACTATCTGGGCGAGCACGAGTTCCGGCCGCTTGCAACGGCAATCGACGAGCTCGTGAGCTACCAACGGGACGAATTTTTCTCCTACCTTCCCTACGAGCTTTATTTGAAGAACAGCGTCGTCAGAAATCCCAGCAAATACGCAATACAGCATTCGTCGGAAACCGGCAAAAAAAGAAAAGCGTACGCCGTCGGCAGGGGGATAGCGCTCGACGCCATTGAAATTCTGGAAGAACTGGGCGAGAACGGCAGGTACGCGCCCTACAATCTGGCGTACAAGTACGTCGGTTATCTGGCGAAGGGGCAGTCGCCGGCGCAGGCGCGGATCAGCGTGTTCTGGGATTTCGTAAAAGCGTTTCCCGACTCGCCGAAGGTTCGCGAGTACGTGCTGCCCGAAGTCGAACGAAGCAGCAAACTGCTCGCTGCGGTGGACCGCGAGCTGAAAAGGAAGCACTAGTTATCCGCAAGCCTATCAGCAGCGCTTGAAATCCGGCTTTCCGCAGTAGCAAACGGGTGCGCCGTTGTCGAACGCGTGCTTCGAGCAAACGGGGCGTCCGCAGGACGCGCAACGCCAGAACGCGGGCTGTTTGCAGAGTTCGCCGTCCTCGTCCTTTCCGTCGCAGTAAACGACTTTTTTATCCGATGTCATGAATTCTTCTCCTCCTTCGGCTTGGTCCACTTTCCTATGAAGTAAATCGCGGTGACCGCCATGACTGTAACCAGCACCGCCGCTATCATCTCGTACTGCCATATGCCCGTAGTGGGTATGTACGTCTTTATCATGTCGCTGATGGCGCTCTGCCAAAAAAGCGCCGCAACCACTCCGAACGCCGTGGTGACAATGGTAAGCGTGCGCTCACGGAACGTGCGCTGGAATTCGGCGGCTGCCACCTTCCTCTCGCGCGCCGCATCCTCCTCGCGCGCTTTCAGGCGGCGCGCTCGCTCCCACAATTCCCTGGGTATCGGCGGTCTCATGTTCAAAGGAAGTGCTTGCGGGTTTATTAAATATTCAGAGTCTCTTACCCGCGGCTTATCTCGTACGTAAACTCGCCTTCCTCGTGCTTCGCTCCTGCGAGCTTCGCCGCCTTTCTGATTTCCCCTTCGATGGGCGCCGTTTTCGCCATGTCCTCGACCGACCTGTACGGCAGGTCGCGGATTACCGCTTTCGAAATGAATAGCTTGTATCCGTTTTCCATGACTATCGTCCTTATCAGGTGCTCCAGCGCCCGCTGCCTCCAGCCGCTGTATTTCCTCGCGAGCGTCGGGGAAAGGAATCCCGCGCCGTTCCCTTTCTTGAAGTGCGATTGGGCTATTTGCAGGACCGCCAAATCGCCCTTTGAGGTGAGCGTCACCCTGACGGTTCCGACGGCGCCGGGATAATCCTTCGAAGGTCCGCCCGGCTTCAAGCCGGTAATCGCCTTCAGGAAAGCCTCCTCGTGCTCGGGTTTCGGGTAAACGACTATGTCGAACCAGTTCCCCCTTTCGGGCGCGTACGGCATCACCACAGTCATCTTCGGGCTTTCGAGCACGCGATAGGCGGTTTTCCTGATTCTTTCGAGGTTGGGCGCCATATTCCGATATGGGCGCAATGCATTAAATATATACGCGCGGTTCCATTTTCATGCCCGATGCCGCGAAACCGAAGCGCGATCTGCGCACCGACGTCAAGAAAGCCGTCGGCGGACTGTACGGGCAGAAGGCGGACAAGGGCTACCACTACGAGGAGAAGAAGGAGAGCTTCGCGCCCCCGGCGTTCGTAAATATCACCTATTCGCTCGCGAAAATATTCAAGTCCTTCGGCAAGGGCGCTAAATTCACGCAGGACCAGGAGGACGCCATCGGATTCCTCGGCTGGAACATAACCGCCGAGCAGTTCTACGCCGCCTACAAGGGCTTGTTCATGGGCGGCATCGCGGTCGGAGTGCTGCTCGCCGCCCTCGTGTACATGCTGGCGCCGCTCGACGATACGCTGAAAATAGGGCTCGCCGGAGTTTTCCTTCTTGTTCCGATAGGAGTCAGCTACTTCTACCTGAAGTATCCGCACAGCGCGGTTGAGCGCGAGAAAATGCTCGCTCTTGCGTATATTCCCGAAATAGTGAACTATCTCACGATGAGCATGCGGCTCACCCCGAACCTCGAGAAGGCTGTACAGTTCGCGGCGAACCACGGGCGCGGGAAAATCGCCGAGGACATGAAGAAAATCGTGTGGGACGTGCAAATCGGGAGATACGCGAGCATCGAGGAAGGACTCGACGAACTCGCATACCGATGGGGTGGCTACAACGAGGACTTCAAGCACGCGCTGATGCTCATCCGCTCGTCCGTGCTGGAAGGGAACCGCGAACGCCGCGAAGAACTGCTCGAAAAAGCAGGAACCGACGTGCTCGAAGGCACCAAGGAAAAGATGGACATGTACGCGCGCAAGCTCCACCAGCCCACGGTTTATCTTTATTATTTCGGAATCCTGCTTCCGCTGCTGCTCGCCATAATTCTTCCCATCGGCGGGAGCATGAGCGGCATGCCTCTCGCGAAAGCGGAGTACATGTTCGTCGCGTACAACCTCGTGATTCCGCTCATCGTCTATTTGTTCGGCTCGAACATCGTTGCGGGCAAGCCGCCGACGTATACGCCGCCGGACATTCCGCCAGACTTTCCCGGTTTGCCGCCGAGGGGCATTGCGAGGGTATTCGGCATCAGCATGCCTTTCCGCATATTCGCGCTGCTGATAATCACCTGCTTCATAGGCGGGGGCTATTTTACCGACCAGGGCGTTACGCAGAACGCCATCAACTCAGTCGTAGTCCCGCTGAACACGTTCATGACCGACAGCTTCGGTATGCCCATCACCGGGCCGCAGGGCATCGTGATTCCTGGAACGCTGGGGCAGATTCCGTCATACGCGGTGTTCGAGGACGAGAAGGCGAAGCTGCCGCGCATAACCTTCTTCGACCAGTACGGCGAGATCATAGGAGAATTCACGATTTTCGGCTTCCTGCTGGGCATATCCATCTCCGTCAGCGTCTATCTGCTCGGAGAGTACGGAGAGCGGCTGCGCGTCCAGCGCGAAATAAGGGACATGGAAGGCGAGTTCAAGGATGCGATGTACGTGCTGGCGTCGCGCATGGGCGAGAATAAACCTATAGAGGAAGCATTGCGCAGCGCCGTCGTCTTCCTGCCCAAGAGCAGAATCGCCAAGGATGTGTTCAAGCGCATCCTCGAGAACATCACGACTATGGGCATGACTTTGGACGCCGCCATATTCGACGAAACGTTCGGCGCTTTGAAGAATCTTCCGTCGAGGACTATACGGAGCGGCATGCAGTTCCTCGTAGATTCCGTGGAGTTGGGCGTTAACGTGGCGGCGAAATCGCTGATTTCGCTTTCGCTGCAGCTCAGGAACGCGCAGAAAATCGACGAGTCTTTGCGGAAGCTTCTCGAAGACGTGACAACCATGCTCAGCACGATGTCCACGTTCGTCGCGCCCATCGTCCTCGCGGTTGTCAGCGCCATGCAGCGGCTCATCATGAATTCCATCGCAGGCTCCGCGGGCACGGAAACAACCCAGCAGAGCGCGCCGGGCGTGTCGGGATTCGGCGGGATGACGAACCTGTTCGCGAACAAGGACGTGGTGAAGAACAGCGCGGACCCCGCGACTTTCGTGCTCATCATGGGCGTCTACGTGATAGAGGTGGTGACGCTTCTCACGTATTTCAACTCGCAGATAGAGGATACGGGAAACAAGCTGCACACGTACGTGAGCATCGCGAAGTCCCTGCCCACCGCCGTCGTTCTTTACTGCGTCGTCGTCTATTTCGCGAGCAGTTCCCTCGGGGTGTCCTGAGTTGATGAAGGGTGCGGTAAAGGAAACCGCGCAGTTCCTGGCGCTCTTCCTTTTCGTTGCAATACCCGTATATTTCGTGCTGGGATTTTTCGCCGCATCCTTTTCGGAAATAGCGGCATATTCCTCGCAAGTAATGCTGAACGCGGCAGGAGTGCGCACGTCCATTACTCTCGAAAACGGCGTCGCACATGTCATTTCTCCGTCTTTCGACGCCGAAATCGGCGATTTGTGCTGGGGGCGAGTGGAAATAGCCGTGCTTGCGGGAATAGTGATGGCAAGTTGGGACAGAACCGTGCGGCGAAGAATCGAGGGCATTATTCTCGGAATCGCCGTGCTTCTGGTGCTTAATCCCGTCAGAATCGCCGTTTCTCTCGCCGTCTACGACCCGCAGAACCCGCAGGCGTCTGCGCTGTTCCACGACGTTTTGTTCAGGGCTACGCTGGTAATCGTTTTGGTAGCCTACTACGCAGTATGGTATTACTGGCTGTCGAAGCGCCGTTAACTCGCTTTTCCCTTTTCGATGTTCAGCTTCGCGCGCGGCAGGTTTATCGGCGCGCCGATTCCGAGCGTGAACGCGAGAAGCGTTCCGACGGATGCGGCGGAATAGCTGATGGCGTTGAGCACGTCCTCGGCGAACTCGGAGGCGAGGAACTTCTTTTCCTTCCAGCCTTCGAGAATCTCCTTGCGCACCTTGGCGTCCTCCTGTATGATGATGTCGCCCTTTATGACGAGCTCGGCGACTTCGTCCTGATAATCCGTCTTGTGAGTGTACGAGACCAGAAGCGCCCCTTCCTCCTCCTTGACGCTGGTTATGTCTATGTTCACGTTCAGCCCCTTGACCGCGCCGTCCTTGAGCCTCTTCGCGCTGGCTTCCGTGATTCTTCCGCCTAGTATCATTAAACCACCCTCCTAGTGAAAGATTTTCCGAAAACGCCTTTATATTGCTTCCGAGAGAGCGTGCCTTTTATATGGCGCGCGGGTTCGGCGCGCCGTGCAGCCGCGTAAACAAAACCTTTTTAATTCGGGGGAGGGTTTTCCTTTCACTAGTGATATTCGAAGGGGAGCAGGTGATTGTGTGGAAGATTTGGTAAACGAGGCTATGCGGTCTAGAAGTTCCAGGAAACAGCAGCAGGACTCCAGCGACTTCAAGTTCGAAACCCCCAAGCTTATGGTGGTGGGCGCGGGCGGCGCGGGATGCAACTCCATCAACCGCCTCGCGAAGGCGGGCATCAAGGGCGCGGAATTAATCGCCATCAACACGGACAAGCTCCATCTTACGACGATATCCGAGAGCGCGAAGAAGGTGCTCATCGGAGCGAGCATAACGCGCGGATTGGGCGCTGGCGGCTATCCCGAGATAGGCGCGAAGGCAGCCGAAGTATCCCGCGAAGCGCTCGAGAAGATGTTCGACGGCGCGGACTTGGTGTTCCTCACCGCAGGCATGGGAGGAGGAACCGGTACGGGCTCGGCCCCGATTCTCGCGGAAATCGCGAAGAAGCAGGGCGCGATCGTAATCTCGATAGTCACATACCCGTTCGCGCTCGAGCGCGCCCGCCTCGAAAAAGCAGACCAGGGCCTTGAGGCACTGAAGGCGCAGGCGGACACCATAATCGTAATCGACAACAACAGGCTCGTCGAAATCGTTCCGAGCCTTCCGATAGACAAGGCGTTCAACGTCGCGGACGAGATTATAGCGCGCGCAGTTCGCGGAATCGCCGAGACCATTACTACGCCTTCACTCATCAACCTCGATTTCGCCGACGTGCGCGCCGTAATGAGCAACGGAGGCGTTTCGATGATCGCCGTCGGAGAAGCGAAGGGCACCAACCGCGCGGAGGAAGTAGTGAACAACACGCTACACCACGCGCTGCTCGACGTGGATTACACCGGCGCGACGGGAGTGCTGCTGCACATCACCGGAGGCCCGGACATGACGCTAGGCTAGTGCAACCAAATCGGCGAGGCGCTTACGGAACGCGTCGATCCGAACGCCACGGTTATATGGGGCGCCCGCGTCGATCCGACGTTCGAGGGCAAGATAGAGGCGATTGCCATATTCACGGGCATCCAGTCGCCGTACGTCCTCGGAAAAACGGTTCGCGGAGTCGGCGGCGCGCCGAACAAGAGGCGCGAGGAAGGGTTCGACGACGTCGACTTCCTTTAAGCCAAGCCGGACGTAACCAGGATTATAGAAGATAAGTTGTACATGGCGTGCGCGAGAATGCATGCGCGCACGTCCTTGTTTTTTCTCATCTCCAGCCCCAGCAGTATTGACGCCGTGAACGCGGCGACTATTTCGGCAACCGAGCCGTAGCCGTAGTGCAGCCCCGCGAACAGCAGGCTCGTGAAAAGCACGCCGACGCGCGGCTGAAGATACGCGCGAAAAAGAAGCTCTTCGGCAATCGGGACGAGCGTGATTGTAAGAAGAAGCATCGGCAAGCCGCTTCCGCGTATGATGTCGGCGATTTTGTGCGTGTCGAGGAAACCCAGCGCTTCGAGGCAATACCCTACGAGAAGCATGCCGAGGAAAATTGCGCCCAGCAGCTTCAGGGCGCGCAATCCAGTGAGAACCCAGTCGGTTTTCTTGTCCAGAAACAGTTCCTTGCGCCAATTCCTTTTTCCTTCGAAACGCAACAGGAGGAAAGGCGCAGCTAGCGTGGCGGAAACAACCAGCAGGGCGCTTTCAAGTCCCATTTCGCGGGGTTTATTTCATCTCGGAATAGCCGCACTTGCCGCACGAGCGCCTGTTCTGGTGCTCGGCGAGCTTCACGCCCTCCCCGCACTTGGGGCAGGACTTCCCGCGCTCGTATTTCTTGGGTTTCTTTGCAGCTTTTTTCTTTTCGTCAGCCATTTTTTCTCAGCCTCTTCATGTGTTCGATTCTTTTATTTATAAGCGCTTGCGTGCCGATGTCGCGGCGGTGGAAAACGGGGCCTTTGATGGCGGCAACGCCTTCTTCCGCGATTTTTTCGGCTTCGGAAAGCGAAGGCGCGACGCCGACGCTCGCGATTGCGCGCGAACCGAGCGTCACATATTTCCCGTCTTTCTCGCTAACCGCTCCGAAATAATGCCGCGCGCGGCTTTTTTCCACTTCCAGCAAAGCTCCCCTTATCGGTTTCGCGGGGTAGCCTTCCGGAACCGCGTATTTGCACACGGTGGCGGCGTTTTCAAAGCGCAATTCGGTTTCGTCCAGCGTTCCATTAATTATTGCCTCGCACACATCGACAAAATCGGTTTTCATCACCGGCAGCACGTTCATCGCCTCGGGGTCGCCAAAGCGGACGTTGTATTCGATGAGCTTCACGCCACGCGCGGTGCAGATGAACCCGCCGTAAAGCACGCCCTTGTACTTCTCGGAGGTGTCTTTGCGCAGCGCGTCCGCCACCTTCTGGTTTATCGCGTGCGCCGCCTCGGCGTCCTCCTTTGTCATGAACGGGAGCACGCTTCCCGAGGAATACGAGCCCATTCCGCCGGTGTTCGGGCCTTCGTCGTTTTCGAAGGCGCGTTTGTGGTCCTGAACAGGAGGGCAATCGCGCACCGTAACTCCGTCCGTGAGCGACTGCAGGCTGAATTCCTCGCCCTCGAGCTTTTCCTCGATTACCACGGACGCGTGTTTCGCGAGCACCTCTCCGCAGTAAGCAAGCGCGTCTTCCACGCCCTGCAAATGGTCGCCCAGCACCTTCACTCCCTTTCCGCCCGTGAGTCCGTCGGGTTTCACCACGAAACCCTTTTTCGCGTCAAGCAGTTCGGTCAGCCAGTTCTCGACGCCCTTCGAGGAAGAGAATATTTTGTATTCAGGGTTTCCCTCGATGCCGTGCTTTCGCAGAAGCTCGCGTGCGAACGATTTGCTGGATTCGAGCTGCCCGAGCTTTTTGGAAGGCGCGACGCACGGAATCCCCTTCTTTTCGAGGGCGTCGGAAACCCCGTGCGCTATCGGGTCTTCGGGGTCGATGATTGAGAAATCGGGTTCAACGCGTTCGGCAAACGCGAGTATCGCCTCGGCGTCGTCGGTTTTGGCGACGCAGAATTCCTTGCTCCTGCGCATTACCCCCGGGTTTTCGGCGTCCATCGCCGCGAAAAGGACGGGCTTGCGCCTGCTGCGCACCAGCGTCTCCGCTATCACGTCTGTTCTCGCGCTTTTGCCTATGAGTAAAACGCGCATTTCACTCCCCACCACTTACGTTAGCCCCGTGCAATATTAAAACATTCTTTCCACGGAGGGCAGCGCCTTTGCCGCGATTTCCGGCGGAATTTCAATCTCGATTTTTTCGTCCTCCAGCGCGTAATACAAGTCGGAGAGCGTTATTTTTTTCATCGCGGTGCACGTGGCGTCTGGCAACGCGGCGTGGAATTTCTTGCCGGGGTTCTCCTTAGCGAGACGGTGAAGCATTCCGACCTCCGTTGCTACTATGAACTCGTTTGCTTCGCTTTTTTGCGCGAAATCTATCATGCGCGACGTGCTGCATATCGCGTCCGCCATCGCCTGCACCGCGGGCACGCACTCGGGATGCGCGACTATGCGCGCGCTGGGATGCTCCGACTTCGCCTTTGCGACGTCGCGTTCTCCGATCAAGTCGTGCACGCGGCAGAACCCGTGCGACGGTATCGCTACGACCTGCTTTTTCGTGCGGCGCTGCACGTAAAACGCAAGATTCGCGTCGGGCCCGAACAGCACGACGTCGGACGGCATCTTTCCGACGATTTCGGCTGCGTTCGCGCTCGTGCAGCAGCAGTCCGCGAGCGCCTTGCAGTCGGCGTGGGTATTCACGTAAAGCACGACGGACGCGTCGGGAAACTCCTCTTTGGCAGAAATAATGTCCGCGGGTTTCAACTGCGCCGCCATCGGGCATTTCGCGTCGAGATTCGGGAATAAAACGCGCTTCGACGGATTCAGCAGCTTCACGGTTTCAGCCATGAAGTCAACTCCGCACATCACGACGATATCCTCGGAGGCTTTTCTGGCGCGCAGCGCCAGTTCGAGAGAGTCGCCGACGAAGTCGGCGGCGTCCTGCACCTCGGGGCGCTGATAATTGTGCGCAAGCACGAGCGCGTTTTTTTCCGCCTTGAGCGCGTTTATGCGGTCCGTCATTTCCATATGATTCTCCTCTTCCACGCCCCGCTTTTTTTCGGGAAGTCGCGGCGATAGTGGCAGCCGCGCGATTCCTCGCGGGCAAGAGCCGCTTCCGCGGCCAGTTTTGCCAGAGCAACCGAATCCCCGCGCATTTTTTTCATTTCCCGCAGCGCTATGCGCAACTGGCGGGCGTTTCTCACTATTCCCGCGTCCTTCCACATCAATTTCCTTATTTTCTCCGTTTCCGCTTTCGGCGTCGCTTCCGCGGCGGTTACCGTCGCACCGCAGTTCCGTCCCTTCTCCTTCGCGGCATTCCTCCCCGCCCTCCATCCGAAAACCAGGCATTCCAGCAGAGAGTTGCTCGCAAGGCGGTTGGCGCCGTGCACTCCGGAGCAGGCGCATTCTCCAGCGGCGTATATCCCCGGAATAGCGGTTCTTCCGTCGGTATCGGTTAAAACTCCGCCCATGCAGTAGTGCGCCGCAGGGGCGACGGGAATCAAGTCGCTGAACGCGTCGATGCGCTGCTCGCGCAAACGGCGGTATATCGACGGGAAGCGCTCGTCGAAATCGTCGACCCGCGAGACGTCTATGAAAACGCGCCTTCCCTTCCGCATCTGCCCGTCTATGGCGCGGCTGACGACGTCGCGCGGCAGCAGCTCGTTCACGAATCTTTCGTTTTTGTCGTTTCTCAGCATCCCGCCCTCGCCGCGAACTGCTTCCGAGACGAGGAACGTCGCCCCTCCCTGGAAAACAGTGGGGTGGAACTGCACGAATTCCAAATCGGCGAGCGCAGCGCCGGCGCGCCGCGCCAGCGCGATTGTTTCGCCAGTAGCGCACGGACTGTTCGTGGTGTGTCCGTATAACGACGCATAGCCGCCGGTTGCGAGAACGATGCCGCGGCTATTGATTGTTTTCCCGTCCGCGACTACTCCTCCGCAGCCTTTGCCGCCGACAACCAACGCCTCTACGTCCGCTTCCCTGAGTTCCACGTCCTTTTCCCCGGCAAGAAGGCGCGAGAAAAACTCCACCATTTTTTTGCCGGTTTCGTCGCCTCCCGCGTGGAGCACGCGGCTCGCGGAATGCGCGGCTTCGCGGCCGCGTTTGGAATCGAACTCCATTCCGAGCGCGGTTATGTCGCGTATGCGTTCGCGCCCTTCCTTTACGAGCGTGCGCACCGCTTTTTCGTCGCACAGCCCCTCGCCCGCGGCTAGCGTGTCGGAAACGTGTTTTTCGGCGTCCTCGTCGTTAAGGGCGCAGGCGATTCCGCCCTGCGATAAAAGCGAGTTGCTTCCGCTTGCCTTGCGCAGCACGATTGCGGACGCGCCTGCCTTGGAGGCGGCGTACGCCGCGCTCAATCCCGCGAGCCCGCTGCCTATGATTAGCACGTCGCAGTCCATGGTGTATTCTAACAGTTGAAAAAGCGCTGGTTTGCGTTTGCGGACGAAAAGACGCGACGCTCAACGTAGCTGCCAAAATGTCACGGCAGGAGTTGCGGCGCAGTAGCGATGCGGCGTTTCAGCGTCGGCTCTTCTTCCGCTTCTTCCCTTTCGCTGCCTTTTCGATTCCTACCGACGGTTTCACGTGCGTCTTCTCCTTCCTGAATTCGAAGTAGGAGTAGATGACGGGTGCGAAGCCGCACGCGAGCGCGCCCGCGATAACGATGTAGAACGCGTAATTCATCGCGAACAGCGAGAGCATCACGACTACCGCGAACGCCTTGAACATTTTTGCGCCGAGGGCGTGCGTCTTCTTCCACACGCCTTCGCTGGAAAGAGTCCACGGCGTGCGTATTCCGACGAACCACGTGGGCTCGACGCGTTCGAGCATGTATCCGACGTAATAGAAAAGAACCGCCATCGCGGGGATTATCACGTACGTCATGTTCAGGGCGTACCCCGCGTTTATCGCGAGCGACGCGCCGTGAATGTACGCCAGGAACAGCGCCATGAACGAGGCGAATCCCCAGTAGACGTCCTTGAACTTCTCGATGTTCGCGCCAAGCGGGTCGATTTTGGGAATCAGGTAGAACAAGCCGACGAGCAGCGCCGTGAGCACGGGCATGAAAAGCACCGCCATGTTCTTGCTCATCCATCCGTTCGCCATGCCCTGCGCGTCCCAGTGCGTCACCATGACGTCGGGGAGCTGGAAATAAAACGCCGCGCTGAGCACGAACGACAGGGCGACGAACGCCCACGGCAGCCATTCTTCGCGGAGCTTCATTCAATCAACCCGTTTCCACGCGCGGCGCGAGGTAATACGATATCTTCGCCTTGCCCAACTCGTACGCGACGCGCACGGGCGAGTCGCTTTTGAGCTCCAAATGCACGATAGCGTCGTCGGGGCAAGCCTTCGTCATGTCGTCGAGGTATTCGAACGGGAACATCGCCGTCGCCTTCATGCCGCTCTTCAGCTCGGCGAGGTGCTTGGAGTCCTTCCGCGTCTCGACGCGCAAATCCCCGGAATCCCCGTGCGCCTCGATTACGAATTCGGAATCGTCAGCCTGAAGCACGACGTGCGATGAAAGCAGTCCCGCGTCGCGCAGCATATCCTTGAACGCGCCCGCGTTGATTTTGATGCTGGCGTCGTAAACTATCTTGGGTTCGCGCGGGAGCGCCGCGTTCGCCTCGAGCAGCGGAATCTTGAAGTGCCTCTTGGATTCCCCTACGAAATTGAGCGTGAGCTTGGAATCCTTTTCGTCGAGCTTTATGGTAAGGCTCTCGTCCGGGCGCGAGCGAGCGAGTATCTTCGCCAAATCCGCCAGATTCAGCGCTATGCTCCTCTTGTCCTCGGCTTCCACTTTCGAGAACGCTTCTTTGGGAAGCATGAAGTCCACCATCGCTATCTGCGACGGGTCCATCGTACGGAGATGCATGCCCGCGGCGCTCACCTCGAACGTGCCTTCGTTTACGATCGAAACGATAGCGTCGACGCACGACTTGAAGTATTTCGCATCCTGAATGACGAGTTCCATCGAGAATCCCCCCTCTATCTCTTACGAGTCGATTAATTAATATTACTTACTCGGCGGCGCAGGCACGAGGAAGTCCGTTTTCAAGCCCTCGTTGCCCGCGTTGTCCACCGCGCTCACCGCGTAGGACGCCGTCGGGTTCGGCGACTCTATTGTTTCCGTCCATTCCAGCGCCGTAGTTGTCGTCACGACAGCCGGCGTTCCCGCGCCGACGCGCTTGTAAACCTTGTAGTACGCCAGTCCGCTCGTAGCGTCCGAAACCGCGTCCCATTTCAGGTAAACCGCGAATCTCGGCGCGGCAGGCGTCGGTGTAGGCGTGTCCGTGGGCGTAGGCGTCGTGTCTCCCTCCGACGCGGTATCGCCCGCCAGGCTCGCCTTCTTCATGAACACCGCCGTGAACCCCGTCGGCTTCGCCGGCGGCGTCTTGTCGAGTATTATCGTGTCGGTTGCGACGTCGCTGTTTCCGGCTGCGTTCCTGCACTGGTAATAAACCGTCTTCGTTCCGTCGGTTGAGTCGAGTCCCCAGTTCGGTATGTACGCCGTGTACGGCGCCCAGTCCGTGTAAGTGAGCCCGCTGTTGCTGTACCGCGCCTCGGCTGCGCCGACGGCGTTGAGCGAGAGCGACACCGACGTGCTTGTCGCGTACGTCGCGCCGTCGTTGATGCGCACCATCAACCCGCCGGGCGGCGTGGTTGGCGGGGTTTCCTGCAGCATGATGTCGTCCGAAACAGTTGCGGAATATCCGTAGACGTTCCTGCACTGGTAGTATACGCGCTTCTGCCCGGTTCCCGGCGGAAGCACCCAGTTGCGGTACGTCGAATACGCCTCCCACGAGGTGAAGAACGCCCCGTCGTCGCTGTACCTGCACGTTTCCGCGTTGGTGGCGGACATGCGCAGCACGACGTTGCGCGAATACGTGTACGGCGCGCCGTCGTTGATTGTCACGGAAAGCGCCGTCGGCGTCGTCGGGTAAATAGTCGGCGTTGCGGAGGGCGATGCGGACGGAGCAACGGTCGGCACGATAGTCGGAGTGGGCGTGACAGTTGGCCGCGGCGTGGGCGTCTCGCGCGTAATCGAATAGGAAATGCGCTCGGATTCTCCCGCGTTTCCGGTTTCGTCCGCGCACGCTATGCGCATCGAATGCTCGCCGACGCGCGAGGTAAGCGTTATGCTCTTCATCTGCCCGGACGTGACGGGCCCCGAGGCGACGTTCCTGTTGTCAAGCGTTATGCTGCAGTTCATCTTCCGTGCGAAATTATCCGTCGCAACGAACGCAACGCCGACGTAGTTGGTGTCGTAGGAATCCCCGTCTGCGGGCGAGGATACGCTCACAACAGGCGCCTCGTCGTCGACTATGATGTCGTCCGTAGTCCTGCCGACGTATTCGCCCTTGGCGTCGTTGCATTCGTAGTATACCGTCTTAAGCCCGCTTCCCGGCGCAAGCGCCCACTTTTTAGTCGAGGCGAACCCTTCCCAGAGCGTCCAGCGCTCGCCGTCGTTGCTGTACCTGCACAGCACCGCGTCCGGCGCGTCGAGGCTCAGCGTTACCGTCCCGCCGAGTGCGTACTTGTCGCCGTTGTTTATCAGTATGTGCAGGTTGTTCGACGCTACCGCGGGCTTGGGCATGGTGGAAACATAGAATATCGCGATTGCCGCAACAGCTACGAGCGCGACCGCAACGAGCATCAGCGGCCCGCGCATTCCCTTTTCCGCCAACTCAACCGCCTCCCTTGACAAGATAGCCGCAGCCCTGCGGCTCCTCGAACTGCATAAAGAGGAAGAGCTTTAAGTATCCTACGTAGGGCACCCTCAGGAGCACCTTGCCTTTGACGTCCTTCTCCGCCACCAAGCGGATGCCGGACTGCTGGTCGAGGAAGCCGTTGTTGTCTCCCCGCGTGAGATAGTAGACGCCGTCGCTCGCCCTGATTTTCAGGAACGCGCGGTGGATTATCAGTCCGTAGTAGGCGGGCGTGGGTTCGTAGACGATTACGTCGTTGCTTTTGTTCAGGGCGTATGCCGTGCCCTGGAACGATACGCCATACGTGCAATACTCGTGGGAAACGCTCCCGTCGCGCGCCTGCACGTCGCAGGGCGTGATTTCATAATCGAGCAGCGGATTGCCTGCAATCGAAGGCATCGAGAACTTGTACGTGCGCGTGCCTTCGAAGGAATTGACGAGGTAAGCCTTCTGCCCGTACGCGACGCCCGCAAGCGAGCCCGCGTACTGCGCTTCGGGAACGCGTATGTTCCCGCCCTGCAGGATTATCAGATCCCCTCTCTCAAGAACGGGAAGCATGCTGCACGACGTGACGACGTTGATGGGCGAGGAAGTCTGCAGGACGAATCCGAGCAGGAACCATGCGGCTATGGCAGTAGCGAACGCGATTCCGAGCTCCCATGCCGATTGTTTCGCGCCTTTCGACGACTTGAACGTATCCTCGGTGAGAATCTCGAGGATTATCACCGCCACGACGCAGGCGAACACGCCGAACGCGAACGGGACGAAGCCCGTCGCTACGTACGCCGCCAGAAAAAGAACGAGGCCGGCGAGCGCTATGTTGCTTTTAGTCCAGAGACTCTTCAGGTTCATTTGCCGAGCGCCTTGGCTGCCTTCCCGATTTCGTCGGAAACATCTGACAGCGCCTTCACGAGCTCCTTCTTCGGCTCGTCGCCCCTGATTTTGATGACGACGTTGCCCTTCAGCGGGTGGTCGTAGTCGGCGGCGGCGAACGTAACCGACTTGTTCTTGAGCAGTTTTTCGACTACCATGTTCGCGAGTCCGATGTCGAATCCCTCGAGCATCACGTGAAGCTCGCCCTTTTTGCTTTGAAGAACTTTCGCCATTCCTTTCACCCTCCGTACTTCATCTTGCGCCTGTATTTCGCGTACTTGTCCTCGAACGAGAACCTCGCGGGGTGGCATGTTTCCGTCGCCTCCCCGCATGAGCATTTTTCCTTCATCGTGTATTTTCCGCACGATGCGCAAGAGCGCATTTTGCCGCTCATTTCTTAGCCCTCTCCATCGAGTATTCGATGTTCTTCACCGCCGACAGCTTCGTTTCGACCGCGTCAAGCGCCTTCTCCGCGGTTTTGTAGTCGCCCGCGGTTACCGTCAGATAATACTGCGGCGCGCCGACGTAGTGAACGGTGACGCCCGATTTCGAGATTTCGCCGAGCACCTTCTTGAGCTCGCCGATTCCGTCCGCGGCGTAGGACTGCAGATTAAGCGTGGCGCGCACCTCTACCTTCTTCGGTTTTATCTCCTGCTTCGCAACTTCTTCGAGCGCCGACGCCCAGGGCTTTCCGTGCTTCTCGAAAGCCGCTCCCTCGGCTATCGCCTCGAACGCCTCGTAAAGCGTGCCGTATTCCGCGACGAGCGCAGCTTCGACGTCCTTGGCCTGCGCAGCGGTTTTTCCGGCTTTCAATGCGGCGCGCTCGAACAGCTTCGTCCCGCGCTTCGCGCTCTTGTAATCCTGAAGCTTCTTCTTCCGTTCGCCCTCGCTGACGCGCTTTATGCTCGCGTCAATCTGGTTCTTCTCGGGTTCGAGGCGGATTATTTTCGCGACTACCTTCTGCCCCATCTTCAGGTGCTCGCTGACGTTGCGGCACCAGCCGCTGGATACTTCGGAGATGTGGATGAACGCGTCCGCGGTGGGGTATTCGTCGAGCGAAATCACCGCGCCGTACGGGAAAATCCGCTTTACAGTCGCGATGACGAGTTCGTTGAGCTGCGGCGTCGGCATTATTTTTTCACTTTCCGCACAATCGCGTCGGCGACGCCCTTGGCGTCGAGCCGTTCCGCGTCAATCGTTATCGTTCCCCTCGGTTTTTTCCGCACGTCTATTCCGTACAGCTTCTTGTACCGGGCGGCATTGTTCTTGTCGCGCAAAGCCGTTTCCCTCAATGCCTGGCTGAACGGCTTTTTCTCCCGTTTCGCGACGCGCTTCGCGCGAACGCGCAGCGGAACCTCGAGCCAGAATTTCGCGTCGATTTTCACGCGCTTCTTCAGCTTTTTCGCAACCGCGCCGTCGAGCCATACCGCGAGCCTCGAGCCTACGATGCACTGCTTCGCCTTCGCGACGCGTGCAACCTGCTTCCCGTCCAGGAGCAAATCCCATTTGGGAAACTCGCGCTCGATTTTGTCGAACTGCAGTTTCGAGAACGGAATGCCCCGCTCTCGGGCGAGGTCGTGGAACGTGTAGTTTATGCGCTTGAGCCTGAGACGCCCCGCGACGATCTTCGTAACCGTCGTGGCACCGCATCCGGTCATCCCGGAGACGGCGACGCGCATCATTTCCTCTCCAGCGCCCTTATGTAGTAAAGGTGCGTCAGCGGCACGTCCTGTTCCTTCAGGAATCCCGCCTGCATCCGCGTGCGCTCCTTCATGAGAATCATGACGCACTGCGGACAGACGACGCCTCCGAAAACGCGCTCAGGGCGCTTCTGCGTCTTCTTCGAAGCCTTCGGGTTCATGCCGTGGAGTCCGCCTCCGCACAGCGCGCAAAGGCGCTTCGCGGGCTTCTCCTCCTTCGGCTTGAACGTAGTGCGTCCGCCCGGGCTCTTCCGCATCCTTTTCTTTATCTTGCGTTGTTTAGGTGCAACCATCTTATGCATCAACCCTCTCTATTATTGCCCACGCGCCTTTTTAATCCATCCCTCGAGGCGCGGCTGAAGCGCCTGTATGACGAGTCCGCTGACAAGCGCGGAGTATATGAGCATGCCCCTGCCGCCTAGGTAGTTCTTCCACGGCTGCCAGAACGCTATCGAGGAAGGCACGGAGAACGGCATGTTCGCCCACAGGAAGTTCGGGTACCACGCGGGAATCACCACGTAAAGCGCGAAAAGGAACACCGGAAGCACGACTATCATGGTGCGGAACGGAAGGAACGCCATCGCCTGTATCTTCTTCATCATCTCGTCTTCGCGTTCCATCAGCTTTTTCACGCGCACCTCGTCCTTCTTCTCGTTCGCCTCCTTCAGCTCCTTCTGCCATTCGTTTACGTCCTTCTGGATTTCCTTGAGCTGCTTCTGCCCGCCGAACCTGTTGGAAAGATAGTTGGAGATGATGGACATGACGAAGGCTAGGATGAATATCTCCAGCGCGTCGTTGCCGATGAACATGCGACTGAATCCCCGAATAGGTTTAAGAAACGCCGCCGCGGATTATAAGCCTTCCGAACCCGCCGCGGGTGTCTAGAACCCTGCGAACTCCTTCGGAACCGCGGAGAGGGCTTCGCCCCCTCCCCAGTTCAACGGTTTTCCTGACCCTCCCCCTGTCAGAACCCTGCGAACTCCTTGATGCGCTTCATTCCTTCCTTCAAATCGTCCATGGAGCTCACGAGGCTGAGGCGAATGTGGTCCTTTCCCGACGGTCCAAAGGCGGGTCCCGGCAAACAAACGACTCCCTTCTCCTGCAGGAGCGCGTTGCACAAATCGAGCTCGCTCTTGAATCCGCGAGCGTCCATGATTTTGCGTATGTTCGGGTAGGCGTAGAACGAACCGCCGGGAAGCGCGCAATAGCATCCCATGTCCTTGAACGCATTCACCGCGTAGTCGCGGCGCGCCCTGTATTCGGCTTTCATCTTCGCTACTTCTCCCTGCGGGCCGCGTACCGCCTCGATGCCCGCGTACTGCGTGAATTCGGCTGTGCAGGAGGCGATGTTGCCTATCATTTTTCCGACAGTCGGAGCGAGATGCTTCGGCAGAACCATCCACCCGAGCCTCCAGCCGGTCATCGCCCACGTCTTCGACGCGCCGTGCACCAGAACCGTGCGCTCCATCATGCCGGGGCGCGAAAGAATGCTGGTGTGCTCGCCTTCGAAAACGAAGTCGTCGTATATTTCGTCGGAAACAACCAGCATGTCGTGCTTTTTCGCGAGTTCCTCGACGACGTCCCAGTCCTCCTTCTTCAGTATCCCGCCCGTGGGGTTTGAAGGCGAAATCGTGAGCAGCACCTTGTCCATTCCGGCGGGAACGCTTTCCACGACTTGGCGCAGGACGTTGACGTCGTAGCGCCAGTCGTTCCTTTCCTCCATCGGTACGCGGTATATCTTCGCGCCGTAGTATTTCGCGTTGTCTATGTACGGCCCGTATCCCGGATCCGGCATTATCAGCGCGGTGTTCGGCTTGGTGTGGTCGATTATAACCTGGAAAAGCGCGTTGATGAGCGGCTTCGCTCCCGGGCCGATTACCACGCAATCCGGGTCTATGGTTATGCTGCGCTTCTTTCCGAGGTATTCCGCAACTGCTTCGCGAAGCTCGCGTATGCCGTTGGACGGCGTGTACTTCGTTTTCCCTGCATGAAGCGCCTTCACCGCCGCATCGACGATGTTGTCGGGAGTTCGGAAGTCGGGTTCGCCGATTTCGAAATGAATCGCCTTCTTTCCCGTCTGGCGCTCCCATTCGCGCGCCTTGCCCAGCCAGATGAACGCTCCTTCTCCAGCGAGTTCCTTCGCACTCGGATTCGCATCAATCATCAGAACACACCCCACTAGACGACGCAGTCCAATTTTTTAAATCCCCGTCAATAGGACGTTTTAGCTGCCCTGTCTTTATTTTTAGAAAAAAGGGGGCGATGGCTCCGCCAAAGCAGGCGCACCTTTCCAACTCAGCTTCGCTTTTCGTCGGCGCCCTGCTTCTTTTTCTGCGCTTCCTTCGCCATGGAAGCGACGCCCATAATGCCGCCCAGCCCCATGGTTTCGACCGCGGTTGACGGCACGATGACGAGCGCACCCTTCTCCTTCAAGCCCTCGTAAAGCATGTTCATCGCTCGCAAGTGCAGGGCTGCGGGGTCGCCGGCGTAGATTTTCGCCGCATCCTTGAACTTCTGCGCGATTTGCAGTTCGGACTCGCCGAGGATTACCCTGGCCTGCCTCTCGCGTTCCGCCTGCGCCTGCCTGCTCATTGCGTCCTGCAGGTCCTGCGGAATGATTACGTCGCGGATTTCCACGCTCGACACCTGGATGCCCCACGGTTCGGTGCGCATGTCGATGACCTTCTTCAGGTCCGCGTCGAGCCTGTCGCGGTTCCCGAGCATTTCCGCGAGCAGGGTCCTGCCGATGATTTCACGCAACGCGGTTTGCGAGGACCAGTTCACCGCCTCAGCGTAATTCTCCACCTCGAGCGCGGCCTTCTGCGGGTTGACCACCTTCCAGAACAGCACCGCGTCCACATTTACGGGCACGGTGTCCTTTGTGAGCGTCTGCTCCGCCGTGAAGGTGGTCGTGATGGTGCGCAAGTCAATCCAATAAGCCGCCGAGTCGATGATGGGAATGATGAAGAACAGGCCCGGTCCCCTCACACCCGAGAACCTTCCCAGGCGCAGGATGATCGCGCGCTCCCATTGGTCGGCGATTTTCGCCGAGTAGGCGACGAGCAGCGCCACGAGGACGCCGGCTGCGAGCACGCTGGAGCCGAGGACGGTGCTGGCCGCCCAGGATGCGCCCGCTATCACGCAGAACAAAAGAACTGAAACCGCATTAACAGAAGACACGCCATCCACCCCGAATAGCCTAGGCTTTGCGCTTTAATAAATGCGCCGCAGTTGACCGTCGAATCGAGTAGGCTCGCATCTCGTGAAATCCTTTTTTAATTCCCGTGCGCTTACGTTTTCGTGCTCGAACTTCTCCTTAAGGTGACTGCGCTCGGCATCGCGTCAACCGCGTCGCCCGGGATACTCGCGGTTTCGCTGTCGATTCTCGCGTCGCGGATGGAATCGGTGAGAAGGCTCGCCGCGCTTCTGGCCGGCGGAGTCCTCGCCGTGCTGCTCATAGCCCTTGCCGGTTCTCAGGCGTGGGGCGGCTCGCTGAAATTCACGGACGCGCTGATTCCCTATACGGACCTGCTGAGCATGGTGCTCGGCACGCTTTTCATCGCAGTCGGACTTTACGAGCTCGTCCACCGCGACGCCGAAAACAAGCAGAGGTTCGCGGTGAAAAAGCTTTGGCGGCTTTTCGTTATCGGCTTCCTGATAAACATAACGAACTTCGACGCCGTGCTGCTGAACCTCGCGGCGGTGCGTCAAATCGCGTCGGCGGGACTAGGCTTCCTGCTGGAAAACGCCTACATAGTCTACGCGGATATGTTCTACCTCGCGCCGTCGCTTTTGCCGCTTGCAGTTTACGTGATAGCGCCCGAACGCGCCGAACGCACGCTCGAACCCATCGGAATTGCGATGAGGAAATACGGCAGATTCATAGTCGCCGCCGTATTCCTCGTGTTCGGCGCGCTGATTCTGCTCAGGATGTCGTAGCTTCCGCTGCACGGAATCGTTTGTTTTAAATATCCCCGTTGAGTGCGATTTTTGGTGGTAAATATGGCGGATCCGAAGCTGAAGTTGCTGACCGACAAGGACAGCGTGCTGTTGCTGGTCGATTACCAGCCCGCGATGTTCAAAGGCGTGGAGTCGGGAAACAGGACTAAAATCCGGAATTGCGTCATTGCCGCGGCGAAAGCCGCGAAGATACTCGGCGTCCCCGTCGTGCTGACCACAATCGGACCGAAACTTAACGGCGATTGCATCAAGGAAGTCACCGAACTGTTTCCGGGGCAGGAAGTCTATGCGCGCACGATGCCGAGCTTCGATGCGTTCGAAGATGCGCGCGTTTTGGAAGCGGTGAAAAAAACCGGGCGCAAGCGCGTCGTAATCTCGGGATTGTGGACGAGCATGTGCTTCGCCTACACCGCGATTCACGGAATTCGCGAGGGATTCGAGGTTTACGGGCTTATCGACGCCGCGGGAGACGCCTCCAAGGACGCGCACAAATACGGGATAAAACGCATGCTCCAGGTCGGAGTCGTGCCCATAACGCTGATTTCACTCGTATCCGAGTGGATGCACGATTGGGGAAACCCCAAGGCGGGCGAGCTCATCAAGGAAGTCTACTCGAAGTACGAAGCGATGCTGGGTATGTAACGCGCGTTCCGTGCGTTTCGGCGAACGGCGTCATTCCGTGCGGCTTGGCGTTTCCTTTCCCTATTATGTCCAATACGGGAATGCCGCGTGCCAGCAGCGCGTCCGCAATCAGCGAGCGGTGGCAGCGCCACGGCACCGCCTCTGCGCACATTATCGCGGTAGTGCGCTTACGCGACATCTCAACAAGAGTTTTCAGTCCCGCTTCGAATCCGGGCGTCTGCATGTAATCCGCGTATCCTCGGAAGGACGCGTTGCGCCATCCCGCGTTCTTCGAATCCGCCTCTGGTTTGCGCAGTCCGCCGAGCGCGGGGATATGCGCGTATGAAACGCCGTATTTTTCAAGCGACTTCGGAAGCGTTTCCCTGTTGAACTGCGGGACATGCCGGGAACGCGGGACGGTGCGCACGTCCGCTATTTGCACGACGCCGTTCTCCTTCAGGAGCGCGGCGAACTCCGCGAGCGTGCGCGTGGAATGCCCGATTGTAAAAATACGTTTCATAAGCGCAAGCCTCCGATGGGATTCGAACCCACGACTTCGTGCTTACCATGCACGCACTCTACCAGGCTGAGTTACAGAGGCATCTGTAGGAAGTTTTGTTGCGAAAGGGTTATTATATCGTTCGGATTAAATGTGTTCGATACTTATGGGAAAGTTTCCGATAGCCGACAAGGCTTTCACGAACGTTCTGGTTTGCAAGAAGTGCAAGGCGCGCAACCCCAAGGGCTCGGTGCGTTGCAGGAAGTGCAACTACCCGAACTTACGGCCGAAGCGCGCCAAGAAGAAGGAAGCGAAGGGCAAGTAAGCCGCGGAGGGGACACATGCGTGTTTCCCCTCGGTGCTTACTCCACCGACTCCCCTTCCTTCGTAAAGCGTTTTATATTTAGCGCCAAGCATAAGGCGTTTAGCGCAGGGGTGGCTGAGTTTGGCCAAAAGCGGGGGACTTAAGAGGCGGGAACGCCTGCGAAATCCCCTCCCTTAGGGGTTCGGGAGTTCAAATCTCTCCCCCTGCATTAAATCTTATTTTATATACCCCGATTCAGTAGCCGCTTAGTGATGTTTGCATGGACGCCGTAAGCGGGAATCTCGTCGACGTGCGCGGGGGGTGCGTTTATCCGGCAACCGTCGAAATCGAGGCTGGGCGAATAGCGCGCATACGGCGCGAGCACGGGAAATTCGACAATTACCTCCTCCCTGGCTTCATCGACGCCCACATCCACATAGAGAGTTCCATGCTCACCCCCTCGGAGTTCGCGAGGATAGCGACTGTGCATGGCACGGTTGCCACTGTTTCGGATCCGCACGAGATAGCCAACGTGCTCGGCGAGAAGGGCGTCGAGTTCATGATAAGCGATGGAAAGCGGACGAACTTCAAGTTTTACTTCGGCGCGCCCTCGTGCGTTCCGGCGACGACGTTCGAGACCAACGGCGCGACGCTCGGCGCGAAGGAGGTTACATCGCTCCTGCGCAAGAAGGAGATACTGTATCTCAGCGAGGTTATGAACTACCCCGGGGTAATCGCCCGCGATTCCGAGGTGATGGCGAAAATCACCGCGGCGAAAACCCTGCGCAAGAGGGTTGACGGTCATGCGCCCGGTGTGAGGGGCGCGGAACTGAAAAAATACGCGGCTGCGGGAATAACGACGGATCACGAGTCGTTCGCCTACGATGAGGCGCTGGATAAGTTGGGGAACGGGATGAAAATCCAGATACGTGAGGGAAGCGCGGCGAAGAATTTCGAGGCGCTGTATCCCCTGATTGAAAAATACCCGAAAATGTGCATGTTCTGCTCAGACGACCGGCATCCCGACGACCTGCTGGAAGGGCACATCAACCTGCTCGTGAAACGCGCGGTTGCGAAGGGCGTCGGTTTGTTCAAGATTCTCAGGTGCGCGTGCGTCAACCCCGTTGAGCATTACGGTCTGGATGTCGGGCTCCTTCGCGAGGGCGATTCCGCGGACTTCATAGTGGTCGACAACCTGCGCGACTTCAACGTTCTTAGGACGTATGTGCGCGGGCAGATAGTCGCCGAGCGCGGGAAGCCCCTTTTGAGGCGCGTTAAGTCGTCGAAGCCTAACAAATTCCGCGCGCGGAAGAAGTCGAAATCCGAGCTCGCCGTGCACAATACGCTGAACGTGATGGCGGTAACTGACGGCCAACTGGTGGACAAGGCGATGGTTGTGTCCATCAGGGAGCTCGTCAGGCACGAGATAAAGATAGATCCGAAGACGGACGTCCTGAAAATCGTAGTGGTAAACCGCTACGCGGATTCGAGGCCCGCGGTGGCGTTTGCGAAGAACTTCGGATTGAAAAAAGGAGCGATAGCCTCTTCGGTGGCGCACGACTCGCACAACATAATTGCAGTTGGTGTGAACGACGAACTCATCTGCAAGGCGATAAACTGCCTGATACGGCACAGGGGAGGGATATGCGCGGTTGACGAGCGTTCCGAGCACGTCCTCCCGCTGCCGATAGCCGGCGTGATGTCGGACGGCGATTTCGCCTCAGTTGCCGAAAAATACTCTGAGCTCGACGGAATAGCAAAGTCCTACGGCTCGAAATTGCGCGCGCCCTTCATGACGCTCTCGTTCATGGCGCTGCCCGTGATCCCGCAGCTGAAGCTGACGGACAAGGGACTGTTTGACGTCACCAATTTCAGGTTCGTCAACCTGTTCAACATGTAGCGCTACCGTTTCTGCGTCGCGTCCTCCTTCATTACCATCTTCACTATCAGGTAGGCCTGCATAAAACTTCTTTTTAGCCCGACGGGCAGGATTGGAACGGCCCCGTCTCTTCAGTCGGATACGAGTAGTCGGTATAACTGTCATAGGGCCCGAGGCCGATCAGCCAGAGCGGGCAGAACAAGCCGCTGAGGCCATTGCCAGTGAAGCATCCGAGGTCGCAGGAACGGTGGCACAGCCCGCCAATAATCGGAATAGTCAACTCGCCATTTTCCGCGCAGGCGTCGTAGCAGGCATCGTGCGTCCTGCAGCCGCCGTTGCTTCCGCACTGCTGCACGGCGTATGTGCATTGGTAGAAGCAGCCTTGGCCGTCGTTTACGCATTGGGTTTTCTTGGGCAGCTGCTTGCATGTCCATGGGCAGTCCGCGCCGCACGCTCCCCTGCATTCGGACCCGCTGGCGATAGTGGGGTTGCGAGGCTGGGTTCCGCTGACTGCCTGCGGGCACGGCGGACGAACATATGCGCATGTTGGAGTTGGGCTCGGGCTGACTTCAGGCGGTTCAGGAGGAGGTGCGCGCGAGGCTTCGGGAATCATCACCGGCGAGGCTTTGGGCATGGGTGTCGATGTTGGAGCGGGTATTTTTGTCGCTGTCGGAGCGGGCATTTCTGTCGGCGTCGGAGAGGAACCCGGGCATCCGTTGGCGTCGATTCTTGTTCCGCTCAGTGAGGCTGAGCCTTTACAGCATTTGTCTTGGTCGTAGTAGTCCCAGGTGTAGCTGCCCGTGAAAGAGGAGCAGTCGGACGAGAAGACCAGGTCGAAGGCGGAAAGTGTGGCCGTGCCGGTGCCGTCAGTGACGGTCCTGCCGGGCATGCTGAGAGTGTTGCCCAGGAACGTACCCCTCGCGGGGCCGTCGCCCCAGTCGCTCACGTCCGCAATCTGCATGTCGTGCTGTATGATGACCTCGCGGACATCCGTCGCGATGCCGGTTCCGCAATCGGTTTCATCGTCGCTGACGGTGACGCTCCAATGGGTTATGCCGACATAAGTCCCAAAAGTAAATGTGGATTGCGCGGTGACCATTTGCGGCAAGAAAAGGATGAAAAGCAGGACCAGTGAGCAGACAAAAACCGTTTTCATTTCGTTCCCCATCACGATATCGCCTCTCCGCGCTACCGTTTCTGCGTCGCGTCTTCCTTCATTACCATCTTCACTATCAGGTAGACCACGAGCGCGATGATGAGGAAGTCGATTATCGCGCCGACGAAGTCGCCGACCATGAATTTCACGGGCCCGATGTCGAGCGTCGACACTCGCCAGTCCCCGCCCGGAACGAGCGCGCCTACAATCGGCATAACGATGTCGTTGACGAGCGCGGTGACGAGTTTAGTCGCAGCCGCGCCGATGATGAACGCAACGACGAGCCCCAGCACCTGGTATTTCTTGAGGAATTCCTTGAACTCCGATACGAACGTCATTGCGAACCGCTCTCCGCCGTCATCTGCTCGGCAACCATCTGCGCGTCGAGGTAGCACGTTCCCGAATAGTTCTTTCCGTCAGGGCCGTTGTACCAGCATTCGTAAGGCGTCTTTCCCTCCATGCTTTTCGTCAGATACGTTCCGCCCGCCGCCTCGCCGAAGCCGTGAGTAGCGTAATAGAAACCGAGCGCGCCGCCGACGAGAATGCAGGCGAGCGCCAAGCCGATCACGAAAAGTTCGTCGTGCTTTCCCTTCATTGAATCCCCCCTACTTCCATCCGCGCGCGTTCACGAGCTTGTCTTTCAGCTTCGCCCTGCTGTAGAACGCGATGAGCAGGCCCGTGATTATCGCGAACGTGGTCCAGATGATGTTCGACGCGCTCGGCGCTTCGAACGAATACACGAGGTATTCCGCGAGCACTCCGAACAGCACGAGCCATACCAGGCGCAGCTCGATGAGGTATTCCGCGAAAAGCCCGTGCTCCTTGATTTCCTTCGCGGGATAGTTCAGCATGAAGCTCGCCGCGGCGAGCAGGATAATCGCCGGATACGCGACGCGCGTCTCGTCGGGCATAACCATTTCGGAAACGAACGCGAGCACCGCGATCGCGATTATGTGCAGTACGAAGAACTGGTTCTCCCTGGACGAAATCCACTTGAGGATGCCTTCCACAAACATCACCGAAGCTATCAATCGCACCTTATTAAAAACAGTTCCGCCCAGATATCGTCATGCACAAGATAGACTCCGACGTGGAGCGCGCTTTCGCGGTGAAGTTCGACTACGTTCCGACGCGGCTGAAGAAGCTCACGGAAATGCTCGATTTGATACAAGAGTTCGTTCAGTACCTCGGCTCGAACCAGTATTATTCCGATTCGCTGAACAAGCAGGTTTTCCTTCTGAATCTCGACGCCGACGCGCTCATGCTGAAACTCGAAGCATTGTCGCTGAAAGAGCACCGCTTCCAGTCCGAGATGAAGCTCGCGCTTTTCAAGAAGAAGAAGCCGGCTTTCGAGAAAAAGGAATTCGACGAGTACAAGAAGGGATTGCTCGCGCTGGAAACCGACGTGATGGAAATGCACCGGCGCGCGCTCGTGCTCACGGAAGAGATTCGCGGCGAATACCGCAGCAAGTGTTGAAACGGCGTTTCGGGCTTGCTTTGCTTCCGAAAAGGGCGCTGCGTGCTTCTTTTAGGAAACGGGGTTGTTTCCTTGCCTTTTTCGTGCCTTCGGGGGAAGGTTTATTAATATATGTCAGCGTATAATCCTTTCCTGATTCGTGAGAATCTGTGTGGGAGTAGGGTTTCATGTATACGTGTCCGAACTGCGGCAAGAAATTCAAGGGCGAGGAAATCGAATCGCTCAGATGCACGTACTGCGGCAGCAAGATACTTTTCAAGGAGACGCCGCCGGTTGCGCGCAAGGTTTCTACTGATTAAGTGATTCTAAATGGGTAAACGTGGTCCTAAACGCGGTTCTCGTGCCTTCTGGCACCGCGGCCGCTCGCAGCGCATGGTTCCGCGCATGCGCGACTGGGGCGCCGCCGAGAAGGGCGCCAAGGGATTCCTCGGTTACAAGGCGGGCATGCTTTCCGTAATCATGACGGACGACCGCGAAACCCCGACAAAAGGGCAGGAAGTTGTGCGCGCGTGCACCGTGATCGAAGTCCCCCCTGTTTTCGTTTATTCAATCGTTGCTTTCAAGAACACTCCTTATGGACTGAAGACGTTCGCGGAAATTCCGGTTCAGAACTCGCCCAAGGAGCTGAAGAGGCGCATGACCGTTTCGAAAAAGGCGCGCCTCACGGTAGAACAGCTCGGGCAGCAGCTCGCGGAAATCGTGGAAATAAGGATTACGGCGTGCACGCAGCCCAAGAAAATCGTGGGCGTAGGAAAGAAAGCGCCCGACCTCTTCGAAGTGGCGATAGGCGGCGACGTAGCCGCGCAGTTCGAGTACGCCAAGAGCGTTCTGGGAAAAGAGTTGCGCTTTACCGACGTTTTCCAGGAAGGCGAAACAGTGGACGCCGTCGCCGTCACCAAGGGCAAGGGCTGGCAGGGCGTCGTCAAGAGATACGGAGTTTCGCTGAACATACGCAAGTCGACGAAATCTCGCAGGCACGGTGGAAGCATCGGCCCCGAGAGGCAGGGCAAGGTCATGTTCACGATTCCGCGCGCGGGGCAGATGGGTTTCCAGCGCAGGACCGACGAGCACAAGCGCATTCTCAAGCACGGCGCGGACCTCGGCACGAAGGAATTCAAGCGCTACGGTTTCGTGAAGAACGATTACGCCATCATTGACGGCAGCGTTCCGGGTCCGGCGAAGAGGGTCGTAATGCTTCACAAGCGCGTCGCGAAGACGCCTGTAAAGAAAGTCGAAGTCAAAGTGATATAGTTTGAAGGCTAACGTTATTTCATTGAACGGCACGCGCGGCGGAGACGTGGAAATGCCGAGCCAGTTCAACGACGCTTATCGTCCCGATCTTATACGCAGGGCATTCAGCGCCGAGCGCTCGCGGCTGTTCCAGCCCAAGGGCGCGTTCCCGCTCGCGGGAATGCAGAATACCGCGGAGTACTACGGAAGAAGGCATGCGTGGCGCCAGACCATCAATACGGGACGCTCGCGTCTGCCCCGTGAGAAGCTGCCGAAAGGAAGAAGCGGACGCGTGCTGCAGGTGCCGCACGCGGTCAAGGGACGCCGCGCCCACCCGCCGAAGCCGCAGAAAATACTTATCGAGAGGATAAACATCAAGGAGAAGAACGCAGCGATACGCAGCGCAATCGCCGCAACCGCGGACATGAAGCTCGTCAAGCTGCGCGGACACCGTTTCGACGGGGCGCTTCCTCTGGTAATCGAGGACGGTTTCGAGGGAATCAAGCGCGTGAAGGACGCGAAGGCGGTTCTCGACAAGTGCGGACTTTCCTCGGATTTGAATCGCGCCAAGGCAGGGAGACAGATGCGCAGCGGACGTGCGCGCCTGCGCAAGGGCGGTTACAGGACGCCGTGCTCTGTCCTCGTCGTATTCGCCAAGGACGAAGGAGTCGGAAAGGCGGTTCGCAACCTTCCGGGCGTCGAAGCGGCGAGGGTGGATTCGCTGACGATGGAAGAACTCGCTCCGGGCGGAGAGGCGGGGCGTCTTACGCTGTGGACAAAGGGAGCGCTCGCGGAACTCAACAAGGGACTTTACGGGGCGATGGCATAATGTTCGTACTTTTCCCGCTGACGTCGGAAAAATCGGTTCTGGGAATCGAGAAGGAGAACAAGATGGTTTTCGCCGTGACGATGAACGCGACGAAGCAGGACATCAGGAAGGAAATCGAGCGCGATTTCGGCGAGCGCGTCGTCAAGATAACGACTTGCATTACCACGGAAGGAAACAAGAAGGCGTTCGTTCTTTTCGAGCGCCCGGGAGCAGCCGCGGATTTGGCGGCCAAGCTCAAGGTGATTTAGTTAAATGGGTAAGCCGCTGACGCAACAGAGGCGCGGGAAGGGAAGCCCGACGTTCCTCAGCCCCGGGCATCGCTTCCTGAGCCCCGGGCGCTATCCCGCGATAACGGGCACGCAACGCGGCGAGGTAATCGAACTGATACAGGACCCGTCCAAGGACGTCCTGCTCGCGAGGGTAATGCTCGAAGACGGCCGCAACATGTACATGCTCGCGCCCGAGGGGCTCGCCGTAGGCGCCCTGCTTCAGTTGGGCGACGACGCGCAGGCGCGCCTCGGAAACGTCGCGCCGCTGAAGAACGTGCCCGACGGCACGCCGGTATTCAACGTGGAACTCCGTCCCATGGACGGCGGAAAAATCGCACGCTGCAGCGGCACGTACGGAACCGTGAGCAGCCACGACGAGGAAACCGGGAAAGTAGAAGTGCGCTTCGCAACCGGTTCCAAGGAAATCAAGATCATGCATCCGGAATGCCGCGCGACCATAGGCGTCGCCTGCGGCGGAGGGAGGCCCGAAAAGCCTTTCAAGAAGGCGAGCAACAAGCGCTTCAAGATGGAAGCGATGAACCGCTACTATCCGAAGGTGCGCGGCACCGCGATGTCCGCATACGACCACCCGCACGGTGGAAAGAGTCTCGGAAAGTCCAACACGGTGTCGCGCAACGCGCCCCCCGGCAGAAAGGTGGGGCTCGTCGCAGCACGCCGCTCCGGAAGAAGGCGCAGGAGGGAAGAGGTACGTGGCTAAAAAATTCACCTATCGCGGACTCGAAGTCGAGGAGCTGCAGAAGATGCCGCTCGACGACTTCATCAAGATAGTCCCCGCGAAAACGCGGCGCTCGCTGAAGCGCATGGGATACAAGATGAAGACGTTCATCGAGAAGCTGCGCGCCCACAAGAAGAAGAACAAGCAGAAGCCGCTGCGCACGCAGTGCCGCGAGATGGTGGTAATTCCCGAGATGATAGGCATGCGCGTGCAGGTTCACGCCGGCAACGTTTACACCGACTTGAACATATCCCCCGAAATGCTCGGGCACAGGCTCGGCGAATACGCGATAACGTGCAAGAGCGTCAGGCATTCCGGCCCGGGTATCGGAGCAACCCGCGGAAGCAAGGCGGTAGAACTCAAGTAAGGAATTCACATGGCAGTATACAAGTATTCGGTGAAAATCGGCGAAAAAAGCGCGGCATCCCAGTCGCACGACTCGGACGCGTCCTACAAGGACCTCGGCGAGATTTGCCGCGCGCTGCGCGGAAAAAGCATAGCCGCCTGCCGCAAAATCCTAGATGAAGCCATCTCGATGAAGCGCGCCATCCCCTACGTAAGGCACTCGGGGCGTTGCGGCGCTCGCAGCGAGCTCGGCGGGCAGAAGGGAAGATACCCGAAGAAGGAATGCAAACTCATGCGCGCGCTCCTGGAAAATGCGGTGGCGAACGCGAAGCACAAGGGGCTGGACGAGGCGAAGCTCGTCGTTTCTCACGCCGCGTCGTACAAGCAGAACGAGTTCCCGCGCTACCGCAGGACGTGGGCGGGTTCCAACACGCTCGGCTACGGGAAACAGGCGGTATGGGGCAACTACATGACCGCGCGCGTCGAAATAGTGGTTTCGGAGAAGTGATTCGGTGGCGATAGAGAAAAAATTCATCAAAAAGGCGCTGAGCGACCTGCAGATAGCGGGCTTCCTCGAGAAGGAGCTCGAGCGCGCGGGCGTTTCGACCATCGAGATACAGAAGACTCCGATTGCGACGCGCATTACGATTACCGTCAGAAGGCCCGGACTGGTTGTCGGAAAGAAGGGCAAGACGATAAAGGATTTGTGCGACGAGCTCACGCGCCGCTTCGGCATGGAGAACCCGCAGATTGAAGTCGTCGAAGTGGCGAACGCGTCGCTCGACGCCAAGCTCATGGCGGAGCGCGTAGGAAAGAGCATCGAAATGCGGCCGCAGGCGAAGGCCGCTATGCGCATCTCGTTGCGCGAAATCATGGAAGCCGGCGCAATAGGCGCGGAAATCCGCGTCGCTGGCAAAATAGTCGGCAAGGGCGGAAAGGCGAAGGCGTTCAAAGTCAAAGCGGGATACATCAAGAAATCCGGCGACATGATGAACTCCGTCCGCGTCGGCACGTACGTCGCCCGCCTGAAGGCGGGATGCGTCGGAATCACGGTCAAGATAGTCCCGCCGAACACGATGTTCGCGGACCAGTACAGCGCTCCCGATAACGTCGCCGCGGCTCAGGCAGAAGCCGAGGCGGAACTTCCCCCCGAAGCGCCTGCGGAGGAATCCGCGGTGGAGCAGAAGATGGAGGAAATAAAGGCGGTCGAAGGCGAATCCAAGGAAGAGGCGGGCGCGAAGAAGAAGCCGAAGAAGAAAAAGGTAGAAAAACATGGCGATAGTGAAAAAGCAAGCTCTTAAGGAAATGGGCGACGCCGATTTGAAGGCGAAGCTCGTGGAAATCGAGAACGAGCTCCGCATGCAGCAGGGCGCGCTCCACAACACCGGCAAGCCCCAGAGCACCGGGCGCCTGCGCGCGCTGAAAAAGCTCCGCGCGAGGATACTCACGTTCCTTTCCCAGCGCGAGAAGGCAAACGCTTTAAAGCTGGAATTTAAGAAGAAATAGGAGGTTTTCCGAAAGTTGTCTGAAATCTGTTCCAAATGCGGGCTCCCCAAGGAGATTTGCGCCTGCCAGACTATCGAGAAGGAAACCACCCAGAAGATCAAGGTCTACACCACCAAGAAGCGCTTCAACAAACTCGTCACCATAGTCGAAGGACTGAAGGGCGAGGAGCTGGCGGGCGCGACGAAGGAGCTGAAGCACAAGCTCGCGTGCGGCGGCTCGTGCAAGGGCGGCTACATAGTGCTTCAGGGCGACCACCTGGACAAGGCGGTGGACTTCCTCGTAAAGCTCGGCTATCCGCGGGACATCATAAAGGTGGGATGAGCGATGAACCCCAAACTAAGGAGGTTCATTCTGGCGCTTTACAAGCAGCGGAGCAATACGGGCAAGCTCCCTTCTTCTAAAAAACCCGCAGGCGTAGTTTTCAAAAGCCGGGGCGGGTTTTCCGAAGAGAGCATACGGAGAAAACTCAAGGCGGAAGGACTTCCTCCGCACTACGCGCCAGAAATAGCTAGGCATTTGAAAGAGGGAAGCAGGCCGGGAAATTTGGTGGATTCGCTCCGGGTGGTTGACTGGTTAGCCGAACATCCGTCGAGGCGCAATCGCGTCGTACGCGCGCCTTAAAAAGCAAAGCAATAAATACCGTTCATGCGCATAACTAACAATCCGAAAGAGAGAAAACCCTCTCCAAAAAGGGGCCGAAGGCAGGGTTGCCACGAGCGCTTTCTCGCCGGTGAGTTCATCGGCGAACAGGTGCGCGTCGTCAACAGCTCCTGCAAAGGCCTGCTGGGTATCGAGGGAAGGATTTCGGACGAGACGTTGAATACGTTCGTTCTCGAGACTCGCGAGGGAGTGAAACGTTTGCCGAAGAAGGCATGCGTTTTCTTCTTTCCCGATGCGGGCGAAACGGTCGACGGGATGAAAATCCTGCACCGCCCCGAGGACAGGACGAAAAAAATCGCGAAGCAAAAGTGAAAAACATGGCTGAAGAATGCAACGACGAGAACTGCCCGACGCACGGCTCGCTCAAAACAAGGGGCGCGCTCGTCGAGGGAACCGTCGTGAGCCTCAAGGCGAAGAAAACCGCCGTCATCCGCTGCGACTATTCGAAGGCGGTGCCGAAATACGAGCGCGTCGAGAAGCGCCGCGGAAAACTGCACATCCACGTGCCGCCCTGCGTCAAAATCAAGGAAGGCGACAAGGTGCGCGCGATGGAATGCCGCAAAATCAGCAAAACCAAGAGCCATGTAGTAGTAAAGTGATTCTGAAATGCCACTCGGACTTACCGCCAAGATAACGAAGCCCATCACGGTGGGCACGAGGCTTCTCTGCGACGACAACAGCGGCGCGAAAATCGTCGAGGTAATCAACGTCCTCGGCGTGAAGGCGCGCCTTCGCCGCTATCCGAGCGCGGGAATAGGCGACACCATCATGGTGGCGGTCAAGAAGGGCAAGCCCGAGATGGTGAAGAAAAAGGAGAAGGCGATCATCGTGCGCCAGAAGAAGGAATACAGGCGCGGCAAGGAGCGCGTGCGCTTCGAGGACAACGCGTGCGTGCTCATAGACGACCAGGGATTGCCGAAGGGCACCGAAATCAAGGGATGCGTAGCGCGCGAAATCGCGGAGCGCTTCCCGAAAGTAGTCGCGATAGCGAGTTCAGTGGTGTGAGGAAATGAAGTTCAATTCATCGGTGACGAAACAGCCGCGCAAGAAGCGCAAGACGCTCGCGAATCTGGCGCTGCACTCGAAGCGCAGGCTCGTTCACGCCCATCTCTCGAAGGAATTGCGCACGCAGCTGAAGAAGCGCTCGATCGCCCTGAAGAAGGGCGACTCCGTAAGAATCGTGCGCGGCCGCTTCAAGAAGCGCAGCGGCAAAATAGTGGAAGTGGATTTGCGCAGGATGCTCGTGTTCGTGGAGGGAGTCATAATCAAGAAGCAGGGAGGCCGTGAAAAGACGGCACCGATACAGCCCTCCAACGTAGTCATAACCGCGCTGGAGAAGCGCGACGAGAAGAAAAAGCAGAAGAAGTGAAATAAATGGCAAGTCACGGCAAACAACGGCACATGAAGCTCATCGCGGCGCCGACGGCGCGCGGACTTTCCCCCAAGGGAAACGTCTGGGTCACCAAGGGGATTCCCGGCCCGCACAACGCGAAGGAATCCATACCGCTCAGCGTGTTCCTCCGCGACGTGCTTAAAATCGCGGAGACGTCCAGGCAGGCGCGCTCCGTAGTGAAAAACGGCGAGCTTCTCGTGGACGGGCGCAGCATCAACGACGAGCAGTTCTGCATCGGGCTGATGGACGTCGTGAGCATACCGAAGCTCGGCACGCACTACCGCATCGTCATCAAAGCCGGTGTTTTGAAACCCATTCCGATAACCGCCGAAGAGGCGAAGCTGAAGTACTGCCGCGTGCAGGGCAAGCGCTTCGTGGCGAAGGGGAAGACGCAACTGAACCTGCACGACGGACGCTGCGTCATTCTGGACAAGACTGACGCGAAGCCGGGCGACACGCTCGTCGTTTCCGTGCCGAAGCAGGAAATCAAGGCGCACCTCAAGTTCGAAAAGGGCGCGCGCTGCCTCGTGTTCCGCGGCAAGCACTCGGGATTCATCGCGAACCTCGAGGGCGTCATGGAGCGCGCGGGAAGCAAGGACAGCGACGCGCGCCTTACCGGCGATATGATCACGCTCAAGAATTACCTGTTCGTAGTCGACGACAAGTTCAAGATAGAGTGAAATTAATGGCTAACGTCATGCAGAGGGTCGTGCTGGAGAAGCTGACGCTCAACATAGGCGTAGGTGAGGGCGGCGACGCGCTCGAGAACGCGCGCAAACTCATCGAGAAACTGAGCGGAAGCAAGGCGGTGATAACGCTCTCGAAGGGAAGAAACCCGACGTTCAAGATAAAGAAGGGCGACCCCCTCGGCGTCAAGACGACGCTCCGCGGCGCCCCCGCCGAGGAGTTCCTGAAGAACGCCCTCGTGGCGGCGGAGCAGAAAATCAACGTGCGTTCCATGGACGGATTCGGAAACGTCGCGTTCGGCGTGAAGGAGTACATAGACTTCCCCGGCGCCAAGTACGACCCGAAAATCGGCATGATGGGATTCGACGTTTGCATTTCTTTGAGGAAGCCGGGAGCGCGCATCGCGCGGAGGCGCATCGCGACCCGTCGCCTGCCCAAGAGGCAGCGCGTTTCAAACGAGGAGGCGAAGGCCTTCCTTTCCGAGAAGTTCGGAGTCAAGTTCGTGACGGAGTGAGATATAGGATGCAGAAAGAAGAAACCCGTTTCAAAAAGCGCGGCAAGCGCAGGTGCAGGATGTGCGGAAACGCCCGCGGGCTTATACGCAAGTACGGAATGTACGTCTGCCGCAAGTGCTTCCGCGAGAACGCGGAGAAGATAGGGTTCAAGAAATACGGTTGATAAAATGGTTGATACGCTCGCACACTCGCTGAATTCGCTCAAGGTATCGGAGAACAAGGGGCTCCAGAGCGTCAGGCTCAAGCCCGCGTCGAAGATGCTCCGCGAGGTTCTGCTCATATTCCAGCGCACGGGATACGTCGGGGAATTCGAGTTCGTCGACGACGCGAAGAGCGGCGAGTTCGTGGTGAAGCTTACGGGGCGCGTGAACGCCTGCGGAGTCGTGAAGCCGCGCTTCCCCGTTTCCGAGGGGAAGTGGGAGCGCTTCGAGCAGAGGTATCTTCCCGCGAAGAACGTGGGATTCCTCGTAGTGTCGACGTCTAAGGGTTTGATGACGCACAACGAGGCGAAGGAGCAGAACGTCGGCGGACGCTTGATATGTTTCGTTTATTGAGTTGAGAAAGAAATGAAAATTCCCGAGGGTGTTTCGTTCGAGGTGCGCGGAAACGCGATGTCAGCGAAGGGTCCCGGCGGCGAGATATCCAAGGAGTTCAACCAGCGCCTCGTGAAAGTCGAAGTGAAGGACGGCGAGGTTTCCGTTACGCCGCTCAAGAAGGAGCGCAGCTCCATCAGGGCGGCGGTCGGAGCCGTGAAGTCGCACGTCACGAACATGCTCGCGGGCGCGAAGGGCGAGTACAGCAAGAAACTCCAGGTAGTGTTCGCGCATTTCCCCGTTTCGATGGAAGTCAAGGGAAGCGAAGTCGTGATAAAGAACTTCCTCGGCGAGAAGAGCGCGCGCAAGGCGAAGATAATCAAGGGCGCGAAGGTGGACGTAAAAGGACAGGAAATAAACGTCCACGGCCCCGACAAGGAAGCGGTGGGGCAGACGTGCTCGAACCTCATCGGCGCCACGCGCATAACCAACCGCGACGAGCGGGTTTTCCAGGATGGAATCTACTATGCTTAAGCGCATGAAAGTCAAATTCAAGAGGCAGGATTCGGTCACGCACAAGCGCGTGCCGAGCTCGTGGCGTGCGCCGCGCGGCATAGACAACAAGCTGCGCATCGAGCGCCGTGGAATCGGCTACGTGCCGAAAATAGGCTGGAGAGGCGAGCGCAAGACGCGCGGAATGCGCGGCGACGACAAGACGGCGGAAGTCCTTATCGAAAACATGAAGCAGCTCGAGGCTATGAAGGGCACGAAGGCGAAGGCGCGCATCGCGTCGGGCGTCGGCGAGCTGAAACGCGTGTACCTGCGCAGGCGCGCCAAGGAACTTGGAATTATTCTGGTGAACGGCTGATGTCCAAAACGCTAAAAACCATAAAACGCCTCGCGGCGAAGATACTCAACGCAGGAGAGTCCCGCATCCGCATCCTCGACCAGAAGAAGGCGATGGACGCGCTTACGGGAGACGACGTTCGCGGTTTGATAAAAGAGGGCGTAATCGTCCTCTTGCCCAAGAAGGGCGTGGGGCGCTCGAAAGCCACGCGCAAGGCGGACCGCAAGCGCTCGGGCAGACGCCGCGGAACTGGCAGCCGCAGGGGCTCCGCGAACATCAGCAAGACGATGTGGATGCGCAAAATCCGTTCGCTCCGCCGCGTGCTGAAGCAGGTGAAGCCCACGCTCGTAAAGGGCGCGTACGGCAGGGTTTACGAGAGGATAAAGGGAAACGCGTTCAGGGACAAGAAGCACCTGCGCGAATACCTCCGCGAAAAAAAGCTGATTAAATGAGCAAAGCAACCGGTCCATTGTATTGCGTGCATTTCCGCAGGCGCAGGGAGAACCGCACCAACTACAGGAAGCGCCTCGCGCTCCTGAAGTCAGGGCTTCCGCGCGCGGTTATCCGCAAGTCCAACAAATACATACTCGTGCAGGTGGCGAACTTCGAGCAGGCTGGCGACCGCGTGCTGTGCACCGCGTCGTCGAAGGAGCTCGACGCGTTCGGATTCAAGGGGGCTAAGAACAACTCGCCCGCGGCTTATCTCACGGGATTGCTCGCGGCGAGGAAATCCCTGAAAAAAGGCGTGAAGGAAGCGGTTCCCGACATCGGGCTCAACTTCGCGTCCAAGGGATGCGTGCTTTTCGCGGCGCTCAAGGGCGTCGCGGACGGAGGCGTCGCCATAGGGGTATCCGACGAAAAGGCGCCCTCGAACGAACGCATAGCCGGCAAGCACCTTTCCGAGACGGTTCAGAAGGAATTCGCCGAGGCGAAGAAAAAGATAGAGGCACTTTGAAATGAAACGCAACGCTTTCAATCGCGGCGCCCGTGACAGGCGGGACGAGCAGAGCCGCACCGCCAACTGGGTTCCGAAGACGAAGCTCGGCAGGAAGGTTCTCAACGGCGAGATAAAGTCCATAGACGAAATATTCGATTCGGGGCAGCGCATCCTCGAGAGCCAGATAGTGGACATACTCATTCCCGACATCTCCGAGGACGTCCTCGAGGTGAAGAGCACGCAGCGCATGAGCGCGTGCGGACGCAAGCAGCAGATGCGCGCCGTAGTCGTGGTGGGAAACCGCGCGGGCTACGTCGGCGTCGGCGTAGGCAAGGCGCCCGAGACGCGCGATGCGATTTCCGAGGGCATCAGCGAGGCGAAGCGCAATCTCGTCCGCGTCCGCCTGGGATGCGGCTCATGGGAGTGCGGCTGCGGAACCGAACACTCGCTCGCCCAGCAGGTTGACGGCCAGAACTCCAGCACCAGCATACTCATCAAACCCGCGCCGCGCGGCGTGGGAATAGTCGCTTCGGAGAACGTACGCAAGGTTCTCGAGCTCGCGGGAGTGCACGACGCGTGGACTTTCATGCGCGGACGCACCCGCAACGTGCTCAACGCGGTTCTCGCGACGATGCAGGCGCTCGACTCGCTGAACGTGCTGAAGAGCGGAAGATACGAGGAGGTTGCCGAAAATGCCTAAGATTGCGATAATCCTCGTGCGCGGGACGACCGGCATGCGCCGCGACATAAAATACGCGCTTCACCAGCTCAAGCTCACGCGGAAGAACCATTGCGTCCTTTACGGCGAAGCGCCGAAGGGGCTGATGATAAAAATCAAGGACTATGTGACGTGGGGAGAAATCGATGCCGCGACGGAAAAGGCGCTAACGGCAAAAGGGGACGCTCCTTACGCCCTGCACCCGCCCGTGGGCGGATTCAGGGGCGGAATAAAGAAGCCGTATCCGAAGGGAGCCCTCGGAAACCGCGGCGAGAAAATCAACGCACTTATTAAAAGCATGCTGCAGTGATATTCGAAATGGCAAGACGCGTACATTCACGGAAGAGCAAACACATGGGCAACCGCACCTTCGGCGGCGGCAACACCAAGAACCGCCGCGGCAAGGGCAACCGCGGAGGCGTAGGCCGCGCGGGATACCACAAGCACCGCTGGCTTCACACGATAAAGTACGAAGGCACGAACAAGGTAACGCGCGGCGAGTCCGGATTCAGCAATCCGACGAGGCGCACGTTCGTTTCCGTTTCAATCGCGAATCTGGAGTCGCGCATAGCCCGCGGCGAGGCGAAGGCCGACGCGTCGGGCATCCATTCGTTCTCGCTCAGGGGATGCAAGGTCCTTTCGGGCGGCGCGATTCAGCACAAGATGGCGGTTAAGGCATCGGCGTTCTCGGAAAAGGCGAAACAGAAGATAATCGCTGCCGGCGGGACGGCCGAGGTACTCCTATGAGCATCTTCGACATCATCAGGCCGATAACGAACCTTCTTCCGGACGTTAAGCGGCCCGAACGCGCTCCAGGTCTGAAGGAGCGCCTGATGTGGACCGTCGCCGCTCTCCTCATATTTTTCTTCCTCGGACAGATTTACCCCATAGGCGTAGACCCGTCCGCGATTTCGCAGCGCTTCGAGCGCCTCGACATCCTTCTCGGAAGCAAAACGGGCACGCTCATCACCGCGGGAATCGGGCCCATAGTGCTCGCCAGCATCTTCCTCCAGCTCGCGGTGGGCGCGAAGCTCATCTCTCTTGATTTGAGCAACCCCGAGAACAAGAAGAAGTTCCAGGGGATGCAGAAGCTCCTCGCGATACTGCTCAGTTTCTTCGAAGCCGGCATCTACACGTTCTCGGGATACATTCCCGCAGGCCACGCCGCACCGCTATTAGGTTCCCTGGCGGCTACGCAGGTTCTGGTTACGCTGCAGCTCGCGCTCGGTTCCATCATACTCCTTTACCTGGACGAAGTGGTGCAGAAATGCGGCATCGGTTCGGGTATATCGCTCTTCATCGCCGCGGGAGTGAGCCAGCAGGTGTTCATCAGCTCGTTCAGCTTCATCACCACCGCTACGGGCGTGCCCGCGGGCTTGATACCGCAGGTGATCTACTACCTCGCAGCCGGCGACATAATAACCTCGGTGTGGGCGCTCATGCCCATCATATTCACGGTGATAGTGTTCGCCGCCGTCGTGTACGTGGAAGGCATGAAAATCGAGCTTCCGTTGGCTTACGGGCGCGCACGGGGGCTCGGCGCGCGGTATCCCATCAAGTTCCTCTACGTTTCCAATATTCCAGTGATTCTCGCGTCCGCGGTCCTCCTGAACATGCAGCTCATCGGAATGTTCGCGGCGAACGCGGGCTTCCCGATTCTCGGGAATTACCGCAGCAACCAGCCCATAGACGGGCTCGCGTATTACATAACCGCGCTGCCGTCGCCTCTCTTGGTAACCGGAGGATACGCCTCTTACCTGCAGATGATAATGCAGCCCAACGAAATACTGCACATGTTCGTATACGGCATCGCGCTCGTGCTTCTCTGCGTGGTGTTCGGATGGTTCTGGATAGAGAGCACGGGCATGGGCGCGCACGACGTGGCGCTGCAGCTCGAGCGTACGGGGCTCATGATACCCGGGTTCCGCGCGGACCCGCGCGTCACGGAAAAAATCCTCGACCGCTACATACCCATCATCACGATTCTGGGCTCCCTCTTCGTGGGAATACTCGCGTGGTTCGCGGACATCACCGGCGCGCTCGGCACGGGCACGGGAATCCTCCTGACAGTCGGCATCCTCTACCGTTTCTACGAGGATTTGGCGCAGCAGCAGGTTTTCGAAATGTACCCCGTCCTGAAGAAAATCGTCAGGATGTAAGCCGGCGGCTACGTTTTAAATATCCGCATTCCTTTCCCTTTACCGTGAGGTGTGCTTCATGAAATTCGCCCTTTTGGTTTTGCTGTCCGTTTCCGTGCTGCTGCTCGGGTGCGTGACGCAGGATACGTCGCCGGCGCCGACGGAACAGCCTACCGCCGTGCCGACGCAGGTTCCCACCGTGGCGCCTACGGCGATTCCAACTGCGGCGCCGACTGTTGTCCCCACGCCGACCGAGATTCCGACGCCCGTCCCGACGATGGTTCCATCGCCCTCTCCCGCCAGCATCGGACCGACCGCATCCGTCCTGATACAGAATTTCGCTTTCAGCCCGCCGACGCTCAACATCGCCGTCGGAACAACGGTCACGTGGACCAACAACGACGACACCAAGCACGTCATATCGTCGGTCCAGGGCGCTCCCTCGTCGTTCTTTTCCGAGCCACTCAACAAGGGCAGCTCGTTCTCCGTGACGTTCAACCACACGGGCTCCTACGGCTACTATTGCACCGTCCATCCGTCGATGATGGGGAACGTCATAGTGAGCTGAGATGGAATGTTCCGTGAAATAACGTATTCGCTGGTTTTCGGCAAACCCCTGATAATGTGGATGGGCTTGCTCGTGCTGCTGTGCGTGCTCGCCACCGCGACCATGGGTTTCCTGGCGCTGAAAGGGAAGGCGTCCATCGAAACGCACAAGCGCGTCGCCATAGCGACGATAGCGCTCGCGCTACTGCACGGAACCCTCGGCATACTCGCGTACTTCTGACGCGTACCGCCTTCGTCGGTTTTAAATATTGCGGCGCCTTACAGCTAATCGGGGGAATTCTTATGCTGCGTATCGCCTTGATAGGCGGCGGAGGAGTGGGCAAAAGCACGCTAGCCTACGCTTTTTCCTCTTACTGCCGCAAGCAGGGGGTTTCCGTGGCGATAGCGAACCTCGACCCCGGATGCAAGCACATCAAGTATACGCCTGCGTTCGATGTGCGCAAGTATTATTCGCTCGACAAAATCATGCGCTCCGCCGAGCTCGGGCCGAACGGCGCGCTGAAGCGTATCCACAATTCGCTCCTCTCGAACAAAAAGGCGATGAAGGAGCTCGGCGCGGTAGAGTCGGACTTCGTTTTCATCGACACCGCGGGTTCGCTGGAGCTTTTCCTCACCGAGGGCGGGGCGGATTTTCTCGAGCAATCCGCCGACTTGGTGCTTTTCGTCTGCGACAACGAAGCGGCGCAGTCCGAGGACGACATGGTGCTGCTGAAGGCGATAAACGCCATCCAGCGCCTGAAATACTGCCTTCCCACTCTGACGGTTATAAACAAAGGCGATTTGCTGACGCGGCGAAAACAGAAAAACGGGCAGACCGTGCTCGGGGGAATGGCTGCGGTGAACGCGCATCTGCGCGCGTTGCTATCGGAAGTGGGCAAGCGCGAGCGTTTGCTCGTGGTAAGCGCGGTGGAGCGCCGCGGGTTCGGGGAGCTCTTCGACGCGATAAACGAAAGCAAATGCGAGTGCGGCGATTTGGAGTGACGCGAAAGAACTGTATGTGGTGTGTGTGATGGACTGGGTTTTGATCGGAACGCTTTTGAGGCTGGCGTCGCTGGTGATGGCGGCCATCGTGGCGATATACGCCTTGGCTGCCGCCATGAATTATCGCCGCGGCGGACGGATGATGGCGTCGATTATAATCGTGGCATTGCTCATCGGCATGGCGGCGTTGTTCGAGGACGGGAACGATAGGGCGACTATGTCCTACGCCGCGCACGTAGGCGCGCTCGCGCTCGCGCTGCTCGTGCTCATGTTCGCGCTCAGGGGGTACATACACCGTTCCATACGCGAGAAAATGGAGGAAGAAAAACATGGAATGCCAAACATGCGGCAAAAACGCCGTAGGCGAAGGACTGGTTGAAGGCGCGCGCGTCCCGTTGTGCGAGCGTTGCTCTGGTTACGCCGACGACTTTTCGTACTACGCGCCGCCGAAAACCTCTAAGAAACAGCCGAACACGCTTCCAGCGAAGGCAATCCGCGTTTCGCGCGAAATAGCGTACGATTACGGCAAAATCATCGCCAAGGCGCGCGATGCGAGGGGAATGACGCGCAAGGAACTCGCCGCGAAACTGTTCATCCACGAGAACGAGCTCGCCTCGTTCGAGGAAGGCAGGATAAAGCCGTCGGAAACGCTGGCGAAGAAAATCGAGTTCGCTCTCGGCGTTAAGCTGTTCGAGGAAATAGAGGTGGATGCGGAAGCGAAAGCCGCCGCATCGAAGAAGGACGGCGGGGTTTCGCTCGCGGACGTGCTCGAAGTCAAGAAGCGCTGATCACTCGACGCTTATAGTCTTCGCGCCCTTCTCGGGATTCTTCTTTTTCAGGATTACCTCGAGGATTCCGTTCTTCAGTTTCGCCTTGGCGCTCTCTTTCAGCACCCTGGCGGGCAGGGATATGCGCTTCGCGAAGCGTTGTTGCGGGTCGGTTACCTCGACGTCGAGCGCGTTTTCGGTTGTGATGAGCTTCAGGTGCTCCTTCGCAACTCCGGGAAGCTCCACTATTACCGTGATTTCCTTCTCGCCGTTCAGCACGTCGACGAGGGGTTCGCGTTCGTCCTTGACTTTCCCGCGCTCGACGTTCCCGAACTGGGAAACCTGCGGCTTGCCGTCCTGCCCGACGCGCATGCTGAACCCGTAAACCATGGGTTTGCCGGGCTGGGGGGTGCCGCCTGTTTTCTGCATCCGCTCCATGTCCGCCAGCATCTTCTCGAAAATCTCGTCTATGTCCCCGAATCCCGGGAAGAAGTCGTCGTCAAAGGGCTGCCTCCTGCTGCGCTTCATAAGTACCACCGAAACCCCTACGCCGCAAAACTATTTAAGCGTTTGGCGGGTTCATTTCCATTATGATAGAAATCACGGTTTACGGAAGGGGCGGGCAAGGCTGCGTTACCTGCGCCGAGGTACTGGCTATGGCGGGCTTCAACGACGGCAGGAAGGCGCAGGCGTTCCCCGCGTTCGGCGTGGAGCGCACCGGCGCGCCGATACGCGCGTTCTGCCGCTTCGACGACAAGCCCATACGCCTGCATCAGCACGTTTACGCGCCCGACTACGCCATAGTGCTCGACGATACGCTCTCGGGGTACTTCAACGACGTGAAGAAAGGCGGCATCGTCGTAATCGCCACCAAGAAGCCGCCGAAGCCTCCTGCAGGCATAAAAGTGGTCGCCGTGGACGCCTATGATATCGCCCGCCGCGAAATAGGGAAGCCAATCGTGAACGTGGCGGTGCTGGGCGCTTTTGCCAAGGCAACGGGCTTGGTTTCAAAGGAAGCGCTTGAGAAGGCGATTGCCCAGCGTTTCCCCAAGGAGCTTGCGGAGAAGAACGCCGCCGCGATGCGCAAGTGCTACTCGATGGTTTGAGAAATGGTCGCGCTTAAAAAAATCGTTTCCTTCCTCGACAAGGAGCTGCGCGTCCGCGGCATGGAGGAAGATTCGCTGAACGGACTGCAGTTCAAGGGCGCGCCGGAAGTTTCCACCGTTTCCTTCGCAGTCGACGCGTGCCTTTCCTCCTTTGAAAAAGCCCGCGGCGAGCTTCTGATAGTGCATCACGGCATGTTCTGGAAGAAAGCGATGCCGATCAAGATGGACGCGATGTGGAAGAAACGCTTCGCAACTCTGAAGAAAAAGCGGCTGTCGGTTTACGCGGCTCATCTCCCGCTTGATGCGCATCCCGTTCTCGGAAACAACGCCGAGATGGCGAGGCGGCTCGGCGTGAAAAAACTGCGTCCTTTTGCGGAATATGACGGCATAAGATGCGGTTTGACGGGAGAACTGCCCAAGGCGATTCCGCTTGCCGAACTCGCGCGAAAGGTGGAAAAGGCGGTTGGCGGAAAGGCGAGGGTGTTCGCGTTAGGAAAGAAGAACGTGAAACGCGTAGGGCTTATTACCGGCGGAGGAGGGTTCGGCGTTCTCGACGCGAAATGCGGGGACGTACTCGTTACGGGCGAGTTCGGGCATTCGAAATATCATTTCGCGAAGGAAAAGGGAATCAACGTCATAGCCGCGGGGCATTACAAGACGGAAAAGCTGGGCTTGGAAGCGCTTGAAAAGGAAATGCGCAGGCGCTTCGGCGTTAAGACGGAATTCGTTGAGTCGCCGACAGGACTTTGATTTTCGCGGGGGGAGGTTCGGTGGAGTAAGCACCGGAGGGGGCGAAGCCCCTTCCCGCGGCTTACTCGCCCTTCTTCTGAAGATACTTGAAGTAGGCGTAAGCGAGGACTACGAAAAGCAGGACGAGCAGGATGGGCCCGAAGTCCGTATTCTGCTGCGCGGGCGTCGGTGTCGCGCTCGCAGCCACGCATTTCCGGTTGTACGTGCCCTGTATCGTGCTTGCGAGGGATTGCGCCTGCGGAAGCAGCTGCGCCATCTTGGAATAGGCGTCAGACGTTCCCTTCGTCCTGTAGTATTCGATGTCCGCCCAATTCCGCTTGAACGTCGTTACCTGCGAGCCGAGGTTCTTGTCGCACGCCTTCAGCACGGATTCGCTCGAGATTATGTAATTCGCCGTTTGCTGGAGCGCGTCGTACGACTCCAGCGCTTCCTTGCGGGTTTTGCGGAAGAAGAACGACGCGGTTGAGTCGTTCACCCACCTGTCCTCGTTGTTGAGAAGCGACTGCATGCCGGTGCGCGGGTCCTGAGAAGCGAATTTCGCGTAAAGCGACGACAGCCCTATGTCGCGCATGTTTTCGAGGCTGTTGTATATGCTGTCGCTGTCGGGCGCCTTTATGCCCGAGCGGGAAACCTGGGATTGCAGTTCCGTGATGCTCTGCGAGTACGTGTTGTAAGCGTCGAAAATCCCGAACAAGCCGTCGTACGCGGTTCCGTACGTGTCGAGGACGTAGGGAAGCTCGGAAGCCGCGTAGGAATCCTCAAAGGACTGCCACATCTGCGAACCGTCCTGCAGCGTCGGCAGCACGTCGTTCTCCAAATCCGACACGCGCTGAAGATTGGTTTCAACCGCGTCGAACGAAAGCGTCGGGTATTTCGCCTCGGTCTGCGCCCTCAAGTCCGAAAGCTTGTTCTGGTTCTGCATCACCACGCCGGCGCTTGATTGCACGACGGGCATAATCACGTCGAAGGAATACTTGTTCTTCTCCACGTATTCGTCGATTATGCGCATCTTGTAAAGCGCCGCAGCCGCGGTCGAAAGCCGCGTTTCGTCCGTTACGAGCGCGCCGTTATCGTCGTCAACCGCGATCAGCACCTTCTTCGGCGAGTATATCGAGTAGAAGTAAAGCCAGTATATTCCGCTTCCCACCTCCATGGGTTTGCTGAGCAGAAGGATGTCGCTGTCGCTGCCGATGTAAGGGGAGGCGATTGTCTGCGCCTCGTCGCTCGAAATGGCGGCGAAAACAAGCGGCGCGGAAACCACCGCCAGCATGAGCAACAGTTTTCCGTTCATTTTCCTTCGAGGACTCTAACTAACCGCGAATATAAAAACAAATTCCTTGAGGGATTATCCGCGCTTCGGCTTCTTCGGCCGCAGGCTGGAAACGGCGCCGTCCATGGCGGAAGCCGCGGGATTCGCCGAGAGGAATGGCGCGAACGGGGTGGCTGTCCTCATGCTGGGGAACCAGAAGTTCCACGCGACGTAAATCAGCACCTCTGGCGGGGTCGTGCTGGGCTGCTGCCCGAAATTTTTGATGGGTGGGCATTCGGCAATCGCCCAGTCGCTCGTGTTGGAGGTGAACTCGCCCGCGTTGAGCGTGACGCTCTGCTTGAAGTGCCAGCTGTACTGCGGCCCTGGCTTTACGCCGTTGCCCACGTCGGTGAACTGTTCGTAGCAGTTGAGCGTCGCGGCGTAGGGCGGCACCGGATTGAACGACTGCAGCTCCACCTTGAACATCTTCAGTTGCTGCGGGATTCCGGGCGGGGCGATGGAGTAAATCCAGCCGTGGTTCGGGCCGTCGACGCAGAGCCACGCCTGGTAGAGCCACGCGCCGTTGAGCATGTCGTGCTCCAGCGCGCACGCCGGAGTTGCGTAAACGAGCGGCAGAGCCGCGACTAGCGCGAAAACAGCCAGCAAATGCCCAGACTCCATTATATCCCCCAATGGATGTTCGGAACTAATCTGCTATATAAAGGGCATCTCGGCTGTTCGCGCTCACGGTCCGAGCGTCTGGTTCGTCAGGTTGCCCGTGAGGTTGTGTATCGTGCCGCTGCCGTTGGCGATTTCGCCGCCGGCGCTCGGGAACAGCCCGCCGCGCACTATCACGAGAAGCAGGACGATGAAAAGCAGCACTCCCGCTACGAGTATGACGTATTCGAGCGCGGTCTGGCCCTTTACACGACGCATGCCGCCGCATGCGTCAAACAAGGTGCGGCGCATCTTCAAGCAGCCATTACGTTAGTCTTTATGAGGTACGCGACGGCGCTGACAAGGACGACTGTAGCCGTTATCAGCAGCGTGTACTCCATTGCGGTTTGTCCCTTCAGCATACCAATCCCTTCCCTCCGACTATGGAGAGGCTAAGCCATTTTCCCATCTCGTATATCAGGAGACAGGCAAGAACCATCAGAGGAACATACAATATATACCTTGCTATCTTTCCCTCGCGGATTATGCCTATGGCGAAGGACGCGATGAGCGTCTGGAGCACCAGGAAGACGGTAAGCAGCGTGTTCAAATCGCACATGTTCAGCTGCCCCGCGCCCGGCATGGCGCCGGAAATCCCGACGTTTATGTAATTGACGATGCTCAGCGTGAATCCGAAGATGAAGGGCGAGAGGAATACCGAGGAAACGCTGAGGAAGAGCACGTGCATCGTGGTGCGCGAGTGGCGCTCGCGCTTGATTCTGAGGACATCGCGCGCGTCCTCGGAAATCTCCGCCATCACCTGCGCTACCCCCGCGCCTGCGCGTTTCGCGTCGACCACTATGGTCGCGGTGCGCCTGAACAGCGTGGAGCCGGAATTGTTGGCGCAATCAAGAAGCACGTCGTCGAACGTTTTTCCTTCGCGTAATTGGTGGAGCGAGCGCAGCAGATCCGCGCTGAGCGGGCCGTAGTCGGCGTGCGCCACCTCGTCCAGCGCGCTTTCGACTGTTCCGCCCGCCTTCAGCACGAGCGCCATGTGCTTCAGCGCGTCGGGCAGCGCCGCGTCGATAGCGTCTATGCGGCTGTTGCGTATGCTTATCGGAATCGTGAGAGAAAGGCTCAATATCGCGATGAACGCCATGCCCGAAACTATCGGGTTCAGCTTCAGCATCGAAAGGAGGAGGGCAGTCGCTACCGCGACGACGAAGAACATCCCCACGAAAAGTTCGAAAGCGAACGTGAACCCCGTCGCGGCGTAGTAGCGCCTCATCTCGGCGTATTTTTCTCCGACGTACACGATGGGGTTTTTCATGCTACCACGCGGCGGGCTCCATCCTCTTGGTTACGTAGAGGATCGCTATCATCGTGAGCAGGATTCCGAGGAACGCGAGATGTATGAAATACGGGGGAATGCCTATGGACGCGAACATGGGTATCTGCAGTATCGCGCTCATAATCGCGACGCCGACGGGCGCTACGACCGCCACCATGATGTATATGATGTTCACGAAATTCAGGCGCTCCGTGAAGTCGCGGATGCTCATGCGCGTCTCGAAGGAAACGTCGTCCGCGATGTCCGTGATAACCTGCGAGAGCGAGCCTCCGCTCCTGAAGGAGCGTATCATCTGCGTCAGCGCCTTGCGCAATCCCTTAGATTGCGTGCGCTTCGAAAGCGCGCCGAGCGCGTCCTCGTTGCTCATTCCGTTGTCCAAGTCGCTCAGCACTTTTCCGAATTCCTCGCTGAGCACGCCGTAATTCGAGTTCGCGACCGATTCCATCGCCTTCGAGAAGCTCACTCCCGCCTTTATCTGCGTCGACAACTGCCGCAAGGCGAAAGGAAGCACGCGGTCTATGTCGCGCGCACGCGACGCCGCCCTGTTGATGGGATAGAATATCCCGGCAAGCACGACGAGTATGAAAAACGCGCCTCCCACGAGCGGCGAAATCGCGGCGAGCGTCGCGTCGTTCAGCGCTATGCCGAGTATCAGGAACAGGATGGCGCCGAAAATAGCGCCGAGCACGGCGTTCACGGCAACCGCGATGAGGTACGCTTCCGGCGGAGTTTTCAAGCCGGCGGAATCGAGCGTCCCGCGGACTTTCTGCAACGCAGGCAAGCCAGACATCGCCTGCGCCAGCTTGGTGAAGGGCCCCCTGAACGCGGTGAAAAGAGAGCCCGCGAGCCCGCCTATCTTCTCAGCATCGAGCTTCTTGAAATCAAGCGGCTTCTCTCCCGCGCCTTCCATGCGTTCGCGGAGTTCCGCGCCTTTGGTGCGGAGAGAGGATTCGCCGCGCAGGCGCGTGACTATCCTTTTCAAATCCTCCTTCTCGGCGCCGCGCTCCTCCTTTTTTGTGACAACGGCCTGCTTTAGGCGCGCGAGCCGCTCGTTCGAAGGCATACGCAGCGATTACGCCAGCCGCTTTTAAAAACAGTCGCTACGGCTGTTATTGGCACACGCAGTTGTCGGCTTCCAGCGCCTTTTCGTCGCCCTTTATTTCGCACGCCGCACTCCCGCCGGTGCTCATCGACTTCTTTTCGTCGACGAGGCAGCTGTGCAGCGCGTCCGCGGACGAGCCGGTTATCGTGCAGCCCTGAAGAACGCCCTTCGTAAGTTCCGAGTACTTGTTCGCCGTGAAGCAGTTCGGGGTTCCAAGGTCGAAGCCGACGCTTCCGTCGGACTTGACGTACGGGAACGATATCGGCGGCGAGTTCGTGCTGGTGCCGCCGCCCTGTATCGAAACGAGCACGGAAGACAGCTGGGGCGTCGGAGCGGTTCCGAAGAACCCGCCGCTTACCATCACGCCGTCCCACGGCGTTCCGTCGATGTAGTCGATAATCTCGGCTTTCTCTTCCCCGCCCATAATGCCAGCTCCGCCGGCTGCGGGGTCGTACGCGAAGTCCACGAGGTGGATTCCGCCCTTGCCCTTCGCAGTCAGTCCGCCGAGCTTCATCGGCACGAGCACATGCAAGTCGTTGCTGTAGAGCGGAGTCTTCACGTTGACCGCGCCGGTAGTGGGATACATGGACGCCGTGAGGCTGTTCTTGACAGAGGGCCAGAACTGCTGCTGGGTTGCTGTTCCCGACGCGCCGAACGCGTAGTTGAGCAGCTGCGAGTTGCACGCCGCGGAACGGAATGCGTCGCCGTAAACGTCGCCGAAATTATACGTGGGCGAATAGGATACGGGCACGTAGTTGCTGCCGTACATCGAATCCGAGTAAGAGGACATGTATCCGGGCGGCTGCGTCATCTGCTGGCTGCAGGACTCCTTCATGCTCTTCAGCGGATCCTTGCCGAGCTTCAGGCATGCTTGGTAAGTCGTCGCCTGCGCCATGTAATCCGCGATGGCGTCGTTGAGCGCCTTCTGGAACACGTCCGCCGTGCCCTTGACTATTCCCTGCGTGTCCGCCTTGGGAGTGTCCATCTGCTGCTGCGCGAACAAGCCGTTGAGTTCGTCGTTAAGCGCGCGCGACGCCGCGTCGTACTTCGCCTGGTCGCAGTAATTTGTGCCGGTGCACTCGAGCGCTTCGGCATCGGCGGGGCTTTCCCCTGCGCCCGGCTTTCCTCCGCCTTCGCCGCCGAGCTGTCCTGTCGCGGTTATCTTGCCGGACGCGGTTTCGGTCGTCGAGGCGGGCGCAGCCGGCGCTTCAGGCGCGGGCGCTTCGGTTGTCTTCAGATTTCCGATCACGTCACCCTGCATCCACGTGCCCTTCGGGTTTTCGAACCTTCCGCTGAGGTCGAAACCGATTGCGCCCGTGAACTCCTTGGTTTTAACGGTCACGGTTTTCGCCTGCTCCTTCGTAAGCGCGAGCATGCCCGCCTTCTTCGGGTCTATTGTCACGGAGCTGCCGCCGCCGGTTACGGTCATGTGCAGCGTCGGGTTGTTGTTGACGAACAGGAACGGCTCTTTGATGTTGTTGGCGTCGGTTCCGCGTCTGTATACGTTGCCCGACATCGGAACTATCATGAACGCGTAGCGCGCCGCCGTTTCATCGTCGTTTGATTCCACGCTTATTTTTATCTTCCTGGAGGCGCTGCCGAGCACCCCGCTGCTCTGGAGCGTGAGCGTGACGCTGTCCACCAGCGGTTCGATGCGAAGCTGCCCGTTCTCGTCGGGCTTGTAAACGGCGCAACCCTCCTTCGGGTTGAACAGCACCAGATAAGAGCGATACTGGTTCGCGGGCACGAGCGTTCCAGTTACCGCGTCCTGCAGCTTGTTTATCAGGGCGCTGAGCCCGAGGTCGCGCGAGAAGTCGTGCTCTATGTCGCGTATCACGAAGCATTTGTTCTTGTTGTTGTCCCAATTCACGAGGAGCTGCGTGTCCGCGCCGAGAAGGTTCTGTATCGAGAACGCGACTCCAGCGACGGGGAACAGGGAGTTGATTTTAATCGTCGCCTCGCCGCTGCTCGGCAGAGGACCGTTGCCCGTCCATCCGACTCCCGGAACGAGGACGAACTGGTCCTCCATGCTGCCCGCCACGTATCTCGAACGGGTGCTCGGGTTGAAGAGCTGCTGCGCGTGGTATTGCCCGAGCCTGCGCGCGAGCATGTTGCTGAGATCGAAGTTCGCGGGACTGCACTGGTCCTGCCTGAACGATACGCAGGACGTGAAGACGTGCGTGTTCACGTCGTAGTTGGCGTAGCACGAGCCGTTGTTCTGCAGTACGTTGCACGCGCTTTCGTTGCACAAATCGCAGCGTTTCGCCGAGCACGTGGCGTTCGGGGAAGGCGACGGAGACGGAGAAGGCGATGGTTGCGCGCACGCCAGGAACGCGTCCTTGCCGTCGGCGGTTTTCGCGTACTGGGGCAGGCAATAGCCGCCAGTCTTGTTGAGGTTGAGGCACTGCTGTTCCGTGCATTCCTTGCACGCAGCTGACGAGCATTTTTCGTTTCCAGTAGTCGTGTTCTTCTTCAGCGCCGCGCATTCCACCTTTATCCACGCGGTTTGCGAATCCGTGGAACCCGTTGATTCGAGCGTAGTCGTGAATACCAAATAGCATTGGTCGCTGCGTATCGGCGTCATCACCACCTGCGTGCTCTTGCCGCCGGGAATAACTATAGTGTACCTGTCGTCGCCCGAGGACGTGACGCGCGAGCCCGCGAGCGAAACGCACGCGGTGCCCGAGAAAGCTGCGGAAACCGTGACGTCCGTCTTCAGCGAGTTTTCAATCGTTACCGCCTTGGCGTCGCACGTCATCGAAATCGCGGAGATGTCGGGCGCGTACGAGAGGAAGTCCGTCGCGGACACGCGTACCGTAGCGCGCGCATCCTCGTATCCCTGCTTGGACGCGACAACGTCGAACGTTCCCGGAGAAACCGGCAGCAGTCTCTTGAAAGTGTATTTGCCTTCCTTTCCTTTTCCGTCGGTGCCGTCGCCCTGGATTGCGTAGTCGCCGTTCGCTTCGCCCGAAAACGGCTCGCCTGTTCCTTCCTCGATGGCGACGCGCGCGTCGGTTATTGCCGAACCCGTGCTCGAGAATACGGTTGCGGTAAGGTCCGCCTTTGTTCCCGACTCCATGGTTGCGGGCTTTACCGCAACAACCATCGAACCCGTTCCTTCGACTATTACGTAGCGTTCGTCCGAAAGCAGCGTTCTTCCCGCATCGGTAAGCTCGAATTGCATGCGCGCGAAATCGCTCGGCTCCACGGCGCGGACGTCCGTCGCGACGCTGCCCTCGCCTGCGTCGTCGAGCGCAACGCCTGCGCTCCACTCGTCGGAGTTGTTCGCCTGTATGAACTGCAGCGCTCCGCCAAGCGAGCGTATGCGCACCGTGGGCACGGAAACGTCGCCGAATACCCGCACAGCCACGTTCGCGGTGAACGAGTGCCCGAGCCCGACGGTCAAACCGTTCGCGCCCTTCTCGGTTGTGGTGTTAAGTGTGATTATCATGCACGCGTTCTCCGTGCACAGGCTTCCGCCCTCGTTGACGTCGTATTTCGCGTCCGTGGTTTTCGCGCGGCATCCCTCCTTTGCCGCGGTGCTCTCCGCGTATCCCAACACCGTATCCTCGGGCGTGCGGTACCATACGTCCGCCTTCTTCGCGTAGGCGCGGTAATGGAACGATACTTTGCTTTTTCGCGTAGCGTTCGGGCTTACAAACACCTTCACCGCGAGAGTTTTCACGCCGAACGATGAATATTCCTGCTGCACCCATTTTACGTGCGAGTCGCTCGCGTTGTCCGCCACTTCGTCGGTGCACGCGCTTTCCGCGTCGTACGTTCCGCCCCACGTAATTTCCGCATCCTGCGGCTTGTCGAAATACGATATGTACGCCGCATCCGCGTCAAGAGTCGTGTTGTCGCCTATGCGGAGGTATGCTCCGCCGCGTTCCACGCCGCCGGGTATGTTCAAGGTAAGCAGAGCGAGATAATAGCGTCCGCGGTCGAGCGAACCCACCGCCTCGCCGCCATTGAGCGGTTCGAGCCTGAAATCAACTACCTGCAGCTGCTTCGCCTGCGACGTCGGAAGCATGCGCAGTTCGTAATAAACGCTTCCTTCGTTGTCAACGGAAATCTGTTCGCTTTCGTAATCCGCGAACCCTCCGGCGGTTGCCTTGAGCACTATCTTGCGGTCCGAGCGCACCTTCAGCGAGCACGTGCTGTTCAGCGGGCTCGTTCCCGTGGCGCACGTAGCGCTTGCGGAAGTCGCGCCTTCCTCGAACGCCTTCACCGTTGCGGTCAGCAGATTGCCGGTTGTCATGTCCGTCGCGTTGACGAATATCCTTCCGTACGGCGCGGGCAGCTTCAGTTCCAGCGGCGATTCACGCGCTTCGAGCGTTATCTTCGTTATGTCGCTGTATCCGTGCACCGAGCCTGCTGTGGCATACGCCTTGATTTCCTCGAGCGGCAATCCCGCGAATGAAACGAATCCGTCGTATCCGGTTTCCTGCGAAGGCACGCCGAGCGAGAACCCGTCGCCGGTTACCAGTTCAACCGAAGCGAGCTCGACGCGCTTTCCGTCGGCGTCAAGAACGACTATGTCGAGCGTACCGCTGTTCCCCGCAACAAGCGCCTCGAGCGCTATTGTCTTGGAGTCTCCCGCCACCACGTTCTTCTCTATATGCGGAAGATAGCCTTCCGCGTAAATCGTAAGATAGCCCGCGCTTTTCGACGACACTTCCAGCACGCACTCGCCGTGCGTGTCGGTGTTGCACGACGCGAGTTCGCGCAGAGGCGCGTCCGCCATCAGGAAGCGCACGTACGCGCCCTCGATCGACTGCCCCGCGTCCCCGGTAACCTTGACGTTGACGTTGCGCAAATCCGCCGCGGTTTTGCGCTGGAGCCTTGCCTTGAATTCCACGTAAGTTTCCGACGCCACGCCCTGCACGTCGTTCGCCGCTGCGCCGTTGTATCCCGCGTACGCATCGGACGGAGGTTCGACAACTACGTAGACGCGCGTGCCCGCTTCGGCGGCGGAATCGAAGAAAACTGTTCCCTGCGAATCAGTCACTCCCTCGGTTATGACGTTCGAGGAATCGGCGTCGTGCACTATTACGTGCGCGCCCTCGAGCTGGATTCCTCCGTCGTCTTCGACTGTAACGAGAATGCTGCCCTTGGACGGCGCGCTTCCGCCTTCGTCCTTGGGTTTCGCGCCATCGGGTGAAAGCGCGAGCGAGCACTGCTTCTGAGACGCGAAGCACGTAACGCGGTCCGAAACGAATCCGTCGCGCGAGACGCGTATGTTGAAGATGTCGGAAACCCCTGCGAACTCGATGAAAGCGCTGCCCGTTGCGTCGGTGGCGAGTTCCTTGACGTTGCCCGCGGTGTCGGTGTATACTACGGACGCGGCTTCAAGCGGCTGGCCGTCCGCGTTCGTAACCGCGAGGGCAATCCTGTTCGCCTCGCTTGTCGCGGGTTCGAGAAGCGCGGTAAAGCTCTGCGCGCCCGTAACCAAAACCTCGTTGCCATAGTCGGCGTAACCCGCTTCCTTTATCTGCACGAGCGCCTTTTTCCCGACGGGCAACCCCGTGAATTTCGCAACCCCGTTTTTGTCGGTTTTCAGGTCGAACGACTTGTCGTCTACCGTCAGGTGCACAAGCGCGTCCTGAATCGGCTCGTCCCCGGACATTACCGTAACCGTAAGCGCGGTTTTAGGCGACGCAACGTCCTGGAGAACGAAAAAGGCGCCTGCGCCGAGCAGGGCGACGAGCAGGACGAACACGGGCAGCGAAGGGATTCCCTTGTCCTCGATGGGGGTTACGAACCAATCCACCGCGGGCACGCCTTTCGCCTGCAGCCAGTCCATGAGCGCGTAATAGCGCTCTTCGATAGAGACGTAAATTTCCTTGAGTGCCATAATAAAAACTTGCCCGCGTATATATAAAAACGTGCTTAAAATCGCCTTCGGCGAAGCCGCCGCGAGCCTCGGAAAAACGCTCATAGTTGCGGACCTTCACCTCGGCATCGAACTCGAACTTCGAGCCCGCGGCATAAACGCGAGGCAGCAGTGGCATCCTTGCGCGGTTCGCATAAACAAGCTGCTGAAGAAAATGAAATGCGGCAGCCTCGTGATTCTGGGCGACGCCAAGCACGACGTCTACGGCTGCGACATCGAAGAGCGCACGATGATGAGGCGTTTCCTCGACAGCCTCGACACCAAGGACGTGCGCATCATAAAAGGAAACCATGATTCCCTGCTCGAAGGCGTCGCGCCCATTATTCCCGCTACGGGCATGCGCATCGAAGACGGGGGCGAGTCCTACGGTCTGTTCCACGGGCATGCGTGGCCCGCCAAGGACGTGCTCGCAGCCGACATTTTTCTCATGGCGCACCAGCATCCCATGTACGAATTCAAGGACAAAGCCGGCAGATGGAGCGAGAAATGCTGGATTTCGGCCGAAACAAAAGCCAATAAGCGGTTCGGAGTAATGGGGAAGCGCAGGGTTGTCGTCTTTCCGGCATTCGGCATTCTTTCCGGAGGCATTCGCCTAAATGCCGAAAAAGGAATCGGCCCGTTCTTCGAAAATCCGCTCCTGCGCAAGGCGACGGCATTCTCGCTCGAAGGCGCGCCCCTGGGTGCACTAAGCGTTAGCCGCCCGAAACCTTATACTGTTCTTTATACTTCTTTTCCGGAGGATATTTTTTAATTAGTTTAGAAAGATCCTTCGTTACAAATTCGTCCTTCCGTCCGAACGGCCATATGCTCCTCTTTTTTCTAATCCACCAGTCTCCGAATCCACCTACCGGAGCCTGCCCACCGCATACCAAAAAATGCCCTTTTTTCTTCAAAATTTTATTTATTTTTGTGTAAAAACTATCTGTACCCAGCTCCGCTTCGCCGTATTGTGCGGCGCCGGAACGAGAAAGTATCAAATCATACTGTTTGTTCTTTTTCACTAGCGAATCTATGGTTCCTATATGCAGATAGTCCAAATGATTTTTTGCATTACCGTACCTTTGCGAAGGGATGTTTGTAAGCGTCAGCCCCTCAACTTCCGCATTTATTCCTTCATCATGAAGCAGTTTACGCAGCTCTATTGCCGCAATTCCGGCACCGCAACCTAAATCCAGTATCCTTATTGGCTTGCCTTTCTGCCGACGCATTATGCCTCTTGCCAACTCCAAAAGATTTCCGAAATCATGCATGTAGCAGACGAGATCCCTTTTCGAATTGTATGAAGCGTATGCGAACTGAACCGGCGACTCGCGATCCTCTTTCCTTCCTTTCCAAATTGTTGATGCTAGCTCTTTCCTGTATTTCTTCTCATTTTCCGACCGCCTTTCTACCATATAGAAATAATAATGAGCCATAACTTTAAAACCCGCTCCTGCGCAAGGCGACGGCTTTCTCGCTCGAAGGCGCGCCGCTGGGCTCGCTCAAGCTCTAGCACCCGAAATATTTCTTTAAGAGCGGTAGGTATCTCTTGTAGGCGGCAACATCGCCTTCAGCGTCGTAGGAACCAATTAGCGACTTCGCGTGTTTCGAGTACTGAACGTCCTTGCTGAACCCAAGCAACTGCATGTGCTGGGCGTGCGCGGCTCCGACTACAAGCGTGTCACAGCCTTCTTCCTTCGCCTTTCGAAACATCAGAATGCTTCTATAAACGCTCACCGCACGCGCAAAACTCTCCACGCTGAAACCCGGGACCATTCCAACCGCGTCTATAGCAATTCCTCTAAACAATTCGATTTTCTCCGGGTCATTTTTCCCCTCCGGAACCGCGCCTTTGTTCAACAGCCATCCGTGCAGGTCCGAAAGAAGGGCGTTATTGCTAGATGATTCCAAGCTAACAAGCCTAGCGCCCTTTCGTTTCGCCCACAACCCGACCCCCTGGAAAAATCTGGAGCCCTCGACACCACTCCCCTCGATCCCTGTCTTGGAACCCTTTCTAAGGCGAGTGCTCACAAATCTCAAGTTTCCAGGTCCTGTTGGTACCACTCCGTAACCTTTGCCATTGATAAAAGCGATTTTCGGAATGACCGTCGTAACGTGCGCGACGCCTAATATTCTCATAAGCTAATCTGCGGTCGCGGGTTAAAAACCCTATCAAAAACCTTTAAATCCCGTCGTGCGCAATATAGGTTTCCGAATGCTTATCGTTTACAGGGGTGTTTGAATGGGCAGAGGAAGGGAACGCATGGTCGTCTGCGAAAAATGCGGACGCCAGACCCGCCGCGACAAGGCGGTGTTTCTGGAAAAAGCGATATTCGTGAATCCGCTCGAGCGCAAGGACGTCATCCAGGGAGAGCCGTACGCGCCGCGCGTAACGCGCGAGGTTGCCTACTGCCCGTCCTGCGGCAAGCACGGAAGAATCTACGAGAAGAAGGCGCGCATGAACGCGCGCAACCGCGAGCGCGAGCAGTTCCGCCAGTCGCTCGGCATGGGGCAGAGCAGGCGCCCGACGCACCGCCCTCAGCACATGGGGCAGCAGTTCGGGACGGTGCAGAAGCCCGCGGAAAAGCCGGCTGAAGCGCCGGTTGCCGAAACGCCCAAGACGGAAGAAACGCCGACGGCTCCCGAATAAATTAATACTTCTTTTCCGTTTTTCGCTTCGCTTAGCGCGCCGCCCCTCAGATAAGGTAGTTGAACGCCAAGTGCACCGCAACGGCTGCGATGAAACCCGCAGCCAGCCACCGCTTGTCCTTTGCGCCTGCGTAAACTGCGCATCCGAGAATCGCGCCGGTGAACGCGTGCATCGCAAGCGGCGGCAGCCGAGCGGACCAGAGCGAAAGGTCGTGGTAATAGTAGACGATGAAATAATTCGCCAGTTCCGCGGCGCCGAATCCTATTCCCGCGAGCAAGCCGCACGCGGCTCCGCCGGCGAGCGTAATCCCCTTCCTTCCGCATAACGCGAACGCGCCGAATATCGCAGCCAGCTTCAGCGCCTCCTCCAGAGCCGTAGCAACGGGCATGGACAGCCCAACCAGTGAAAAAATGCCCGCAGTCGCGCCTGCGAGAACGCCCAGGAAAAGCGACGCCCCGAGCAATGCGGTTTTCATCGAATGCACCCGACTACAGGGAGTCGAAGATTTCCCTTATGATTTCCTTTGCCCGTACGATGTCCTCGCCGGAGAAGCCCCGCCTCCTGACTTCCCAGAGCACGGTGCGCGTAACCTCGGATTCGGTCCTTTCCGAAATCTTTGCGCTTTCATCCGCCGCCCGCTTATGCTTCATTTCGAGAAGCAGCTCGCGCATTTCCGCCGGCACCGCCGCGGCGCGCGGCGTTGTCTGTCTGCGGCGCAAAGCGTATATTGCCGCGGCGAACGCCGCCAGTATCGCGACGGCGCCCAGTATCGTAAGCAGCGTCGAGGTGGCTATGCCCTGTCCGAGCCCTGCCTCGGACGCGTTTGCGCCCACGAGCTTTTGCAGTTCGTCCATTTCGGACAGTGCCGCCTCCAGCTCTGCCTTGTTCTCCGCGTAAACCTGAAGATGCTGATCGGGCGTAATCGCCTGCTTCTGCCTTATCAGGATCTTGTTCAGCCTCAGTTGCGCGTCGGTTTTCAGCGTAACCGCCTGCGCAGCGTACGGCGTATTCGCCAGCGCCGCGGCAAGGTCGTCCAGGTTCTTCGAGTAATTCTGTATCTCTTCCGGCGGGATGTTCCAGATGTCCACCATTTCGACGCTTCTGGTGATGGATTCTCCGGGGCCAAGCGTGGCGTTCAGGTAGACGAACAGCGTGGAGGACGATGGATCGTAGCCCACGTCGAGCCCGTCGGTTGACATTATATCCTTCGTCGTAACTTCGGGAGGCAGATACTGCTTCCAGACGGTTGTGCGCGTCGCGTTCAACGGGTTCATCAGCACCACATTTAGCACGATGCTGCCGTACGTGTAATAGCTCGCCTCGACGATTCCGTATGGCGAACGCTGCAGAATCGCGGTGTTGACGCCGATCAATTCCTTCGCCGCGAGCAAAAGGTTGATTGCGCGCTTAGTGTCGTTCGAGTTCTGCTCGGCGTCGGCAAGCAGGGATGTCAAAGAGGAACCCAGAGTGGCGGGCAGCCGCGCCTTGACTTCCGCGACTGTGTCCATCACGGTTTTCATGTCCGAGTAGCTCCACGGGCTTCCGCCCCCGCCTCCGCCGTACCTGACCCCGCCCCCTGCGATCAGCTGGGGTATCTTCGTTTGCAGGTCGTAGAGCTCCAGGAGAATCTGGTAGTTGGTGGAGTTTATCTCGGCCGTGACGTTGTGAATCGCGTAGAGCGTCTGATTTTGCGCGGCGGTAAGCCCGCCTCCCGCGGCGAGCGTGTTGTTTATTTGGGTTACCGTCGCGTTCGTCTGGTTGAGCGTACTGTTGAGCTGGACCGCCGACGTGTGGTTCCAGACGTAATTCCCGGCATCGGACAGCCAACCCCAGTACGTCAGGTTCCTGTCCGTGTTGTTCCAAACGTAAGTCCGTGCCAAATCGTAATTGAACCATGTCGTATTCCTTCCAGCGGCGTAATTCCAGACCTCCGAAGCGGTCAGGTTGCTTGCGCCGAACGTCGTCAAATTAAAGGCGAGGTAATGCCAGTATGTCGTCTGGTTTATGCCGTAAGCGAGGTTGTATATCGAGACGTTCGAGATGTTCGTCGTGTAATTTATCCCGACGAGGTAGCTTAGCACGTTCGTCATGTTTGCCCGCAGTTCGTCGAGGATTATCCGCGTGTTGTTCGCGGTTTCGTTCGCGAGCAGGTACGTGTTGTCTATCGAATAGTGGTCGCACGTAATCGTGATGAAGTCGCTGGAACCGGTGGTGTTCGCCATCAGGCTCCAGTCGCCGTAGCCGTTCGCCGAGCAGTTGAATTGTATCTCGCGCTCGAACAGCCCCCGCGCGGCGTTATCGCTCACGTTCGAGGCGGGGAATGCGTCCGTCCATATGCGCGAGCCGTCGGGTCCGCGCACCGTCAGATTGGGCGAGTCGCCGCTGCTGAACTGGGCGCGAATCAGCAGGGTGGTGCCGTTTGCAACCCGCGTTTCGCGGTTCAGGAAGTTGTTGCTCCGGCCGGCTGCCTGCGGCTGCATTCCGACCGTGAATTCGACGGCTTTCTTGATGCTTTGGTAGGTGGCGTTGTACGCCGCCAAACCCGGTGCATAGCAGTAAAGGTTCATCGGCGTCAGGGTGTAGTTCGCCGTGCAGTTGCGCCATCCCGTAATCGTGCCGCTATTATACATATTCCCGTTCGCGTCGGCATGATTAGACCATGCCTCGGTGCCGTTTACGTCATACAACGTGCAGACGGCAGCCGAGATTGCGGTTCCGTTAGGATACTGGGTCGTGACGTTGAACGTGTATTTCTCGCGGACGATGCTGTTTCCCGTCGTCTGCGATTGGCAAGTCCACTTCCTGTAGTCGAACCCGTCGCAGTTGGTACAGTTGAACTCGTTGTTGTCCAGGATTTGCCTTCCCATGTTCGCCGAGCCGTTGAAAAGCAGGTTGGTTACCTCCACGATGTTTCCCAGGTAGTTGACGAGTGGAAACGTGTTTATGTTGTAAAGTTGTATGTCCCTCCAGTTGTATGTCGACTCGTTTGCATCAAGTTCTATTCCCGACGCAGCACCCGTTATCGAGAAGTGCCGCAGGTCGACATTCGTAGTGAAGAGGCGCGGACACTGGTCGTCCGCGGTGCTGGTCGGCGTGGTGTCCCTTTTTCGGACGTAGTACATCCTGATTATGGAACCGGCGTACATGTAGCAGTAGGACGTGGTTCCTGCGTCGGTCCAGTCCACGTCGTACCAGAACACCCCGCCGTTGCCGTAGACTAAGAACTGCTGCGCCGTGGTGTGCGCCATTTGGATGGAGCCGCCGCCGTAGGCGAAATCGTTGGTGTTGTTGTACAGCCCCAGAGTAAAGTAGCCGTAGCCCTGCACCAGCAGGTCCATGTTGGTGTTGAACGTCACGACCACGTTAGTGTCGTTCAGGTAGGACGCGCTCGTGCTCGTGCCGTTGCCTATCTGCAGGTTGGCGTCGAACTGGAACGTCTTCCGCGTCGCCGACGAGTCCAGCCGCCATATCGCACCGAGGCGCGACTGGTTCATCTCGCAGATGCACGTTCCCGTCGGAGCGACCGTTACGTTCGTTATTTCGGCGAAGCACACGCCCGTCCTTGTCTGGGTTCCGAGCGTGTTTATTGCTATTGACTCGTAAACAGTAGTGCCGTTAATGTCCTTACCCGTAACGTTCCACGTTGCAGCCGTGCATAGCGCGCTGTTCCATATGGTCAGAAGCGGCTGCAGGCACCGCGTATCCGCCGGCCGCAATGCCACCGAGACGTTTCCCACGCTTCCGCAGGTCGTGTTGGTCAGAATGGTGTACGGCGTCGACAGGTCGAACGAGTACAGGTCCGTGAAGTTGTACGGCGAACCCGTCGTGCCGAGCGTCGTGTTGCGCGTGACCGTTATCTGGTTTGTCGTGGCGCCCGTGTAAAGTATGTCGGCGCATGCGAACGGCAGGATGAACAGCAGGAACAGCAGCTTCCTAGCCATGTCGCCGCCTCCTTCCGATGTCGCCTGCGAGGAACGCCTTGAATTCGCTTGCAGGCATGCCCGCGATTTCAACCGCCTCGTCCATCGGGACTATCTTTCTCTTGGCGAGTTCCCTGGCGGTGAGCTTCCTTACGAGCGGCTCCAGTTCCTCGCGCGGCTTTTCGGACTTTGCAGTCTTCGTGACTTTCTCCTTTTTGCCACTTTTCAACGAATAGATTTTCGCCTTGCCAACTGTCTTGTGGCTGACGATGCCAGCAGCCTCCATGATGCTGGCGTGCTTCGAAATCGTTACGCGATGAATTCCGGTTGCCTTGGCGAGTTCAACAATGGTTTTCGGCGAGTTACCGAGAGCCTCCATGATTTTCTTCTGGACTGGTTCGGTCGCCATTTCCTCCTCTTCCAAGGGCACTACATCGATGTCTAACATCGACGTCAATGCTCGACATTAATGTCAATCGGCGTCGGTATTTAAACATCGTAGTTAAGACGCCCGCGAGGCGTCCGCGCACCTACTGTGCCACCGTGACGAGGAAGCAGTTGCCGTTCGCGAGCGCGATAATGCCGTTGCGGCATGAAAGCTTCTTTGTGCCGAGCGTGCCGACCGGCGCATAGACATCGAAGCTTCCGGAGGACGACGTTCCGAACGCCGTTATCATCGCGTATCCTTTCCCGAGTTTCGCCTTCACCAGCGTGCCCATCCGCATGGTCGACGTGAACTCCGCGAAATCGTTTTCGCCCACCGAAAGCACGCATCCTGCTTGGGATGCGGCGTTGCCGTTGGGGGCGGGCGCGCAGTCCAGAATCATTTCGCCGTCGGTCGTGGGCATGGGCTGCCCCGCGTACGCCAGGTAGGTGTGCGCCGAGCCCTCTCCCGAGTCCGACACCCTCGCCATCGCGACGGGGTTCAAATCCTGAAGGACGACGTAAACGCCGTCAATCACCCTCTTCTTGTTCACGTAGACATACAACTCGTATATGTTCGGTCCTTGGAAGTATTCGGCTACGGGTTCGAGGTTTTTGTACTGAGTCTGGTAGTCGCCCTTGCCGTTCGGCGGGAGTTGGAACGCCAGGGCTCCTTTCCCCAGCTTTGTTTTCTTTCCGACGCAGTCCGACAGGATGTTCCAGTACTGGATTGCGCACTCCTTGTGCGCGTTCGAACTCAGCGCGCTCGTCTTGGCGCCGTCCATTCCCTTCTTCGTGAGTGCGTCGTCCGCGGCGAAGTCGAGCAGGCTCTTGCCGCCCATCAGCTTGTCGACGCAATCAGCGTACTGTTTGTCGCCGTAGTAGTCCGCCACCGCCTCTATCAGGTCGAATTCGGGGCTGCGGTCGACTGTTTTGGCGAGCATGACGAGCACGTCGTCCTTAGCTCCGACGCCCGAAAGCGTCACGGACACCGAGCCCGCTCCGAACGAAACCTTGCGCACCGCGACTCCGGAACGGATGGTGCGCGTATCTCCGGCCTGTATCGCGCGCTGCTTGGACGAAGGCAGCTCCTTGAGCGGGTTCTGGGTGCTTCCTCCCGCCGAAGACCTGGATGTCGAATCGTAGTGGGTGTAGTCGGGCAGCGAGTTGAAAATAAGCTGTACGCCGGACGCGGTCATCGCGCCGAAGACATCTTGTCCTTCGAGGTCGTAACCCCTGTCTATCTTGCTTGTGTGCACGTAGGGAATGCTGCCGGCCGAGATGTCGCGCACGATGTGCCTTGCAAGGCCGTACGGGTCGGGCTTGTCTATCAGGACGAAGTCCTCGCCCAATGCGACCTCCAGCCTGTCCGTTAGAATCCACTCGGAATATTCGCCCCTGCCGTCAGGCGTGTCCGCGAATATGTACGCCGGGACCAGGCCGTTGAACTCTATCACGAGGCTGCGGATTTCGCCTTTCTTTTCGCCCCCGATTGACGTCTGGAACCTGCTGAACGACGCCTTGTAGTCGTTTCCCACGATTTTGGAGTCGACCAGTATAACGCCGTGCTTGAAGTTGTATTTCGTCCCCTTAACCGGTCTCGGTATGTACTCGCGATCCGCGCCGATGACTGAGAAGGAGTCCAGCTCGAGCTTTTCGGAGAATTCTATCCGCGTACCCGCGGAAACTGCGGGAGCAGTTCCATCGCCCTTGAGTTTCATGCCGACGATTACCGCGCTTTTCGTGAAGCCGACGTCCGCCACGCCGCCGTTCGCGTCCTTCTTGCCCTCGCCGTTCTTCGCGATGCCGTGTATCTTTACCAGCGCCTTGTCGAACGAATACGCCATTCCGTTCAGCGACGCGCCCTCCACCTTCACGAACTCGACGTAGTCGATGTTAGTCTTGTCGTTCACCTTTACCTCCGCGATCTGCGCCGCGCACGCGAGCAGCGAAAATGCGGACAAAAGCAGTATAATCGGCGCGAACTTCACGATAATCACCGAAGAAAAGAGGGTGCCGAATTATTTAAACCGCGGCTTTCACGGTTTCGTTGAAGAACTTGGTGCCGAACTTCTTCTTGTCTTCGGAAGGAACGTACTCGAAAAAGCCGACGATTTTCGGCTTGGTTTTCGCCGCCGCATAAACGTTCTCGGCGGGCAACTGCTTTCCGTTCCCTATTGCCATGCGCTTCTCCGCCATTATCTTGTATTTCTTGTCCAGGACGTCCACGTCAATGTCGAGAACGTCGCATCTCTGCGGCTTGTTCGCGTTCCCTATTCCTCCCGCAGTGGCAAGGAAGGCATTTTTTCCAAGAATTCCGTAGTTCGTGATGTCCGCCTCCTGCTTGATTCCGTTTCCGATGGCGTGCCTCACGTAGCTCGTGCTGTTCAACCGCATGCCGCGAAAAGCGTCGCCGTGCAGGTCGAAACGGGAAACTTTTCCGGGAAAGAAATACAGCGGATAGGCGGCGGCATGGCTTTCGCCGAATACGACGAGCAAATCGCATTTCTTGCGCAGCGAGAATAATTGCCGCGCGAAATCCGCCATGGCGAACGCGTTGACCGGCGCGCCTTTCTTCGCAGTCGCGCTTTTCAGTTCCCCGAAATCGATCGCGCCCTTCACCATTTTGCGCGCCGCGTCGGTAATTTTAGGCTCGTAGAACGGGGCGTGATTAGGGAAAAGAGGCTTGTCGCGGAGGGGAATGCCGACTACGCCGATTTTCATTCGCTCGCCCCCGGCTGCGGATTAACCGGGTATTACCTTAACCATGCCGATTTTGATGGTGACGGGGATGGGCACGGCAACCTCGACGAGTTCGACGGTTACCTCCTCCTTCTCGGCGTCGATGCGCACCACCTTCGCCTTCTCGCCCTTGAACGGCCCGCCCGTAATCTCGACCAAATCGCCGCGATTAAGCGTGATTTCCTGCGGCTTGCTTTCCAGCAGCTGCTGGATTTCCGCGAACTCGATTGGGCGCGGAAGAACGCCCTTTACGTGCGGCACGTTCATCACGAGGTTCTTCGCCTCGGTTTCGTCGGGGCTCTCGACTATCAGGTAGCCCTTGAGGCGGGGCGAAACTACCAGCGCGTTTATAGGCGCGTTGAGCTTCTTCGCCTTCTCGAAAAGCAGGTCGGCGACTATGCTCTCCTGGCCTGCGGTTACGCGGTAAGCAAACAACATCTTAGACACCGTTCCTCAGGAAGTACGCCGTCATCGCGATTATCAGGCCGACGAGCCCGATGAGCACCATGCCTATGGCGGTGGTGAGCGCCATCTGCCTGTATTCGTCTTCGCGCGGCCTGTGCGTTATCGCGAGCACGCGCTCGCTCTGAACCCTGAAGTCCTGCAGCGATTCCATAATTCCCATTTTTTTATCAGCTCACGAAATCCAAATCCTCGAGGGACTCGTCCTTTTCCTGTCCCGCAGCCGCGGCTGCGCCGTTGCTCTTTATTCCCGCGAGAACCGCGAGCACGCGCACGCCGTGCTTTTCGAGCGAATCGTCCACAGTCGCTCCCCAGATGATGTGCGAATCCTTGGCGATGCGCGCGCTTATTGCCTGCACCGCCGCTTCCGCCTCTCCTAGCGTCATGTCGCTGCCGCCCGTGATGTTGATGAGCGCCTTGTTAGCCTCCTCGATGCGGAGGTCGAGCAGAGGCGAAGCGAGCGCCTTCTCCGCCGCGGCGATGACGCGGTCGCGCGCCTCGACGTTTCCTACCTCGCCAACGCCTATCATGGCGGTTCCGCTTTTTTCGAGTATCGTGCGGATGTCCGCGAAATCGAGATTCACGAGCCCGGGTTTCGTGATGAGTTCCGTGATTCCCTTCACGGAATTCGCGAGCACCATGTCCGCGGTCTTGAAAGCGGAATTAAGCGGCAGGTCGGGGACAAACAAAAGAAGCTTGTCGTTCGGGATTACGATAACCGTGTCCGCTTCCCTCTTGAGCTTTTCGAGTCCGTCAAGCGCGTTGCGCATGCGTTTCGTTCCCTCGGAAGTGAACGGGAGCGTTACGACGCCGATGACGAGCGAGCCGCCCTCCTTGGCGGAGCGCGCGACGACGTGCGCGCTTCCCGTGCCCGTGCCGCCTCCCATGCCACACGTGACGAATACGAGGTCCATTCCCTCTACGACTTGCTTGATTTCGTCCACCGCCTCCATTGCGGCGGCTTCGCCAACCTCGGGGTTGCTGCCCGCGCCCAAGCCCTTGGTTTTGACGCGCCCGAGAAGCACCTTCTTGGAAGCCTTGGTGGCGATCAGGTGCTGGGCGTCGGTGTTCATCGCGACGAGCTTCGCGCCCGCGATGCCCACTTCGCTCATGCGGCTTATGGTGTTGCTGCCCGAGCCTCCAGCTCCTACGACGCAAACCTTCGGCGCGCTGTCCTCCAGAAACTTCAGCAAGTCCGCGTCTTCCTGCGATACGGGCATTCCGCCCTTCGCGATAATCGCGGTGTTTTTGGCGCCGAACATCCTTTCAAAATCCACTTCTTTTGAACCCATGAAATATCACCTTACCCCTAGGTAGAGGGGTAACAACAAAAGGATTTTATTAAACTGCTTAATAATGGTTGCTGTGCTGAAGCCCGTTCTTAAAACATACGCCGAAATCAAGGCGCTCAGGATACAGGGCGCCGAGGCAGTTGCGGCGAAGAGCGTCAACGCGCTTGCCCAGGAAATGCTCGCCTCGCAGGCGAAGACGCGAAAGGGCTTCGTAAAGGAGATGCGCGGCGCAGTCGCCTTTTTGAAGACGTCCCGCCCCACCGAACCCGCCTTGCGCAACGCATTGCGCTTCATGCTTTTGCGCACGATGGAATCCAGGGAGACTGACGTCGTGGCGCTGAAACAGCTCGTTGAGCAGGAGGCGCGCGAGTACCATGAAAACGCGCTCCGCACGAAGATGAAAATCGCCGAATACGGCGCGCGGTTGATTCCGAAGGGCGCTTCCGTGCTTATTCACTGCCATTCCTCCACCGTCATGAGGGCGCTGAAAAAAGCCCAGGACGACGGAAAGAAGCCGCACGTCTTTTGCACGGAATCGCGCCCCCTTTACCAGGGTAGAATCAGCGCGAAGGAGCTTTCGGACTACGGAATCGACACTACGCTCGCAGTTGATTCCGCCGTGAGTACGATTCTGAGAAAATTGAGCGACGATGACCTGGTTTTCGTAGGCGCCGACGCCATTACCGCGGAAGGGGACCTCATCAACAAAATCGGGACGTGCAACATCGCGACGCTGGCGAAGGAACACGGAAAGTCGTTTTACTCGTGCACCGGCACGCACAAGTTCGACCCGCTGACGCTGTGGGGGGAAAGCGAGAAAATCGAGGAGCGTTCCCCAGACGAGATATGGGAGAAAAAGAAGCGTCCGCGGAAACTGCACATAATGAATCCCGCGTTCGACGTCACTCCCTCTTCTTGCGTCACCGCGTTCGTCACGGAACTCGGCGTCATTCCTCCATCCTCGCTCATCAGCTTGCTCTGGAAGCGTTTCGGACTCGAAGAGGAGGGCTAGTTTTATGCCGCTCGCCGTAGTCGCGATAGGAGGAAATTCCCTTATCCGCAAAGGCCAGAAAGGCACCGAGCAGGAGCAGTACGAGAACGCGCTGGAAACGTGCGGGCATATCGCGGGCATGATTAAATCCGGATGGGACGTCGTCGTCACGCACGGCAACGGCCCGCAGGTGGGTTTCGCATTGCTGCGGAGCGAACTGGCTGCGAACATCATTCCCCCCTCTCCCCTGGACTATTGCGATGCCTTCACGCAGGGAGAACTCGGTTACATAATAGCGCAGGCGCTTTCCGCGCGGCTCGAAGAAGCGGGAATAAAGAAGGAAGTGGCGGCGGTTGTAACCCGCGTTCTCGTCGATGCAAAAGACTCCGCGTTCACCAAGCCGACCAAACCAATCGGCCCGTTCTATTCCAAGGAAGAGGCAATCGATCACAAGCTTCGCGATAACTGGGCGATGGTGGAGGACGCGGGACGCGGCTATCGCCGAGTCGTCCCTTCGCCGAAACCGCTTGACATCATGGAAAAGGAGGCGGTGAAGACGCTCGTCGAACGCGGCGTGATAGTCGTCGCAGTCGGAGGCGGAGGAATACCAGTTGTTCGCGACGGAAAGGAAGTGCGCGGCGCCGAGGCGGTGATAGACAAGGATTTCGCGTCGGCATTGCTCGCGTCGGAAATAAAGGCGGATTTGCTGCTTATTTCCACCGCAGTTGACTCCGTACGCCTCAACTATGGCAAACCAGGCGAGCGTAAGCTTTCCCGCATGACTTTGGGGGAAGCGCGGCGCTATTTGGCGGAAAAGCAGTTCCCTGCGGGGAGCATGGGCCCGAAAATCGAAGCGGCGCTGCAATTCCTGGAAAAAGGCGGAAAAGAAGTAATCATAACGTCGCCCGAACGCATCGGCGACGCTCTCGCGGGAAAAGCCGGGACGAAAATTACGCCCTAACGCCGGTAGTGCCCGCGGTTTCGCTGTTCGTTGCCGCGGCGTCCTTGCGGACGGTTGCCCTGCCGCCTGTGCGGCGGGCTTATGCCCCTCGGCATCCTTCCGGCTTCCAGTTCCTTTTTAGCATCCTGCGCCTTCTGCGAATGGAACGAATGCTTTTCATTCACCGTCATTTTCTGGTGCGTGAGCTTTTCGATGTCGTGCAGGTAAATCGTTTCGTCGAGGTCGCAGAACGAAACCGCGGAGCCGGTGGCGCCTGCGCGGGCGGTGCGCCCGATGCGGTGCACGTACGTTTCGGGTTCGTTCGGAAGTTCGTAGTTTATCACGTGGGTTATCCCGTCGACGTCGATTCCCCTCGCCGCCAGATCGGTGGCGATTATGATGCGCGATTTTCCCGAACGGAACGCGGAAAGCGCGGCGGTGCGCGCGCCCTGCGACTTGTTCCC
>CABMDO010000013.1 GCA_902384935.1 Candidatus Norongarragalina meridionalis
AGGCATTGCGTCGGCTAGGTCGCCGATTTTCTTCATGTGTAGCGCGAAGGACTCCATTTCCTCCTTGTACAAGCCGAAAAGATAGCGGTTGTCCGAAACCACTTTCGTTATTTGCGCCATGTCGTTGAATACCGCCGAATGGAAGGCGCGCACCGAATCGTAGTCGATTTTCTCGGGGAACTGGACGGCGAGCAAAGGAGGCATGCGCTTCAGGAAGTTCTCGCGCATTTGCAGGGCGATATTTTCGAATTGTTCCTGCTGCGGCTGCTTCCCTTCCAACGCAAGGACGGTGTCCTTCAACGCGCCGTATTCGTCCTTGATTTGCCCGACGATTTTCCCGCATTCGGGATAAACCGACGCCAGGCGCTTTTCCTTCTCCTGCTTCAGCCGCTCGCGCACCTCGGCGAAGGAGTTGGTAGACGGAGCTGCCGGAGCCGAGGCTTGCGCTGGCTTCTGTTTGAATAAACCGCGGACTGCGTCCAAAAAGCCCATGAACGGCTTATGGACTGCCAGCCTTTTATTTCTGCGTTATGAGGTCCACCAGGCTGAGCGTCTGGTTGATGCGCTCGTAGTCGTGGAGGCTCCCGACGTCTATCCAGTAGTCGTCGAAGACGTATCCGAACAGGCGCTCGCGCTTGCGGAGCATTTCCGGGAATACGTCCATCGCGAAGTCCCCTTTTTCCGGAAGGTAGTTGAACGCCTTCTCGTTGAGCACGTAAATTCCCGAGTTTATCTGGTACTGTAGAATGGGCTTCTCCTTGAAAAGCGTAACCAGTCCGTCGGCGCGCGTATCGACTGTCCCGAACTGCAGGGGCACGCCCATGCGTTTCAGCCCCACCGTGGCGGTGGCTTTTTTCTCCTTGTGGTAGGACATCATCCTCTTGAGGCTGACGTTCGTAAGCTGGTCGCCCATGAGCACGAGGAAGTCGTCATCCTTCACGAGGGGTTGCGCGTTCAGGACGCTCCCGGCTGTTCCGAGCTCCTCCTCTTCCTCGGCGTACTTGATGGAGACGCCGTACTTCTTCCCGTCCTTGAAGTGGCTCATGATTTGGTCGCGCATGTGCCCGACGGTGAAAATCATGTCGCGCACGCCCTCGCGCTTGAGGTATTCCACGACGTACTGCAGGATGGGCTTCCTTCCCAGAACGAGCATGGACTTCGGAACCGTGTGCGTGTACGGCCGCAGGCGCGTGCCCTTGCCGCCGCATAATACGACTGCTTTCATCGGAAATCCCCCCGCACTTTTTACTCGCCGCCCTACATGACGCATGCCGCGGCATGCGTCCAGCAAGACGCGGCTCGCAAAACCTGCACTAAAAACTGCGAGCCTGCTTAAAACCCTTTCACTCCGAACGCGGGAAGTCCTTCTTTTCCGGCGTGAAGACGTCCTCCACCTTCGAGTGAAGCGCCTTCGCTATGCCGAAGGCGAGCTTAAGCGACGGGTTGTACTTGCCCGATTCTATGAAAAGGATGGTTTCGCGCCGCACGCCCACCTTTCTGGCGAGCTCCTCCTGCGTCATGCCATGCCGCGCCCGAAGCTCCTTCATGCGCGTTTTCATTCCGCCAGCCCCCTTCTCATCACGATCCACTTCGCCAGGGGCAGCGTTATTATCATGACGAAGAACAGCGTCGCGAGAATCGCGCTGGCATCTAGCGAAACAATCCTGAATTCGTTTCCGAGCGCCATCGCCGCGATGACTATGTACGTCGCCCACCACGAGTAGGCGAACATCCTGTTCTGCACCACCTTGGTCATCTCGTCCTTCTCGACGGTTTCGCCGCGCCAGTATCGAACGACGGAAACGGCGAGCATGGCGCAGCCCACCGCCATCAGCACCGACATCACGCGGACGTCCAGGCCGCCCAGAAGGAACTGCCCGATAATGCTCGCTAGTATGACGACGCCCGCCGCCACCATCAGGAACACGTATTTCGCCTTCGGTTTCATCATGTTATCCTCCCCTAACTTTTTGTTATGTCTATACAACCTTATGTTATGTTTATATAACATAGGATATTTAATCCTTCCGCTTCCGTAACATTACCCTATGACTGCGCTCAACATCGCGGTTCTTGGCGCCGATTCGGCTAAAAGAGCCGAAGCAGCCCAAAGCATCGGCAAGAAGGCGAACGTCGACGACATGGGCTTCTACCACACGGTTTTCCAGGGCAAAATCGTGTCGGCAATCGACCCGATCGCCTATCCGGACAAGCTCTCCGTGCTTTCGCAGACGCTGGCGCTGTCCGACGTCGCGATGGTGCTCGCCGACGTTCCGTCGCCCGCGCTCGGCGAGATAATCGTCGCCTTGGATATTCTGAAGATGCCCGCTGTTTTCGTCAGTCAGATGGATTTGACGCCGTTCATTTCAAAAACCTCGCTGAAAGACAGCAAAATCTTCACGGACGTGCACGAGGCGAAAAATCACCTGCTTTCGCTTGACATTTCCCGCCCGCCCGGAACCTCCGAAATTCTCGTGGATCATTGTTTCGAGGTAAAGGGCGTGGGCACCGTTGTTTTGGGAGTAGTCAAGCGCGGCGCGATCGCCGTGCACGACACGATGATGGCGCATCCCCTCGAAAGAGAAATAGAAATCAAGAGCATCCAGAGGAACGACGTTGATTCCAAGAACGCCGAAACCGGAGACCGCGTCGGCTTGTGCGTGAAGAACGCGAAAGCCGGGGAAATAGACAGGGGAACCCTGCTCGCGAATGACGGAATCGCGGCGAAGGATTTCACCTGCGAACTGACCGCCGTTTCCTTTTTGCGTTCGCCCGTTACTTCCGGCACCTATCATCTCGGCGCGGGCACGCAGTTCGAGCCAGTGAAATTCGAAGGAGAAGTCGCGCCCGGTGCGTCTGCTTCCGTAAAAATGTCCGCGGAGAAGCCAATTGCATTGATGCGCGGCGAAGCCGCGCTCCTCTGCAATCTTAACGCCAAGGGGTTGCGGGTAGTAGGCGCGGTTTCGCTGCATTAAAAAGCGCGGCTTCCTTTCCACGTTCATGCGCCTCGGGCTTCCGCTGCTCGTTCTTTTCCTTTCTTCATCGGTTTGGGCGGCGTCGAGCGTTTCATACGACTTTTACTTCCACGGCAACGGTTCGGTGGAGGCGGACGCCAACATCTTCCTGGAGTGGCCCTTCAGCGAGTATTCGTGGTGGGAGCCCGCTGGCATGCAGGCAGTAGGCGTTTACGATTCGCAGGGTCCGCTCGAATACTACGTGGAGAACGGCCAAGTGTTCTTCTTCTCGAAGAGCGGCGAGGCGGGGCAGAACATCAGGATTCGGTTCAGCCATGAAAACGCTTCGGACTGCGTTGGGCCGGTATGCTTTTCGAGTTTCAGCATGGCGGGCTTCAGCGGTTCGCAAACCGAGGCGCGGCTTCACTTCGACGGCTCGTCCCTATTTGCTTCCGAGCCGCAAGCGAAGGATTCCGTCGTCACGTCAATCGGAGGAATAATTTTGCGCGTCCTCGAAGTCGCGAACGACGGGCGCGGCTACTCGTCGCGCGATTACCCGCACTACCAAGTCTTCGCTCCAGAAGGCGACGACTATTCGGAAATCATGGCGAAAACCGAAAGCGGCTACCCGACTGTCGGGAAGCTGACGGGCGTCGCGCCCAACTGCGGCCGCTTCCTGATTCTGGCGATTCCCGAAAACATCATCCTTTTCGCAGGGGATTACGTCGGCGCCTGCCTTATCCGAATGCGGCGCTTCCTGCTGGTTTCCAACCTGAACGACACTTCTTCGGCGGCGGAAATGATACTGCACGAAACAACCCACGGCTTCATGGAGTCGCTTCCCGCGCAGGGTTCGTCGTGGTTCAAGGAGGGCGTTTCCGAGTTCGTCGCCTACCGCATTTACGACGCCCAGGAGGGCATTCCGGACTCGTCCGCCTACGTCGTGACGAATCAGACGTTCAACGGCACGACCGTGCCGATCGTCGTCTTCACGCGGCGCATCCGCCTCGACAGCCTTGAGGATTTCTACCTCAAGGGAGGGGCATGGACGCCTGAATGGAATCCGAACACCCTGCAATCTAGAAGCGATCTGGAGTTCGGCTACCAGTATTCCCATTTCATATTCGATTCCTTCGCAAATCGGTTCGGCGACGGTTCGGTGGCGGCGATGCTTTCGCAGCTCAGCCGCTCCGCCCCCACTGGCAACCGTTCGACTGCTTCCGAGGATTCCGAGCTCGTCCTGAACGCCATGCGCTCCGCCGCGGGCACAGATGTTTCGGACGACGAGCTGCTGTATCCGTACCGCAGCGTACTGCTGTCAAAAGGAGCGGGCGCCTTCGAAGAAGCAATCGGCAATCTCTCCATAAATTATACCGAAATGGTGAAACTCCAGAACGCGCTGATTTATTCCTCGTACCGGGCGTCGCTTCCGACGTATACCCCGCCGGACATGAACTTTTCGATGCCGCCGCAGGAGGAAGAGTATGCGCCTACGAGCGGCGACGTCCTCCTCACCATTCTTGTGCTTCTGCTCGCGGTAATCCTGCCGATCGCGGTCCTTGCGCTGCTGGTTTACGCGGGATACCGAATCGTGAAGAAGTTGCGCGGGAGATAGGAAACGCGCGTATGCGTTTGCATATGATTTAATAGCGATAATAGCGTACGATATTCGTTGCCATGAGACTTGCGAAAAACGGTATCGGACTTTTTCTTTTTTCCTTCCTCTTGTTTTCCGTCCTTGTTCACGACGGCGCGAGTGCGCCCGACAACGTTTGCACTCCCAAATTTACGGACACATCGCCAGGCAATTTGAAGATTTTCGACGCGCATGTTCACGTAACTTCGGACTACACTTCGGATTTTGTGATTTCGGAGATGGATCAGGCGGGGGTGAGCATGGCCCTCCTGTATCCGGATAACGACGCAAGATCATTGAACTATATCGCGCAGTATCCTGGCAGATTCTCCACCTTCGTTGCCTTTCCGGACAATCCGCCGTGGCTCGATGGCGGTCAACAATTCATCGACCATGTCAAAACGCAACTGGACACGGGAAGATTCACCGGAATAGGCGAGATTAACCTGAGATACTACAACGGCGCTTCCTATACCCCGCCTCCGGACATCTACGTTCAACCCGACACGCCGTTAATGCTTCAGGTCGTGAATTTGTCGGCAATCTATCGCGTTCCCATCTCCTTCCACTTCGTACCCGACGATCCCGTTGCGAACGCCGCTCTGGAACGGATGTTCAGCTACAACGAAAATGCGACGTTCATCTGGTCCCATCTGGGATTCAACAATATGCCGCTCAACGCAGACACGCTCGATTACTATCTTATGCGCTACCCCAATTTGTATCTGGACACCGCCGGAATTCAGAACATGATGAACGACCCCGGCGCGCTTAATTCCAACTGGCGGGGAGTCTTCGTTAACCAAACCGACGGACGCCTCAATGCGCGATGGAAAGAGTTCTTCGAAACCTGGAACTCCCGAATCCTCTGGGCTACCGATGCCGGCGGGGGCAACGATCCGAAGAGATGGTTCAACTACGCAAATAACACGGTTCAAGACGCTCCGCCAAATGCGGTGGGCCGTTGGAGGAGCGCCCTCGCCACTTTGGACTCCAATGCGGTTCGCAACGTCTTCAGCGCCAATGCCCGGGCGGTCATTCTAAAGGAAGCAAGGCCCGCTTACGATTACTCCGTTGCATCGAACGGCAAGTGCTTTCCCGTAACCGTCAACTCTAATTCGTCCGTCTCCGCTCTAGATTTTGATCAGGCAACGAACACCATCACCTTCAAGACCGCCGATTCCAGCGGAACTACGGGCTCTGCCGCGGTATCCATACCGACAGGGCTCCTAAACGGGACTTTCACGGTCCAGGTGAACGGCCATAACGTGCAATTCGGAGAGACGATCAGCCCCGCTTACGCCAACCTACGCATAACATACGGCGGGGGAGTAAACCTGATTGCCGTAACAGCAACGCCGTCGGTTAATCCGACCAGTCAAAACCCATCCCCGACCCCGCAACCAACTGCTACTGCCGCTCCGACCGTTGCTGCCACAAACCAAGCAACCGCTATTGCTTCGGTAAATCCGAACACGCAAGCGAACGGATTCGGCTGGGTTCCGATAGTCGGCGTCGTTGCGGTTATAGCTGTGATTGCAGCGGTTTATTTCGTTACGAGGAAGCCGCCGAACCGCAGATAGCTGCGTTTACTTTTTTTGGGCGGTGCCGGTTAACGCAAATGCTGTATCGTGAAGAAGCTGCGGGGCAAATAACCGCCCCCAGCCTCGCTGATTATAAACGCTGGCAGTCATTTCCTATTCGAAGCAGGGGTGGCAGAGCTTGGAAAATGCGGCAGGTTTAGAGCCTGCTCCCTTAGGGGTTCAAGAGTTCAAATCTCTTCCCCTGCACTTTTTATTTACGCCAGCTGCTCTTCCGTGAACACGCGCTCGCAATACTCGCAGCGCACCTTCAACGGCGACTGCTGCTCGACGCGCAGCCTGGGAGTTCCCTCGCGGTTCGAGATGCAGATGGCGTTCGGGCAGCGGATTATCCCTTCGAGTTTCTCGGGCAGCTTGACGGCGTGCTTCTTCACGACGTGGTAGTCCTTGACGATGTTGACTGTTGCGTGCGGGGAGACGAGCGCTATCTTGTTAATCTCCGCCTCGGCCATCACCTTTCCCTCTATTTTGATGATGTCCTTGAGCCCGAACTTCGCGCTCGGGATGTTCATGATGATGCTTACCGTGCCCGGAAAAGTGGAATCGATTCCCAGAAGTTTCAGGATTGCGGGCGCCTTGCCGGCGTTGACGTGGTCTATGACTACGCCGTTCTCGATTTTCTTGACACGCATCTCGCCTTCCCTTTCCTTTTTGTCGGTAGTCATTGGCATCATCTCCCCGTCATGACGAGCGAGAGCAGCGCCATTCGCACCGCAATCCCGTTCGCCTCCTGCCTGAAGTACTTTGCACGCTTGTCCGCGTCAACCTCGGTCGCGATTTCGTCGACGCGGGGAAGCGGATGCATGATAATCGCGTCCTCCTTCATCGTGCCGATTTTTTCGGCGTCGAGGACGTAGGCGCTCTGCGCGTATTCCGTCGGGTCGGCGAATCTTTCCTTCTGTATCCGCGTCGCGTACACCACGTCCGCCTGGCTCAAGTCCATCGAGGGAATCTCGCGTATCTTCACGGATTCCTTGAGCTCCGCGTACATCCACGCGGGGAAGCGGAGCTGCGCGGGCGAGTGGAGCGTTATGGTGACGTCCTCGAACTGCGACAGCGCGTAGGCGAGCGAGTGCACCGTGCGCCCGTATTTCAAATCGCCGAGCAGGAGCACGTTCAGTCCGTCGATTTTCTTCTTCTGCTGCTTGATGGTGTACAAATCGAGAAGTGCCTGCGTCGGGTGCTGGTTGCTCCCGTCGCCTGCGTTGATGAACGGGACGTCGCTTGATTCTGCTGCGCGCCGTGCGGAGCCCTCGTTCGGATGGCGCATAACAATCGCATCGGAACATTCGTGCACGAGCTTTATCATGTCCCAGAGCGTCTCTCCCTTCGCCGCGCTCGTGCTTTTAGGTTCGGCGGTGCCGATTACCGTGCCTCCGAGCCGGAGCATCGCGGTTTGGAACGAAAACATAGTTCTCGTGGAAGGCTCGAAGAAAAGAGTTGCGAGAATCTTGCCCTTGAGAATCGGATCATACCCTCTTCCGCGGGATATCTTCTCCATCTTCTCGGAAAGCGCGAGAACCTCCTCCATGTCCTTTCGCGTGAACTCCCGCATCGTTATGACGTCGCGTCCCTTCCACATGCGCCCACCACCTCCTTCCAAAAGCGTTTCCTGATTTAAAATCCTTTCCGCCAGCCCCAGCGACAACGTTATTAATACCGCCAACCGAATACCTTTCTCAGTACCATTTTTAGCCCGCAGGACTGAAATTCGAACAAAGCCCCGTCGTCTAGCGGTCAAGGACGAAGGCCTTTGAAGCCTTTTACGGCAGTTCGAATCTGCCCGGGGCTATAGTATTTGAACAGGTGAAATCGATTTGGGAAGAATGAAAGGAAAGCACACGCGGTCCGTAGCCAAGGACTTGATCGAGAAGTACCCCGGCAAGTTCTCCGACAATTTCGAGGAGAACAAGAAGCATCTCGCGGAGCTCAACATGCTCGGCGACATGAAGGACGAACGCAACAAGCTCGGCGGCGAGCTGACTACCCGCATCAAGCGCAGCAAAAGAAAGGAAGACTAAACTACTTTTCCGCAGTCTTGCGCCGTTCGCGGTTTCCGCACACAGGGCAGACGCATTCGTCGCCCTTTATTTCCATCCAGCTCCTGCAGCGGGTGCACGCCGGCTTTATGATGCCCAGCTCGCGGTCCGCTATGGTGACGTGAATGCCGAGCGGCGACACTTCCTTGACGCGCGCCCTCACCATGTCCCCGATGCGTATGTATTCGCGGAACGTTTCGGCGTAGCCCCGCCTGACCTCGGAGATGCGCAGATAGCAGTAAGTCGAATGCGCGCCGAGGTGCGGGTTCACCGCCTCGAACTGTATGAGCGCAACCGCGTCGTAGACGTCCATCACCTTTCCGTAGACGATGTCGCCCCTCGCGAGCCCGCGCACGCCCCTGCCGTTGACGCCGACGATGCGCTTCTGGGCGTTTTCGCTTTTCGTGCCGACTATGCTGGCGTAGACGAAGTCGCCCTCCTCGTACGTGCCTTCGGCCGGAGCGAATTCCTCTATGCCGCAGACTTCATCTCCGGGTACAAGCGTCATTTGCTTTCCTCGCGCATCGCCATCAGGCTCTTCATCAAGTCGTCGGCGCTTTCAACGTTCTTCTTCATGACGGGCACGGTCTCCTCGTCTTCCGGCTCCATAGCCTTCGCTTCCTTCTCCATCCTGTCGCTCTCCCTCTCCGCCTTCTTCAGAACTGGGTGCGACGCGCCGTGGTCCTCCTTCATCTGGGAGACTATCTCGTCCATCTCGTTCGAGATGTGAAGCACTATCGTCTTGACGACGGTGTTCGGTTCAACGGGCTTGTCCGTGTTCACCGCGTCCTTGAGAATGCCTATGAGTTCGTTCAGTCCTTCGAGCCTTCCGCGGATGTATGCTTCTCGCGGCGTAGAGTCGTCGTCCATAAATTCCACCTCTTATCTATCAGCGCTTATTCGTTTTAAAGGTTGCCTTAATCGTTTTTAGTGCAGGTTTTGCGAGCGCATCAGCGCGAGCAAAAAGTGCTTTTGATGCGTGCTGCAGCTTCGGCTACCGACAGCAGTTCCTCCTTTCCCGACGCCATGTCGCGCAGTTTCACGCTTTTCTGCTTGAGTTCCGCCTCGCCCACCAGCACGGCGTACGGTATTCCCTCCTTCGCCGCGTATTCGAGGCAGCGCGAAACCCCGCGGTCGTTCAAGTCGATAGCCGTAGGGACGCCCATGCGGCGGAGTTCCTGCGCGGCTTTTGCGGCAGCCGCCCCTGTTTTAATGGGAATCACGAAGGCGCGCACTACCGTCTTCTTTTCCTTCGTTCCGTCGGCGAGCGCCTCTCCGATTACATCCAAGCCGAAGGATATTCCGACGGCGGGCATATCCTCGCCGCGTCCCGCGAAAGCGCCCACGAGCTTGTCGTATCTTCCGCCCGCGGCGATGCTCGACGTGATTGCGCCCTCGGTAAGGAAAGCCTCGAACACCGTTCCCGTGTAATAGGAAAGCCCGCGCGCCAGCGACGGGTCTGCTGCTACGAAGTCCTCGCGAACCCCGAACGCGGCGCAGTACTGCATCACGTCGCGCAGTTCCTTCAAACCCGCGTCCTCGGCGCCCACAATCGAAGCGAGCTTGTCGATGATTTCGTCGTTGCCCTTTTTGGCGAAGGAGTCGAACATGGCGAGGATTTCCTCGGCGCTTTTAGCCTCCACGCCGCGCTCGAAAAGTTCGGCGCGCACGCCTTCCTTGCCTATCTTCGCCAGCTTGTCGAGCGAAAGTATCGCGTCGGGTTGCTTGGCGGAAGGAACTCCCGCTTTCAGGAGAAGCGCGTCCAGCAATTTGCGGTTGTTTATTTTTATGAACGTCTTCATTCCCAACGAATCAAAAGCGTCCTGAGTCAGCGCGATAAGTTCCGCGTCCGCTATCATTCCCTTTGCCCCGATGGTGTCGACGTCGCACTGGACGAATTCCCTGTAGCGGCCCGCCTTGATGGGCCCGTCGCGCCATACGCTCGCAATCTGGTAGCGCTTGAAAGGAAGGGTCATGCGGGGGTTGGAAGCGACGACGCGGCAGAGCGGCACAGTCAAATCGTAGCGCAGCCCCAAGTCGCGCTTCCCCTGGTCCGTGAGCTTGTAGGTTTCCTTCAGTATCTCGTCGCCTCCCGCGTACTTCGACGAAAGCACCTCGAAGTTCTCGAGCGCAGGGGTTTCGAGCGGGTTGAACCCGTACGCCTCGAAGACGCGCCGCAGCTTCTCTATAACCGCGTCGCGCGCTATCTTTTTTTCGGGCAGGAAGTCCCTGCATCCCCGAACCGGCGTAAGGTCCATTTCAACGTTCAACTCCAACTGCGGGGTAATTCGGAGGGCGCAGAGCGAGATTTGAACTCGCGTCGCAAGCTCCACAGGCTCGAATCCTAGACCAGGCTAGACGATCTGCGCCACAGAAGTCGGAACGGTTATACGCGAGGCTAGTTACGGGAAGGCACACGTCAATGAAGTAAACCGCCTTTCACATTCCTCACGCAAGGTATTATATTTCGGAATTTGGTATTTAAACGCATGGTTTCGGTTTCCGTCTCAAAATCGTGGCTTCTGTCGCGATTGAAGGGAATCACAGAATCGCAGCTTCTCGACAAGCTGCCCGACGTGAAGGCGACGGTCGAGGCTGGCAACGGCGATGAAATGACGCTCGAGGTTACGCCCGACCGCCCCGACCTGCTCTGCCGCGAGGGAATATTGCGTTCGCTGAAGGGTTTGTTCGAGAAGGAGACGGGTTTGCCTCTGCTTAAAATCGAAAAAGGCAAGGCGGTCATGAAAGTGGACGCCTCGGTGAAGGCGGTACGCCCTTTCATATGCTGCGCTTTTGCGCGCGGACTGAAAATAACCGCCGGCGACGTCGGGGAAATCATGCAGGTGCAGGAGAAGCTTACGTTGACGCACGGACGCAGGCGCAAGAAAGTCGCGATAGGCGTCCACGATGCGGCGAAGACGAAGCCGCCCTTTGAATACCGCGCTGTCGCCCCCGACTCTGTCAAGTTCGTTCCACTCAGCTGGGCTCGAGAGGCGACTCCGGGGCAGATTCTATCGCAGCACGACAAGGGCAAGGAATATGCGTTCGCTCTTGCGGACAAAAAACGCTGCCCCGTAATCACGGACGCGCACGGCGTGGTTTCGTTCCCGCCCATCATCAACGCCGCCCGCACTACGGTGACGGAAAAGACGACGGATTTGTTCCTCGACGTGACGGGCACGGATTACGACGCCTGCAATGCGGCGCTGAACATCCTGTGCCAGAATTTCTCGGACGACGGGGCGCGTATAGAGAGCGTCTCAATTGCCGGCAAGGAAACGCCGGAAACCGCGCCAGAAACAATGCTTCTTTCAGTTGACGGCACTAACAAGACTCTGGGCACTTCGTTCACCGCTTCGGAGATGGCACGCTACCTGGCGAGGCAACGCATCGCGGCGGTTGAAGCGAAGAAAGGCGTCCTGAAATGCTCGATTCCGCGATATCGCGCCGACTTCCTGCACGAGGCGGACTTAATCGAGGAAGTGGCGCTCGGCTACGGTTACAATTCATTCGCTCCGAAGAAACCGTCAGTTTTCACGTTAGGTTCGCTCAGCAAGAAAACGCTGTTCGAGGAAAAGGCGCGCGACCTGCTAGTGGGCGCGGGCTACGCCGAGCTGATGACGTACGTGCTCTCGAACGAGGAGAAGGCGTTCAAATCCCTCGCGGAAAAAAATCTCGTTCGCATCAAGAACCCCGTAAGCAAGGAATATTCCGCATTGCGTTCCACAATCATGCCCTCGCTTCTCGAAGTGCTGTCGGAAAATACGCATTCATCGTATCCTCAGCGCGTCTTCGAAGCGGGCGAGGTTGTTGAAAAGGATTCTTCGCGCGACACGAAATCCGCGGAGCACACGCATCTTTGCGCTTTGAACGCGCACGCCGACGCGTCGCTAAGCGAGTCCGCTTCGGTTCTGCGCAAGGCGTGCGTCAGCCTTTTCGGAAAGGCGCCCTCTTTCGAGCAAGCCTCCGCGCCGCAGTTCCTGGCAGGAAGGCAGGCGCGCGTGATGCTTGACGGAAAAATGATAGGCGTAGTCGGCGAGCTGCACCCGCAGGTTCTGCTCAACTGGGGAATCACGGTCCCGTGCTCGGGATTCGAAGTGAGGCTTTTCTAGAACATGTTTGAACAGCTGATTCCCGCATTCATAATGCTCTTCGTGGTAATGGACCCCTTCTCCAGCATCGGGCCGTTCCTCGCGCTCACAAAGGGATTCAAGGATGAGCAGCGCGTGAAGTCCGCGAACGAGGCCGCCGTAGTCGCGGCGTTGCTCATGGTTCCGTTCATATTCTTCGGCATGAACGTGCTCTCGATGCTCGGCATCTCGCTCGCTTCCTTCAAGATAGGCGGCGGCATCGTGCTCGCTCTCCTGGGTTTGCAAATCGTGCTCGGTTTCTCGCTTTCGAAGGACGAGAAAAAGCCCACGGGAACCGCGGTGGCAATCATCATCGCCACGCCCATGCTCACCGGCCCCGGAGTGCTCGTTACCGTGATTTTCCTGAAGGCGCAATACGGGCTTCCGGTTGCGATTCTTGCGTCGTTAATCTCGCTCTCGCTGAGCTGGCTGCTCATCCGCAACGCCCACCGCATCCAGCAGAAAGTCGGAAGCAACGTCATCGAGATTTTCTCGAAAATCATGGGGCTGCTGCTCGTGGCGCTGGCGATCGAATTCATAAGCAGCGGGATAATGATATTCGCGAAGGGCGGCTAGCGTTTTTCAGCGCAGGATTTTCTTAAGATCGCTTACGTCCTTCAGCACGTAGTCGGGCTTCGGGCCTTTTTGCTTGCGAACTTCCCCGTATTTCGCGTGCGCGGTTTTCATGCCCGCCCGCGCCGCGCCTTTCACGTCGCGTTCAAGTGAATCGCCTACGAAAAGTATTTCCGACGGCGAAACGCCCTTCATTTTTTTCAGGGCGGCGGCGAACGGAAGGGCGCTGGGCTTGCGCTTGCGCGTGTCCTCGAACGAGACGACGAAGTCGAACGCACGCTCGAGATTCATCGCGGCGAGCCGCATCCACGCCTGCATGCGCGGCGCGTCCGTTACGATTCCGAGTTTGTAGCCGCGGGCGCGCAGGGCAGCCAGCGTGTCCGCCACGTTCGGATACGGGTACAGGAACCCCTCTTTTACTTTCTTGTACGCCACCACTCCCTTGGCAAGAATCGCGTAGTCGACGCGCCCGGTTTCCTGCTTCAGGAATTTCTGGAATATCCGCTGGTCCTCGAGCCCGTGCCTGTAATAGAGCGCGAACATCCTGCGCACCGCTTTTTCGCGCGGCGTCCGCAATCCCGCGGAGCGCATGCCGTTGACGGCGGCGTCCACGCACGCGCGCTTCATCGCCATGAAGTCGATGAGCGTGTTGTCCAAGTCGAAGAGCACGGCGCGAATCATGAGCGCAGAACTGCGGCGATTTTATTAACCGTTTGCTTCCTTCGCTCCGTTTGCTTTAAAAACCGCGTTGCATTAATCGCTGCGGTGGGTATCTTGAGGCGTCTGCTGTTGCTGATATTGGTAGCTGGCTTCGTCTCCAGCCTCACGGAGAACGAGCAGCAGGTTCTTTTCGTCAACGCTACGCAGAGGGCACTCTCGCAGCATTTCGGCGCGCCGATAGATTTCCGCTCGGTATCGTACAACGCGTATTCTAACCAGTACGATGCCGACTACGCGGACCTCATGTACACGTTCCACATCCTTCCGGCGCGGCAGTCCATCGGCGCTTACTCCGTAAGCAAGAAAATCAACGGCATAGAGCTTTGGATGCGCATGCGCGGCTTGTGGAATCCGCAGCCGTCAAAAACCGCGTACGATGCGGGATTCTATTGCCCGGTTTCCAACTACACTGAATTCGGACTAGAATACCATCTGGAGCAGGGAAACCTTACGGACGTCGAGGAGTTCGGCAATATTCTGACGAACGCGTGCCTCGAATTCATTTTGTCGCTGACGCAGTCGCCCTCGCCCACGCCATCCCCGACTCCTACGCCTACCCCTACGGCGGTGCCATCTCCTTCGCCTTCCCCGTCGCCAATAGCGTCGCCGACAATAATTCCGACGCCGACTTCAACAGTTGTTCCTTCGCCGTCCCCGTCGCCTTCAGCGGCGCCGGTTGTCAGCCAGGAGCAGCCGCAGACGCGCTGGAAGCTCATAGTGCCCTTTGATTTGCAGACAGCCGCGCTCGTCGCCGTAGTGCTTCTGCTTCCGCTCGCGTACGTCTTCATGAAGCGCAACTTCCACCACGACGCGCAGAGGAAATCCACCGCTCTCGGTTATTACCGCAACATGGCGGGCTTCCTCTCGCAGGACGGGACGAAGCGCAAGAAATTCGTGCAGAAAAAGCTTTGAGGTGAGGGATTCGATGGGAAAATTCGCCGCACTTGTAATGTTGATTGCGTTCGCTCTGTCCGTTTCGGCGTGGTGCAATACCACCGGCGACCAAGCCGGGTTAGTCGCGGGATGCTGCACCGACCAGTGGGGCACCAAGTGCGATTCCTGCTCGACGGATTTGAACGGGCATGCCGTTGTCCTGAAATACAACTGCCCGAACGGCGCGTCGAGCGAGTGCTTCGCGTACAAGGTGGCGTGCAGCGTGGACAAGACGTGCACGGACGGAGCATGCGCGCCGATTTACGGGGCGACTCCGACAGCCGCGCCGACGTATTCGGTGCCGACCGCGGCACCGACGTACTCCTCCGCGACGACACAGCCGACGCAGTACCCGACATACCCGACAGCCAGCTCTACGCCGATGCCCGCGCAGCCGATTTCAACGGACATGTTCATGCTCGGCGGCGTGCTCGTGATCGCGCTTCTCGCGGTGATATGGTTCGTCGCGCGCAAACCTGCGCAGGCGAAGAAGAACAGGAAGGGGTGAGGCTATGCAACTGGTCGGAATGAGCATGTGGGTATACCTGATGCTGCTGTCAATCGGCATCATGGGCATACTTCCCTTCCTCATCAAGAAGAAGCACTGCTCGGAAATGCTGAAGATGGCGTTTTTCCTCGCGCTGTTCGATTTCGCTTTTGAAAACATAGGCGCGATACAGGGCTACTGGTATTCCACCGGAAGCGCGTTCCCGCTTCTCGCGGTGCCCATAGAAGTGTTCATAATCGCCCTTGCGGCGGGCTCGGCGTACGCGCTGATATTCCCGTCCAAGTTCGAGTGGCACTTCGCAATCGCCTCGAGCCTCGTCATCGCCGCCGTGGGCACGTTCATAGAGGCGATGCTCATCGGCGCGGGCAATCTGCACTACGCGAACGGCTGGACTTCCTATCAGGCGTTCGCGTCGTACTTCGTCGTGTTCCTGATGATGGCGCGCGTGAACGAGCTGCTTGCGTGATGCGATGGAAGAACTCGAGCGCCTGCTTTCATCGAAGAAAATCGTAGCGGTCCAGACTGCGCCGTCGGTGCGCGTGACTCTCGGCGAGGAGTTCGGTTTGAAGCCCGGCACCGATGTCACGGGGCGCGTCGTAGCCGCGTTGCGCATGCTCGGGTTCAAGTACGTTTTCGACACGGATTTCGGAGCCGAGGTTACTGTGCTCGAGGAGGCGCAGGAGCTTCTCGAACGCCTTGAACAGCAGGAGCGCCTGCCTCTTTTTACCTCGTGCTGCCCGGGCTGGACGCGCTTCTGCCTGAAACAGTTCCCGACGCTGGAGCAGAACCTTTCCGAGTGCAAGGCGCCGCAGCAGATTCTCGGCTCGCTCGCGAAGACGTATTTCGCGAAGAAAATCCGCAAGCAGGCGAAGGACGTCGCCGTCGTATCGATAATGCCCTGCTTCTCCAAGAAACTCGAAGCCAAGGAGCGCGAGCATGCCATCGCAGGGGCGTCGCAGGACGTCGATCTGGTCATAACGACGCACGAGCTCGCGCAGATGCTCAAGGCCAAGGGCATAGACCTGCGCAGGCTTTCCGACGAGGAGTTCGACAATCCTCTCGGAGTAACGGGCGGGGCGGGTGCGCTGTTCGGCGCAACCGGCGGAATCGCCGAGGCGGTTATGCGCACTGCGTATCATGCAACAACTGGCGGCGCCCTTCCGCGCTTCGAATCGAACATGCGGCCAGCGCTCGGGCAAATCAAGGAGTATTCCATCATGATGGGAGACCGGGACGTGCATCTCGCGATAGTGCAGGGCTACCCCAACGCTTCCGTAGTGTGCAAGCGCGTGCTCGAGGAAAAGCGCAACGGAATGCGTTCGCTCGATTTCGTCGAGGTGCTCGGTTGCATCGGGGGCTGCGTCGGCGGTCCGGGGCAGCCCGATACGGGCGAGGATGCGGTGCTGATGCGCGCGGCGGCACTGCACGAGCGCGATCGCCGCCTACCGCTCAGGAGCGCGCACGACAACCCCGCGGTGAAGAAGGTTTACGCGTCGATGCTCGGGAAGCCCGGAAGCGCAAAGGCTAAGAAGTTCCTGCACCGGGGGCAGCGCGGTTATGCTGAGATGCTGAAGACGCTGTGAGGCGAGAATAATGGGTTTTGCATTCGAATTTCCGTTTTCAGGAGCCGACGAGAACGTCCGCGTCCTTTTTTATTCGGCGGTAGCGTTCTTCGTCCCGTTTTTCCTTGACGGCCCGCAACTTCTCGTAGGCACGATAGTGAACGCGATGCTCGTCACGTGCGCGTTGGACGTGCGCGGCAACCGCGTGCTTCCCGTGATTTTCCTTCCGTCGATAGCGGCTGTTTCGCGCGGACTGATTTTCGGCCCGTTCACGCCTTTCCTGGCGGTGATGATGCCGGTGATATGGATTGGCAACGCCACGCTCGTTTTCGGAATACGGAGACTCGTGAGCCGCAACGTAAACGCAGTCTCCTCCGTCGCGGTCGCCGCATGCGCCAAATCCATCGTGCTCTTCGCGGCAGCCTATGCATTGGTTGCGACCGCTGCGCTTCCCGCACTGTTCCTGACGGCGATGGGTGCGGTGCAGCTCGCAACTGCCGTGATGGGCGGCGGGGTTGCGTTGTTTCTCCGCAACGCTTTAATGCGTCCGCGCCGTAACGCTTCTGGATGAACCTGCACTTCGCAAGCATGGTTGACGATGATCCGTCTGCTTATCCTCGGAAGCGCTCTTCCGTGATATTCCTGTGCGGATGCCCGCTGAAATGCGGCTTCTGCTGCCGCCCCGAGCTTCTCGACACCTCGTCGTGCGGCGAGGAGCCTACGTCGTTTTTCAGCCGCCATTTCGCCGAAACGAAGCCCGAGGCAGTCGTCTTCGCCGGAGGCGAGCCGCTGATGCAGGGGAACGCGCTCCACGAGCTATGCATGATTCTGGCGAAGCAGCAGCGCGTTTCCGTAAAGATAGACACGTGCGGCTACTATCCCGATGCGCTCGCGGATTTGCTTCCGTTCCTCTCGTACGTCTCGCTCGACATAAAGACGCGACTGAAGCAGAATGACTACGCCGAGATGACGGGTTTCGAAGGCAACCCCGAGCTCCTGCTCAGCAATGTCCTGCGCTCGCTCGCTTTTCTCGAGAAGCTCGGCAGCCACGTGTTCAAGGAGTTCCGCTTCACGATAGTCGAAGGAAAGAACGACGACGCGGAAATCGCCGAGAGCGTGGCGAAATACGTCGCTCCTTACTGCGACCGCTTCCTCGTCGTGGCGGATGACCGGAACAATGCGCTTCCCATAGCGCAAGCGTGCCGCAAGCACGTGCAGAACGTTGCGTTGCGCACCCCGCAGGCAGAGGAAAAGGTCTTCTGAAGCGTTTTTAACATTTTCCGTGCAGTATTAGTTAATGGGTTCCGAAACGCTCCCGTACCTCCTGTTCGCCATCGCCGTAGCCTATTGGCTGAACGACCAGGGGCACATCGGCGACACGGACTGGCTCCTCCTGCTTTTCATCCTAATCGCCGTCCTTTGCTAGCCGCGCAATCGCTTTTTATAATCCGCCGCGCAAATAATAGCAGTGATGAAACTGTCCCAGACGGAGTTTCGAAAGAAACTGTGACGAACGGAGTAGCTTCTGATGAAAAATTACTTTGCGGCGAGCCAGCATAGGCCAGCATGGCTCCGTGCCGCAAAGGGATTTTAATCCTGACTTCCTCGCATTCCCATGCGCAATTTCTTCAACCGCGTCCTGCTTACCGCGGCTACCGGCGTCCCCGAAAAGGCGGAGAAAAAGCTGGCTGCCGCAGGCGGACGTTTCGGGGAAAGCATCTCGGCGAACTGTTCGGCGGCGAGGAACGCGCTGCCCCTGTGCCAGGACACGGGCTATCACGTCGTCTTTTTGGACGTGGGACCGCGATGCGGGATTAATGTGGCGGAGACGGTTCGCGACATCCGCGCCTCCTTGCGTTCCGTTTCCTCATCGCTTCCGTTGCGTCCCCGCATTCCGAATCCCTTTTCCAAGAAATTCGCCGAGGGCAACGTCGGATTCGGCATGCCCGACGTGAGAATTTCCGTCGACGGAACGCTAGGTTCGGCATGGCGCGTCTCCGTGCTGCAAATCGGCGGCGGGGCGGAGGATCAGAGCGCGTACGCGGTAGGCACGTATGACGACAACGACGCAGAAAAATGCATAATGCGCATTGCTCTCGACGCCGTCCGTTCCGCCGGGGGGAAAGGTTGCCCTCCGTATTGGGTTGCAATTGGTTTGGGAGCAACCAGCGCAATCGCCTGCGGAAACGCGGAGCGCGCCTTCGTTGACAAATTCATAGGCAGGACGCAGGAGCCCGCGTTTGAACGCCGCCTGCTGCGCGACATCAACGCTCTTGGCGTGGGAGTCATGGGACTGGGCAGCGGAAAAACCGCGCTCGACGTGGCGCTGCGTTGGACGGGCGGACCGCACCAGAACGTTTGCGTGAAAACGCTGTGCTGGGCGCTGCGGCTGTGCGTTGTCGAAGTGAAAGGAAAGAACGTTCGGTGCATAACGCATCCGTCGAAAACGACGGAGTTCCAAGCTGCATTCGACGGCAAGAAATCATTGACGGAGAAACCGGCATTAATTCCCGCAGTTTCCGGAAAGCCGTTCTCCGTTATTACGAGCCTGCGCGCCGGGGATTTCGTTTCCCTGCGCGGCGACTTCCTGACGATGCGCGACAGGGCGTACGTTCTTGTTCGACGCATTCCGCAGAATGCGTCCAGCAGGGCGAAGAAAACCAGAATCGCAACGCCTGCGGCAATCTATCATTGCGGCCCGGTTGTGAAGAACGGCCGCGTGGTTGCCGCGGGACCCACGACGAGCGCCCGCTTCGCCGAGGGAATCGCGCTCATGGCGGGGCGCGGGACGAAGATATTCATAGGAAAGGGAGAGCTGCCGAAGAAGGCGGTCGACGCTCTGCGCAGAAAGCATGCCGTCTATCTTCTTGCGTGCGGTGGATGCGGCGCGCTTTACGGCTCGCAGTTTTCGATTTCCAAAAGATACTGGAGCGAGCTGGGAATGGCGGAATCGCCGTGGCTGTTATCTTCTGAAGGTTTTGGCCCTCTCCTGGTGGCGATAGACGCGAAAGGAAGGAGCGTATTCGACGGCATCGAGCGTAAGACTGCGGGCAATTATTCGCGTTTGCTGAAGAAGCTGCGTTTGGAAGGAAATTGGGCGTATGGGGGCGTGAAGGACGTCCTCGGAAGCGCGGAAACCGCCAAGCGGCTCGCAAAGTATTAAATGCGTTCGTTCAGTTAGTTGATTGGGTGGGGTTGAAGATGCGTTACGCTGATTCTGGGGTTGACCGAAAGACGAGGGAACGCGCCAAACGCGGCGTGAGCGTATTCGGAAGCGCGGGACTCAAAACGCCGTTCAATTCCCTGATTCCGCTGGATTCCAAATCATATTATTCTTTCTGCACCGACGGCATCGGCACGAAGTGCCTCGTCGCACAGCTCGCGGACAAGCACGACGGCATCGGCATAGACGCCGTGGCGATGGTTGCGAACGATACTATCAGGAGCGGCGCCGCACCTGCCGCGCTCGTCGACGTAATCGACATCCGCAAAACCGAGGAACACCTGCTGAGGACGCTTCTTCGCTCGATTGCGGAAGGCGCGAGGCAGTCCGACTGCCCAGTAGTGGGCGGGGAAACCGCGGATTTGGGCGAAATGGTGGGCGGAATCGGCGCGAATCCATATAACGTTAATTGCTCGTGCGTGGGGTTCGTAAAAAAGAAGGACGTTGTTGCGGGAACGGGTTTGAAGTCCGGCGACGTCATAATCGGATTGCGCTCTTCCGGAATACACAGCAACGGCTTTTCCCTCGTGAGAAAGGCGCTGTTCGCGCAGTGGGGCGGACGCTTCAACGCGCATGACAAACCCGAGGCATTGCGCGGAAAAACAGTCGGCGACGCATGCCTCGAACCGACGCGCATCTACGTTAAAAGCGTGCTCAAGGCGATGAAGAACGCGGACGTGAAGGCGGCGGTTCACATCACCGGCGACGCTTACGTCAAGTTCGACAAGCTTTTCGCTTTTTCCAAAGGCGTCGGAATGCGCTTCGACAATTTCAAGCCCCAGCCTGTTTTCGGGCTCGTCCAGCAGTGCGGCAGCGTGCCCGACGACGAGATGCTGAAGACGTTCAACATGGGCTGGGGATTCGCGTTAATCGCGCCGAAGGAAGAGGAGGATGCGCTGCTGTTGCTGCTGAAGAATGAGGGGGCAGAGAAAATCGGCGAAGTCACTTCGCATGCAGGCGCAATCGAGGCAGTTTTCAAAGGCAAGCACATCGTTCTCAAAAGATAAAGGGTGGTTTCATGTTGTATCGCGTCGAAGTCCGCTACAAGAAGGGCGTTCTGGATCCCGAGGGCAACGCCGCGCTCGACGCGCTGCGCTCTCTCGGTTTCAAGGCCGATGCGGTTGCAACCGCGAAGGTTTACCTGATCGAGACGCCGTCTTCGCAGAAGGACGTCGAGGAGATGTGCCGCAAACTTCTGACGAATCCGATAATACACGACTATTCGGTGAGCAAGGCTTGATTGTGAAAATAAGCGGGATGTCCGACCCCGAACTCGTCAAGCTGAGCAGGGACGGACAGCTTTCGCTTTCGTTGGAGGAGATGCGCGAAATCAAGAAGTACTTCGCGGCGCAGAAGCGCGAGCCTACGGACGTGGAACTGGAGGCGGTAGCCCAGACGTGGAGCGAGCACTGCGGGCACAAGACATTCAAGGGAGTTTTCCTCACCAACGATGGCGAGGTATGCAATATTTTCAAGAAGTACATCGCCGCGGCGACGAAAAAGATAAACGCGCCCTGGTGCTTCTCGGTTTTCGAGGACAACGCGGGAATCGTCGAGTTCGAAGGCGACTGGCTGCTTTCGTTCAAGGCGGAAACTCACAACCATCCCTCGGCGCTCGAACCGTTCGGAGGAGCGGTAACCGGTGTGGGTGGCGTCATCCGCGACATACTCGGCGCGTGGGGCGACCCCATCGCGAATACTGATATTTTGTGCTTCGGACCTCTTGATTTCCCGGACTCAAAGCTGCCCGCGGGAACGAAGCGCCCCCAGTACATCCATGACGGCGTGATTTCGGGAATCCAGGCCTACGGCAACAACATGGGAATCCCGACGATAAACGGCGCGATCTATTTCGACGAATCATACGTCGGCAATCCGCTCGTGTTCTGCGGATGCCTCGGAATGCTGAGGAAGAAGCACTACGTGCGGAGAACAAAAGCGGGGGACGTTGCGCTTCTGGTCGGCGGGAAAACCGGACGCGACGGAATGCACGGCGTTACCTTTGCGTCCGTGGAATTGCACGAGAAATCCGAGGAAACGTCGCGCTCGGCGGTGCAGATAGGCGACCCGATCGAGGAGGAAAAGATAAAGCGCGCCATGGTGCGCGTGCGCGAGGAAGGGCTCGCGTCGGGAACAACCGACTTGGGCGGAGGCGGGCTTTCTTCGGCAGTCACGGAAACCGCGCAACGCACGGGCGGAATCGAGGTGCATCTCGACAACGTGCGGCTGAAATACCCGATGAGCGAGGCGTGGGAAATCTGGATTTCCGAGTCGCAGGAGCGCATGCTTCTCACGGTTCCGCCGCAGAACCTCGAGCGCGTTACGAAAATATTCGAGTCCGAGGAAGTCGAAGCCGTGCCTATCGGCATCTTCAATTCATCCGGAAAGCTGCGCATCAAATACAAGGGCGCGATGGTCGCGGACCTCGACCTTTCCTTCATGTTCGGCTCGTCTTTTGTGCAGAAAACCGACGCGCGCTTCACGCCGAAAACGCATGTAGAGCCGGCTTTCAGCCAGCCGAAGGACTTGACGCACGCGCTTCTGAAGATTCTGGGAATGCCCAACGTGATGTCGAAGCGCCGCGTAATCCAGAAGTACGACCACGAAGTGAAGGGCAACACCGCGATAAAGCCGCTGCATCGCGCGGGTCCTGGCGACGCCGCGGTGCTGAAGCCGCTCGACGATTCCTGGAAAGGAGCGGTTCTTTCGAACGGTTTCAACCCCGAATACGGGAAAATCAGCGCCTACTGGATGGCGGCGTCGGCGATAGACGAGGCGATACGCAACAACGCAGCAGTCGGAGGAAGACGCTTCGCAATACTCGACAATTTCTCGTGGGGCACGCCGAATAAGCCCGAAAACGCGCTTGCGCTGCTCGATGCGTGCCGCGCCTGCTACGATTTCGGCGTTGCGTTCAATGCGCCGTTCATCTCGGGCAAGGACAGCCTCTACAATGAATCTCCGATGGGCTCCATAGCGCACACGCTCGTCATCAGCGCGCTCGGAATCTCGCCCGACGTTCGCAAGTGCGTGACGATGGACGTGAAGAGGGAAGGAAACGCCCTCTATCTTGTCGGCGAAACGAAGCAGGAGCTAGGGGGTTCCCATTATTACAAGTCCATGGGCTATCTTGGCGCGTCAGTGCCGCAGGTGGACAAGGAAAAGGCGCCCGCCATTGTTTCCGCTTTGACTTCCGCCATCGATTCGGGCGCAGTTCGCAGCTGCCACGACCTCAGCGAGGGAGGGCTCGGCGTCGCGCTGGCGGAATCGTGCTTCGCAGGCGGTTTGGGAGCCGACGTGGTTCTGCCGAAGGGAATGCGTTCCGACTTCTTCCTGTTCAGCGAGTCCAACACGCGCTTCGTCGTCGAGACGGAAAACGAAGAGAAGCTTAAGGCGGCGTTCAAGGGGCTGCCTCTGCTGCGTTTGGGCACGGTGGGCGGCAAAAGGGTAAGGGTGGCTGCCGAGGGCAAAACCATTGTTGACGCCGGCATCGACGAGCTGCGCGACGCGTGGGAGGGCGTGAGCAAATGAAAGCCCTTGTCATGCGCGCGCCGGGCACGAACTGCGACTCCGAGATGGTGCGGGCGCTGAAAACAGTAGGGTTCGACGCGCCACTCGTGCACATCAACGACGTCCTGCGCGAGAAGAACCTTTCGCGGTACGATGTTCTGGTGTTTCCCGGCGGATTTTCATACGGCGACTACATCCGTTCGGGCGCGATATGGGGCAAGAAATTCGTGGCGGTGCTGAAGGACGAGCTGCGCGATTTCGTGGCGGCGAAGAAGCCGATTGTCGGCGTATGCAACGGCATGCAGGTTCTGGTGGAAGCAGGATTGATACCCCGCACTGCAGATTATCCCGAGGCGGCTATGGCTTCCAATTCCCTCGGTTATAGATGCATGTGGACGTGGCTCCGCGTCGAGAAAAACGTCTGCGGGATTGCGGGGCTCTACAAGAAGGGCGAAGTGCTTCGCGTGCCGATTGCGCACGGCGAAGGCAGGTACACCGTTGCGCCCGGAACCGAAAAGAAGGCGCTCGCCGAACTCGAAGGAAACGAACAGATTGTCTTCAGGTACTGCAAGCCCGACGGTTCCCCTGCTGGCGGCGAATACCCGTGGAACCCTAACGGCTCCCTGTCGGACATTGCGGGAATCTGCAACCCCGAAGGAAACGTCCTCGCCATGATGCCGCACCCCGAGCGCGCCTCGTTCTTCTGGCAGTTCCCAGACTGGACTCTCGGCGAGAAACGGGAGGACGGACTGCGCCTGTTCAAGGGGCTGGCGGGGTCCGCCGGCGGCAAGTCAGGGCGAAGTATTTAAAGTCAGTTGCGCTCCGATTATTATGGGCGGGGAAGAGTTCGGCAATTATCAGTCTCCTTTTTCCTGGCGGTACGGCTCCCCGGAAATGCGTTCTGTTTTCTCCGAAAAGCGGAAGCGCCTCGCATGGCGCCGCGTGTGGGTTTCACTTGCGAAAGCGGAAGCCAAGGCGGGCGTAGTTTCTTCCGCCGAACTGAAGGATATCGAGGCGCATGCAACCGCAGTAGACGTCGCCAAGGCGCTGGCGCTTGAAAAGGAGCTTCGCCACGACTTGATGGCGGAGTTGAAGGTATATACGTCCCAGTGCAAAAAAGGAGGCGGGAAGCTTCATCTCGGAGCAACTAGCATGGACGTCGAGGACAACGCCGACGTAATGCTCATGAAGGAGGCGCTTTCTCTTGTAAAGGCCAGAGCCGCGGCGCTCCTGAAGGTTGTTGCGTCCCAGGCGAAGAACCACGCAAAAACGCCCTGCCTCGGCCTCACGCATCTTCAGCCCGCGGAGCCGACTACCCTGGGATACCGTTTCGCCCAATACGCCCAGGATATCACGGCGGATCTGGATGCCCTCGACGCGTTACATTTGAAAGGAAAAGGATTGAAAGGCGCGGTCGGAACATCCGCGTCCTACGTCGCTTTGCTTCACGGCAGGAAAATGAACGCCGAACAGCTCGAGGCGGCATTCCTCTCCGAACTAAAGCTTGACGCTTTCGAAGTTGCCACTCAAACGTACCCGCGCAAGCAGGATTTGCTCGTGATGCAGGCGCTTTCCTCGCTCAGCCAGACGCTCCACAAGATGTGCCTTGACGTGCGCATCATGCAGTCGCGCTTCGAGGTTCTTGAGCCCTTCGGTTCGAAACAGGTGGGTTCCAGCGCGATGCCGTTCAAGCGCAATCCCATTTCGTGCGAGCGCGTGTGCTCCCTTTCGCGTTTGCTGCCCGCGTACGAGGCTATAGCGTGGCATAACGCGGCGAACAGCGCCCTAGAACGAACGCTCGACGATTCCGCGAACCGCCGCATTTTCGTTCCCGAGGCATTTCTGACGACCGATGAAATGCTCTCGGTCGCGACGCGCGTGTTCGACGGGCTTTTCGTCAACGAGGCGCAGTTGCGCCGCAACCTCGATGCGTTCAACGCATTCGCCGCGTCGGAGCCTCTGCTTATGAAGCTCGCGGAAAAAGGCGCGTCGCGCCAGGAGATGCACGAGCTTATCCGCAGGTGCTCGCTGCGCGCGTGGGAAGACGTGCAACAGGGCAAACGCAATCCCCTTCCGGAAATGCTCGGCCAGGCAACAGAAATCCGCAGGCGGCTTTCGGACGCGGAAATCGCAACCGCTTTCGAGCAGCCCCACTTCGGCGAAGCCGAACGCAAGGCGAAGGACGTCGCGGAAAAGGCGCTGAAGCGGGCGTCGCAGTACGCGGGCGTAAAGACGGGCGAGGTATTCTGATGAATTCCGTTGCGATTGTCATGGGTTCGAAGTCGGACTTGGAGCACGCGAAAAAGATAGCCGCGGCGTTGAAGGAACTCGGTGTTGCTTCGGAAATGCGAGTCGCGTCCGCGCACAAGACTCCCGCCAAGGTTTTGAAACTTGCGAAGGAACTGGAAAAGAAGAATTCCGTCGTGATTGCAGTAGCGGGATTGTCCAACGCCCTGAGCGGAATGCTAGCGGGCGTCTCCACCGTTCCCGTCATCACGTGCCCTCCGAACGCCGACGATCTGCTTTCTTCCCTGCGGATGCCGTCGGGCATAGCGCATGCCACGGTTTTGGGGGCGGGGAACGCCGCGCTGTTCGCCGCGAAGATAATAGGCAGGACGGACGCGAACGTGCGCAAGAAAGTGGCGAAAGCGCTCGCGGAAAACTCGCGCCGCGTCGAGAGAGCGGATAGGGAGCTAAGGTAGCTTTCCCCTCCGCTTCGCCATCTTTTTATATACCGCCGCCTCTCGTTACTATAGGTGGTTTGAAATGAGGAATTCCGTTCTGATGATAGTCGCGCTTTTGTGCGCCCTCCCCGCTTTTTCGTTCGCGGCGAATTCGGTTACGACAATTTCTAATGTTATCGACATCTCGTACACCGGCACCAAGCCGCTGACCGCGAATTATCCGGGGCTCGAGACCCTGACTGCGGGAATCACCGATTCCGAAAACTCCCTGATTCTTTTCCAGAAGTTTACGCTGAGCAGCAGCGGCAGTCCTACGGACGCTTCGGGCACCGTAACCCTGACTGGCCACTATCTCGACATCGACGTCAAAACCATCGATATGCGCCAGCTGCAGAACAAGCTCGGGAACAGCGATCCAAAGGAAAAAATCACGCCGAAATCCTTCTCGATAAGCGGCGTAAAGGCGGTCGCTTTCATAAACAACGGCTTCAGCGGCTATGCCACGCGCGACGAACGCGATTCGCCTAGGGAAGCGGTCTTTGCAGTAGTAGCGAAAGCGGGAACCGATTTCGGAACGCGCAAACGCGAAGTCAAGTTCGCTTCCGGCACCGATTATTACGATTATGTTTCGAGGGGGCTTCCGACGATCGAGGTTATCTCGAATACGTGCCCCCCGTCTTCGGGAAAAAGCACCAACGACCCCGTAAAGAGCTGCAAATCAGGCAGCGCATCAACCGCCTTCGCCCTTAGCACGGACACGATAAGCTCAGAAAACACGAATCTCAAGGTCACGGTTACGGGACTTCGCTCCGCGGAATACGTATCGTATCCCAAAGGCTCAACCGTGGTGATTCGCCTGAAGTACGAAGGCGGCGGCTTCGGAAACTGCGATTCCAACCTCTTCATGTCGGCGTTGGCAAGCGGTGGGGCTGCGTCGGCGTGCGCGCTGCAGATTGCCGGCGGTTCCGGTAGCAACATAGCGATTCCTGACGGATTTTCGGGAAAAATCATGGCGGGCGGCAAGTGCACCGCTACCGCGGTAACGAGCCTGACGAACCTCAAGACCGCGATAAACAATTACGCGGAATCGAACGCAATAGACGAAAGCGCGGTAGTCGCTTCGAAATTCGCCACTGACCTAAATTCCGAGTTCAAGCTGCACTCGCACGACTACGAGGACACGAAACCCGTTTCTACGAACACCGAAGCATCCCCTATAGTCGGCCCCTGCAGTTCCAAGCGCGTCTCGCTGACGCCGCAAACCTACGTGGTAATCACCAAGAACATGCCCGCGCCGGTGAAGGGAGCGGGCGTTCCTTCGTATAGCGTCGAGTTTACGGCAGCGAACCTGAAGAGCTGGCTCAAGAAGCCCGGCACATACTCCATAGAAGTCGACGTTGACGGAAAGTATCTGGGCTACAAGCCCTTTTACGTTTCCATAGCGGATCCTGCCGGCGCGGTTTCCGCCGCGCTTTCCAGCGCGAAGGTATCCGGACAGCTTGCGGTTTACTACCTTTCGCCAATAGGCAAGACGTACGCCACCGCCGCTTACGGGAACGTAAAGCTGGACAAGGCGGCTTCGTCGAACGACGGCAAGTACGACCTTTTCGTCGGAGGCAAGCAGATGCCGCCGTACCCGAGCCCCTTGCTCGCCGGGCTGGTTTCCGTAGGGTCCGTCGTTCAGGCCGCGGTGCAGAGCGACAACTGCAATTCGCCGCTGCTCGCCTGCAAATGCAACGGAAAGCCCGGCTGCGCCGACGTGCTGATCGCGCCCAAGACGGCATGAAAGGTTTCCGCCCCTTTTTATATTTCCGCGCCCTAGTGCCTAATAGGTGGTAAAATGAGGAGGATTCTCGCTTTCGTTCTCGTCGCGGTTATGCTCGTTCCGATAGTCGCCGCGGTGCAGGCTCCTTTCAAGAACATATTCGTGTTCGACGGCAGCAGCCAGCGGGTGCAGAAGCTGTCGGACGTAACCGGCGCACCGTCGTCGGGGCCGACCGAATCCTCCCATTCCGTGAAGTTCGCGACTCCCGTTGACATGACGGTCGCGTACATGGAAAAGGGCAAGTGCTATTACGCGAAATTCACGTCGGTCTATTCAATCGATTTCACCCGCGAGGTGGAGTTTTACCTGCAGGAAAATCCCGTCTACGATCCGTACGGCGTCGCCCAGTCGCTTTTCGACGACCTGAGTTCAGCGTCGGGCGCGCTGCTCGACTATTCCGGAGCGAAAATGACCGTATTGACGCGTAACAAGCAGCAGTTCATACCCTACGAGAACCCGTTCTGCGAGAGGCCCGCGTTCTATTATTCCTATACGATAGATTCCCTGAAGTACCTTAAGGTCCTCACCCCGAACGTCCTGCTGAGCATGTGCCCGGGAAACTCGTGCTACTTCAATTCCAGCGTTCCCGCGACACTGAAGCTGCAGCGCGATTCCAGCGGCGACGCAACGCCGACCCCGTCGCCAAGTTCCGGCGGGCAGGCGCTCCAGCCGATTGACATGACTGGCGTCTGGCAGATAACCATCGACGGCGCGGGCGGCGCGGCGCTCATCCAGCAGCTTTACACCGCGTCCGAGGACGCGTCCCACCGCCGCACGTTCACTTACGCCATAGATTCCGCCAAGTTCACCGCGACGATAAACACGCTTACCAAGCAGACCGCGCTCGAGAACTATCTCAAATACAGTACGGCGCCACCCGAGACGCCCTCGGGCACGCAGAACCCCGTAAAGCAAACGCTCGTGCAGACGATTACGGCAACGGGCTTCTCGTATTCCGGCGGAATGCCGAGCGTGATGTGGGACGTCCAGTCGTCTTTAATGTTTAGCCACGTCGTGGACATCTCGTTCACCGTAGGCGGGAAGCAGAAGCTCGTGCGCGGCGTAACGATGATGGAGTTTCCCGAGGGTTCGGTTGCAGCCGCCGCGGTGCAGAAGGCAATAGACGGACTCAAGTCGGGAACAGATGACAAGCGCTCCGCATCATTCCCATCCACGGCTCTGACGGTGTATTCCGAGCCGGCTTCGTCGTCCTGCGTCACGCCTTCGGATTCGCCGCACGTGGAAATCGCCATGACGGTCACGACTTCGGGCGAATCGGTCTCGGTAACCGCGAGCGACCTGCCGAACAAGGACGCCTCTGGAAAAACAATCAGCGTGCCGGTCGAGGTTTCGTTCGAACGCTCGCCTGGCGCCCTCACGAACGACGACATGGTAGGCATTCTCGCAGTCATAGGCACCGCTGACATCAATATAGACATCGGCAAGCCGCAGACGAAATCCGTGTATTCCCGCGCAGAAGCCGAGCTTTACGATGGCGTCGGGCTCAGGGCGACGAACATAAAGCGCTCGCCGAAGATATCCGCGTTCATGCCGTCGGTTCGCGAATCCCGCGGCACCTCCTACGTGGACGGCGGCGTGCTCGGGCAGTGCAAACTCCCCGTCAAGCGCGAGTCGCTCGTAATGTCCGCCGTCACGAAATCCTCGTCGGTGTCGCTCCGCTTCGCTTCGGGCATCGTCAAGGACTTCTTCGCGCTTCCGGGACCGTACAAGGTGCGCGTCATCGCGGCGGGGCAGCAGATAGGCGAGCAGACGATTTACCTTAATTCGCCGGACCCGACCGAGGCGGTTGCCGACGCGGTCAGGGCTGTCGGGCTGCCTGTGGGCACGAAACTGCCCGTGCAGTACCTGGCGAAGGGCGCAAGCACCGCGATATCGTACGGCTCGCTTAAATCTCTCCCACTGACGCGTTCCGGCGACAACTACGCCATAGGCGCGGCGGGATTGACGCAGAAGGTTCCCCTAGGCGAGGTGTTCGCGCAGGCGGCGAACATGGTGGCGCTCGCGGAGCCAGTGTGCTATACGGGATTCGTCGCGCCTTCCTGCACGTGCAAGGGCAACGACGCGTGCACGCCCGTATGGGTGCAGCCGAAGACGTCCTGAGGTTTTTGAAAACATGGACCTTTCATCGCACATACGCAACGTGCCCGACTTCCCGAAAAAGGGAATCGGATTCAAGGACATCACCACGTTGCTGAAGGACAGGGCGGCGTTCCGCGACGCGATAAAGCAGCTTTCCGCGCCCTACCGCGACAAGAACGTTTCCGTAGTGGTGGGCATCGAAAGCCGCGGATTCATTCTCGGCGCCGCCGTGGCGCACGAGCTCGGCGTCGGGTTCGTCCCGCTCCGCAAGCCCGGCAAGCTGCCGTACAAGAAAATCAAGCAGGAATACGCGCTGGAATACGGAACCGATGCGATTGAAATTCATGAGGACGCGATTGCGCCGGGAGAACGCGTTCTGCTCGTGGATGATTTGCTCGCAACCGGCGGAACCGCGAAGGCGGCGTGCGATCTGATCGAGAAGCTCGGCGGGAAAATAGTCGCGCTCGCGTTCCTCATCGAGCTAACGTTCCTGAAGGGACGCGAAAAACTCAAGGGGCGTGACGTCATGGCGCTGATAAAGTACGATTCGGAGTGACGCCTACCTTTTCTTTCCGATGAACAGCGCCCTTATTGTTCTTACCAGTGCTGGCTTCATGAACCACCGGGCAGCGTCTTCCGTTAGTCCGTAGCGGTCCAGTGTCGGGAACCCCTTGTGCAACTCTCCGGTTCCGACGTCGTACACCGCATTCGCTATCGTGAGTTTCCCCTTTTTCATCGCTTCCTTTACGTATGCCACCTTCATCAGATTCGCGGTTTGAAGCAGCATATTCGCCTCGACTATCATCCTGTGGCGATCTTCTTCACTCACTTCAAGATTGTTTTCGCGTATCGCCCTGTCGACGAATTTTTTCGCGGGCAGCGCCTTCTTGAGATGTTTTTTGATTTCCTTTTCAACCGTGGCGAGATGGTCGAGCGCCTTTATTCCGCCGCAGTTGTAATGCCCGACGACCCACACGAGCCCTTCCCTATCCTCCTCGCCTGGCTTCGTCTTAAGCAGATGCCTTATGAAATACGCCGCATTCGCCGAAGTGCCGTGGTCGTGACGGTCTATGATGTTTCCCGCGTTCTGAGTTATCGTGAATATCTCCCCCAGATGCATTCCCCCGGATTTTACGATGTGCATCCTGGAGTCCGCGCATTCGATTATCGCACTGTGCGGTTCTTGTCCGTTAGCCATCCTTGCGAGTTCGCCGGGTGCCCTGAGATGCACCTTTTCGACCCATTTCTTGTTTCCTTCAAAAACCCGTTCGGCCATTTGCCAGGGAGCTTTCCTCATAATCATCACCAACTACTTTAGGTTGCCCGGTTTTTTAAATCGAAACTCCTACCATCAAAAGCCATTTATTCCGCGCCTTCGTAGGCAGCTGGGGATTGGCATGGCTTCGGTTCGTTATCTGGGGCATTCGGGATTCGAGGTTTCCTGGGGTTCCCACGTGGTATATTTCGACCCGTGGCTGGAGCTCCGCCCGAAGGAGGAACAACGGCTTATACCGCCCGCGATTACGTCCGACCGCATCCGCAAAGCCGACCTGATATTCGTCTCGCACGAGCACCACGACCACTGCGATCCGGCCGCGATAAGCGACATCGTGAGCAGGACGTTCGCCCAGGTCGTAGCTCCTGAGGAGACGCTGGCGCGCATCGATATTCCGCCGCGCTACCGCGTAGCCGCGATGGCAGGCGACAACTTCACGGTGATGGGCATAAACGTGAGCGTCGTGCCCGCCAAGCACCCGCAGTCGGTGCACCCGGTAGGCTTCATTATAGACGCCGGAGGAAAGAAAATATACTTCGCCGGCGACACCTACGACTTCTACGAGATGAGCACGTTCGACGTTGACTTGGCGATGCTGCCTATCGGCGGAATGTACACGATGGATTCCATCGCCGCCGTAAAAGCCGTAAAAATGATGCGGACGGATTTCGCCATCCCGATGCACTATGGCACCTTTGCCAGGATACAGGCCGACGCCGACGACTTCGCGAAGCGTCTGAAGGGCACTAAAACCCAGCCGGTCGTGCTCGGAGTCGGCGAAACGTTCCAGCTGTGAAAATCAGCAGCGTTGACGCATCAGCACTTTTCTTCAGTTTCTTTTCTCTGATTTAGGTTCCCTACCGCGACATTATGCCCGCCGTCGGTCTTGCATACCGCGACATACGCACCGATATCCCGTTTAGCGGTTATGCCGGTTTCCCCGCAGCTGAGAATTTCTCCGCATAAGCCGTCCTCTACCGCGACAACTTTGAAACCCAGATCCCCTAATTCCGTCGTAGTGTTTTCCAGAAACAGAACGCGGGTTTCCGCGGTTCCGTTCGTCCTGTCCGCCTGGCGCGCCGCATTCGCGATAATCCATTTCGGATTTCCCGTTTTGTCCGCGCAGTCCATCAGCAGCCTCAGCAGCACCGCCTTGTCCTCGTCGCGGCTGCGCTGCCGGGCGTATTCCAGATCGTAGTTCAGGAAGCCCTTGCATGCCGTCAGGTCCGCGCCGGCCAGTGCGCCTTCCATGAACCCGACGTGTTCCTTAAGTTCCGTCGTGCCGTCGAAGAAGTAATCTCCGTAGCGGGAGTTCATAATAGTGTCCGCGTATTCGTAATTTCCAGCTTCGAGCACGGAGTACGCCATTGATACGTTGTAGTAAAGAATCGTCATCTTTTCGTTGTCATTTTTCCCCCAAACCCACAACGCCTTGGTAATCGGGTCTGAAGTTTTCAAGTGGTCTATGTAAGCGTCTGCTTCCGCGCTTTTCTCGGCGACGTTGTTCGCGAGAAGCCTCAGCGATTCCGCGTCGGTCAGAGGGGTAACCGTCAAGTTGTTGAACCTGTTCGCTGGAGCGCGCGCGAACGAAACGCCGCAACGCCCGCCCGCGCAGGAAACCGAAAAGTCCCAGTGCGCCTTCTCGTTGAAACGGACGCGGCTTCCTCCCCAGTCTTCGGAGCACTCGATGGCAGCATCCGTCGGGCACGAAAACGAAACGGTTACGTTGCGTGCAAGAACGGGAAAAACTTCCAGTTCCCTGTAATCGGCATTTTGGAAATTCATCGTCAGTTCTGTGCCGCGCCATGTGCCTTCCCTGAACTCCGCGCCGGAAAGCGTCTGAGTCTCGCCCGTTATCGCGGCTCTCTCAAGCGCCTTCGTAAGCAAGGTGCCGCCGTCCTGCGATGGATAGTTAATGTCGGACGTCTCCCTTTCGACGTAAATCCACGCGCCGAGCAGCGCGACGATTAATGCGACTAAAATCAGTTCCTTCCAGTGCTTAGCCACGAAAGGCGGACGCCGCTGCGCTTATTATTTCTTGGCTTCCGCAGCCGCGGGCTTCGCTTCCTTGGGCTTCGGAACGAATCCGAGGTCCGCGAGCGCCTTGGAACCCGCTTCGGCAATCTTCGCGTTGAGCTGCATCGTGTGCTCCCCGACGGTGTTGCCCACGACGGTTTTCTTGATTTTCTGGCCGCGCTTCAAGCCGCGCACTCCCGAACCGCCGCCGATAATAGCCTTCGTCTTGCGCATTCCCTTTACGTCCTTGCGCATGGGCGTTCCCTCGCGGTTGCTTCCGCCGGTTATTTCGAGCGTGTAGCCCTCGAGCCCGACGATTCCGCCGTCGAACTTGTCGCCGATGGCTTTGCCGTAGAGTTGGGACTCCTTCGCCTTCTCGATTTCCTTCTGGAAGGAATGTCCGCCTTTTTCGCCGAATACAATCTTCATGAAATCACCTTTCACCCGATGCATTCCTTACGGAATGCATCCATTTAAGCTTCAAAATCCTCCGGCTTGTAAGCGTAGTCCTCGTCGGAAGCGAGCGCGCCCTTTGCGCGCAGAACTTCGCGCGCCATTATCCAGAACAACAGCGCTATTGCCTTGCGTCCCTTGTTGTTCGTGGGAACTACGAGGTCGATGTACTTCGTGCCGTTGTTGGTGTCGCAGAGCGCGATCACCGGCATGTTCGCCGTGAACGCCTCGCGCACCGCCTGCTTGTCTATGCCGGGGTCCACTACGAGAACGAGAGACGGCTCCGCGAAGTCCTTGCGCGACGGGTTCGTCAATCTTCCGGGCGCGAATCTGCCCGCCATGGGCACGCAACCCGTAATCTCGCAGAACAGTTCGATGGCGTGCTTCGCGTTGTCCTTGCTTCCTATGATCGCGATCTCTTTGGGGTCGTATCTCGAGAGCAGGTTCACCGCCATGTGCAGCCTTTCGTCGAGTTTCTTCAAATCGATGACGTGCAGTCCGTCCTCGCGCGCGCGATAGATGTACTGCCTCATCGAGCCGTTTTTCAAGCGGGTGCCTATGTGCACTCCCGCGCTCAGGTACGTCTCCTGCGGAACGTAAAGCTCCATCTCCTTATTCACCACACAAAACCGCGCAAAGAAGAAAAGCGGTGTCGTTAGTCTTCGCGCACCAGGCGCACGAAGCCGTAGTTATTCCGCCTTTCCGCCTTATTAAACGTGACGCTTAGACGCGGCGGAGAGCACGTCGGACTTCGTGATTATCCCCGCGATTTTCCCGCGTTTCGTGACGAGCACGGCCTTTTCATGCATGAGAAGCGCGACAACTGCCTGCAGCGGCACCGCCTCGTCCACCTGCGGGAACGGCGGCGCCATTATCGCTGCCACTGTTTCGGAAGAGAGGTCCGCGCCCTTTTCCACCCGCGCAAGAACGTCCTCCTCGCTCAGGCTTCCTACGGCGCGCTCTCCCTCGAGCACCGGAAGCTGTGAAACGCCCTTTTTTCCCATGAGCGAAACCGCCTTTGATGCCTTCTCGTGCGGCGCGACGACGCACAGCCGCCTGCTCATCGCGTCCGACGCCTTCAAACCCGTGGCATGCTCCTTCTCGTCGAGCACGTCCAGCAGCCGCTTCACGCGCGAATACGACGCGTCGCTTGTTCCCGCCTCGAGCTTCGCGACCAGGGACTGACTCACTCCCGCCTCCTTCGCAAGCTCAGACTGCGTCATGCCCAGCACCGCGCGCCGCCTTCGTATCGCCGCAGTTTCCGCGTCCATATATTCCAATCATAATAATTACGACAGAAAAATATTTATACCTTTGTAACGTGTTTAATCTATGTTTGCTCCTAATATCGGCAAAGAGTACATCGAGCCTGCTGAGCATAGCGTTTGTAAGAGCGACTGCCAAGATTTCATTCGTGACAAGTTCGGCTTGATTTCGCAGCGCGAGATGGCGCGCAGGCTAGGACTTGGAAAAACTACGGTAAACCGTTGGGCTGAAGAAATAGGTTGCAAGTTCGTTAAAAACTCTGTCGACGATGCATTCTTCGATTCCTGGTCGGAAGAATCCGCCTACGTTTTCGGTTTCATTATTTCTGATGGAAATGTTTGTTGGAATCCCCGCAAGTCGTACTGGACGCTCACGATAACCGCTTCGGAAAAGGATGTTTCCCACCTAGAAAAACTGCGTTCGTTGCTGGACTCCACAAAGCCGCTTCTTTACTCCCTGGAAACCAAGTCCTATCGTTTGATGGCGACTAACAAACGTCTATGCAAAAAACTTATGCATTTGGGCGTCTTGCCCAGAAAGTCGTTGACGGTAAGATTCCCGAAAATTCCAAAAGCATTCCTTAAGGATTTTCTGCGGGGCGTGATAGACGGAGACGGGAATGTCCGTTACGTGAAAAGAAAACGGAGCCCTTATTTCGAGATAACGATAGCTTCGGGTTCCAAAGAATTCTGCGAGGGACTTATTGCCGCCATAAAAAGAAATTATGGAATACCTGCAAATGTTCGTAGGGCGCACGGACACACCTACGTAGTTCAGTATTGCTGTTCCCGCGGCGAAAAACTTGCGGAAATAATTTATTCTAACGCGACTGTATTTCTCGAAAGAAAGTACGTCGCTTTTGATGAAGCAAAGAAAAAGAGGTGTAAGCATGGCTGAAAAAAAGTTTTTCACGTCTGAGTCAGTCACCGAAGGTCACCCGGACAAAATTCCCGAATGATTTATTCGTTCGAGGATGTCTAAAATTTGTGACCAGGTGAGCGACGCGATACTTGATGCGATGCTGGCGAAGGACCCTGACGCGCGCGTCGCGGTGGAATGCATGACCACCACGGGCTCGCTGATGATGGCGGGCGAAGTCACCACCAACTGTTACGTGGATATCCCGCACATCGCGCGCGAAACCTTGCGCGACATAGGCTACACCGATCCGGAGTTCGGGCTCGACTGCAACGACTGCGGCGTCTGGACGAGCATCCACGAGCAGTCCCGCAACATCGCCGTAGGCGTCGACTCTTCGGCGAAGAAGGAACAGGGTGCGGGGGACCAGGGCATGATGTTCGGGTTCGCGTGCAACGAAACCAAGGAGCTGATGCCGCTTCCCATATCGCTCGCGCACAAGCTGACGCACCGCCTGGCGGAGGTGCGCAAGAAGAAAATCCTGGATTGGGTGCGGCCCGACGGAAAGTCGCAGGTTACCGTTGAATACGAAAATGGAAAGCCGACGCGCGTCGACGCGATAGTAATCGCGGTTCATCATAATCCTTCCGTGTCGCGCGAGAAAATAGTCGCCGACGTGATGGAGCACGTCATAAAGCCGGTTTGCGGCAATCTCGTCGACGGAAACACGAAATACTTCATCAATGCAACCGGGGTATTCGCAGTTGGCGGGCCCGAGGCGGACACGGGAGTGACGGGGCGCAAGATAATCGTGGATACTTATGGGGGAATGGGCAGGCACGGCGGAGGATGCTTCAGCGGCAAGGATCCGAGCAAAGTCGATCGCTCGGCTGCGTACGCGGCGCGCTACATCGCGAAGAACATAGTCGCGGCGGGATTGGCTGAAAAGTGCGAGGTGCAGCTTTCGTACAGCATAGGCGTCGCGGAGCCCGTGAGCGTGCGCGTGGAATGCTTCGGCACCAACAAGGTTTCCGAAGACAAGCTCTCGGAACTCATACGCAGGCACTTCCCGCTCAAGCCGGCGGACATAATCAGCCAACTGAAGCTCAAGCGGCCGATTTACCGGAAAACCGCGGCGTACGGGCACTTCGGACGCGAGGATCCCGACTTCACGTGGGAGAAAACCGACAAGGCGGAAGCGCTCAGGAAGGAAGCCGGGGTTTAGCGATAGTTTTTAAGCAAGCCGCGTTTTTTTTGTTTATGCGGCTTCAGGTTTTTCTAGCGTTCGCACTTCTGGCGCCATTACTGTACGGCGCGGATCTCGAGCCGAAGATGACGGGTTCCGCGCATTTCGGCGTCTCGCTTTCCTGGGTCATGCACGCTTCGGAAGGTTTCCGCGGAACCGCGCGCTTCTCGACGTTCGCGTTTTCCGAGACGCCCTACCAGAACGCGCAGTTCCGCATCCCGCAGCAATATTCCGAGGAGACCGACTCCTTCGGGAACAAGCGCATCGCCTTTTCGTGGAATCCGGAACCCGGCAATCCGCAGAAATTCGAGATGTTCGCGGATGTTTCCGTCGACTATTCGCAGGAACTGGAGCGCATCGCGGAGCAGAATCCCGCGTACCTGCAGCAGAGCGAGTTCGTGATTCTGGACGGCGAGGCGGCGTCCCAGGCGCTGGAAATCGTAGGCGACGCGCCGACGCGCTTCGAGAAGGCGGTGCGGCTCGCCGACTGGGTTTACAACAACGTCGAGTACGACGTGGCGTACTGGGACCGGCAGGAGAATTCCAGCACGGTGCTGAAGATACGGCGCGGCGTGTGCGACGAGAAGAGCCACCTGCTCATGGCGTTCCTGCGCAGCGTGGGCATACCCTCGCGCATGGCAGCGGGTTTCGTCTATTCCGGCAAGTCGTGGGGTCCGCACGCGTGGGTGGAGGCGGACTTGGGCGACGGATTCTGGACGCCGATAGACGCAACGTTCAACGAGTTCCGCGTCATAGACGCAACGCACCTGCGCTTCGCCGTAGGACGCGACCAGGGCGATATAGCGGAGGAGCTTACCGAGGGGCTGCTGCTCCAGAAACCCGCGCCTTCGTTCGACGTGGAATCGCAATCCAATTTCAACAGCCTCGCCTATTCGCTGAAGTTCTCGACGGTTCCGAAGCGCGTAGGCCCCGGTTCTTCCGAGAAAGTGGCGGTTGAAATCCAGAGCACGTCCGCATTCCCGCAGGCGGTGCCCGTTTCGCTGGCGGCGCCGCAATCTCCTGCGGAACTGGCGGTGCGCGTCACCGACGCGGCATCCCGGCTCGTATACCTTCCGCCGAACGGCGACGCGAAGGAGGAGTGGAATCTGGTTTTCCCGACCGCGCTGCAGCCCAGTTACGTCTACAATTTCACGCTCGAGGCGTCAACGATGGGTTCGCGCTTATACGCAGTTGTGGAAGGAAGGCGCGACGCCCCGGTTTCCTACTCGCAGGAGGTTTCCATCGAAAAGCTCGAATCCGAACTCAAGGACGGAATGTTCGTGCTCAGCGCGGTGATTCGCAACCGCGGAAACGTGCAGGCGAACCCCAACGTAATATGCGTGCTCGGCGACGTGTCGCAGAGCAGCGTGGTTCCGCTCACGCCGGGAGAGGAGCGCGCCGTGCAATTCGCATTTCCCGCGCCGAACGCCACCAGCGTTTCGGGCAAGGTTCGGGTTGTTTCGGGAACGCAGGTGACGGAACAGCCGTTCGTTTCCTCCATCACGCAGGAATCGGTTATCTACGAGCGCCCGACGAACGACGAGCGCCCCGTCGTAGTCGCGGTGCTCGCCATAATAGTCGTATTGCTCACGCTATTTTTCCTGAAGAAGCTGCGGCTGCCTTATCGGCCTTTATAAAAAAGAGTGCGACGGCCGGGATTTGAACCCGGGTTGCGAGATATTTGCGAGATTTCGCCTCTTGGCAATCTCGCGTCCTACCAGGCTAGACTACCGTCGCGCGGAAGGGAATTTGGATGCGCGCTTATAAAACGCTTTTCTTAGAGCGAAATTTTCTCGCGCTTCCCGCTCTGCGCCGCCTTCACCGCGGCTTCCGACGCCGCTATTGCGTAGAGCCCGTCCAGCGCCGTAACCATGGGTTCGGTTTTCTTCTCAACTGAACGCAGGAACGACTGCAGTTCCAGCCGCAGTGGCTCGTCTTTTTGTATGAAGAGCTTCAATTCGTTGCCTCGCCCCGCTCTCGCGGTGAGCTCGTTGAACGTCTTGAATTCCGTGTACTGCTTCGGGATGGAGTCGAGCTTGTTTATGGTGAGTTCCTGCGCAGTGAAATCGAGATGCGCCGTCCCCTCCAATCCTATCACGAAAAGCTCGCGCGTTTTTATCGGCGCGACCCGGTTCGCCTCCACCGTCGCATCGAAACCCTCGTACTCGAAAATAGCCGAGCACAAGTCGTTGCTCTCCTTGTCCAGGATTTTGCGTTCGTGCGCGAGCACCGTCTTGGGGCGCTTGCCGGTCAGGAATGTAAGGACGTCGATGTCGTGAACCGCCTGGTCGAAGAACGCGTCGCCGAGTTTCGCGGGCGTCGGGATTCCGAACCTGTGGGCAGTCGCGTAAACGACGCGTCCGAGCATGCCGATATGCTCACGGAGCGCGAGCACCGCGGGGTTGAAGCGTTCGACGTGCCCCACTTGGAGCGTTATCTTCTTCTCGGAAGCGCGCGCCATGAGCTTCGCGCCCGACTTCAAGTCGTCGGTTATCGGTTTTTCCACCAGCAGTGAAACGCCCTTTTCCATCAGTTCGTTCGCAACGGCGAAATGCAAATGCGTGGGCACCGCGACCGTAGCCGCCTGCGGTTCGTGGACAAGCGCTTCGCGTATCGATGAAAAGCACTCCGCCTTCTCGAAGTTCCTTTCGGCTACTTTCTGGCGCGACTCTTCCGACGGGTCGACGACGAGCACCCTCTCCACGTTCGGAAGCTCGTTGTAGACGCGGACGTGGTGCCTTCCCATGTTTCCCGCGCCGACGACCATTACGGTGAATTCCATATAATCAACCCTTTATCACGCCCATCGGGACGAAACGGGCAACTATCTTACACAATCCCGCCTTTTCAACGCTGCGGACGACCGCGTCAACGTCCTTGTACGCCCCGCCCGCTTCTTCGGCGAGTATTTGCGGCTCCATCGACTTCACCGCCACGCCTTCGGCTTCCATTTTTTTCTGCACGTCGGTTCCGCGGAACGCGCGCAGCGCCTCGTGCCTGCTCATCGTCCGTCCCGCTCCGTGGCACGTTGAACCGAAAGTTTCCGCCGCTCCTTCGAGCCCGCACAGCAGGTAGGACGCCGTATTCATGCTGCCGGGAATAATGACCGGTTGCCCGACGTTACGGTATGCCGTCGGAATCTCCTTCCTGCCCTTCCAGAAGGCGCGCGTCGCTCCCTTGCGATGCACGCAAACCTTTTTCCCGCCGTGCTCCTCGATTTTCGCGATGTTGTGGCACACGTCGTAAACAAGCTGGAATCCCATCGCGTCCCAAGATTTTTTCATCACCGAGGCGAAGGATTCGCGCACCCAGTGCGTCATCACCTGGCGGTTGCAGAAAGCGTAATTCACCGCGCTGTTCATCGCGCCCATGTAATTGCGGGCTTCCTCGCTGTTGAGCGGCGCGCAGCATAACTCGCGGTCTGGAAGCGAAATCTTGTACTTCTCGGCTACGCCGAGCATCGTGCGTATGTAATCGTCGCACACCTGGTGCCCGTAGCCGCGCGAACCCGAGTGGATCATCACCGTTACTTGCCCCTCGCCGGTTATCCCGAACGCTTTCGCGATGTCGGCGTCGAACACTTTATCCACGCGCTGAATCTCGACGAAGTGGTTGCCGCTTCCGAGCGTTCCGAACTGCGGTGCGCCTCTTTTTTTAGCCATGTCGCTAGCCTTCGAGAAGTCGGCGCCTTTCATGCACCCGTTTTCCTCGCAGTGCTCTATGTCCGCCGCCACGCCGTATCCTTTCTCAACCGCCCACGCCGCGCCCTGCGTCACCGCCTCGCCGAGCTGCTTCGTATCGAGCCGAATCTTGCTCTTGCTCCCCACGCCCGACGGTATGTTGCCGAAAAGCGTCTGGACGAGTTCGTGCGCGTGGGGTTTGACGTCTTCGGCTTTCAATTCCGTTCGTAACAGTCGCACGCCGCAGTTGATGTCGTATCCCACGCCGCCGGGAGATATCACGCCGGCTTCCATGCCGAACGCCGCGACGCCTCCTATCGGAAAGCCGTATCCCTCATGCCCGTCTGGCATCACCAGCGCGGCTCCGACTATGCCCGGAAGCTTCGAAACGTTTTCCGCCTGCCCTATGGTGCGGTCGCCCTTCATTTTTTCGAAAAGCGCCTCCTCGGCGTAGACGCGTACGCTCCCGTCGGTAGTTTCGAATACGGCGTCGCGCTTTTTCACGAATTCCAAATAAATCCCCTTCCATTATTCAACGCGCGGCTTTTTTAATGCGTTTCCCTTAAAACGTTAAAGGTGGGTTTATGCCGTTCAACGCCTCTCGTTTTGTAGCCCAGAAAGCCGAAGACATGCAAAAATACGCGGATGGCGAGGCGGTCATCGCCACGTCGGGCGGAGTTGATTCCACAGTCGCCGCGGTGCTCGTGAAAAAGGCGTTCGGCAGGAAACTGCACTGCGTTTTCGTGGACACCGGCTTGCTAAGGAAGGGCGAGGCGGAAACCGCGAAGCTGAACTTCAGGAAATGCGGGCTCGACGTGAAAATCGTCGACGCATCGGCGCGTTTCCTCGGCGGACTGAAGGGCGTCGGGGACCCGGAACGCAAGCGCAAAATAATCGGCGAACTTTTCATACGCGTCTTCGAGGAAGAGGCGAAGGCGTGCAAGGCTAAGTACCTCGTTCAAGGGACGATCGCGCCGGACTGGATAGAAAGCGGTTCGGGAATGCGCGACAACATCAAATCCCATCACAACGTCGGCGGCTTGCCGAAGGAGATGGGCTTGCTTTTAATCGAGCCTTTGCGCGATTTGTACAAGGACGAGGTGCGTCTCGTAGCCAAGGAGCTCGGCGTTCCTTCGGAAGTATTCTCGCGCCAGCCGTTCCCCGGTCCCGGGCTTGCGATCCGGGTAATGGGCGAGGTTACGAAAGAACGCGTCGACATAGTTCGGGAAGCGTGCGCCATCGTCGAGGAAGAGCTTGAGGCTGCCGCGAAGGCGCGGAAAATGGAAATACCGTGGCAGTACTTCGCGGTTCTTCTGCCTGTGAAAAGCGTGGGAGTGCAGGGCGACGTGCGCGCCTACGGTTACACGATTGCAGTCAGAGCCGTCGACGCGGCGGACGGCATGACCGCCAACTATTCGGCGGTTCCTCACGAAATACTGCACAAGATTTCGCTTCGCATTACCAACGCTATGAAGGACAAGGTCAACCGCGTCGTGTTCGACGTGACGAACAAGCCGCCTGCGACGATAGAGTGGGAATGACATGCGCGTAGCCGTAATCGACTTGGGAAGCCAGTGGACGCACAGGATATGGCGAACCCTGCGCGATTTGGACTGCGAATCCGAAATCCTTCCGCCCGACGTGTCCTTTTCGAAGGTGGCGGATGCCGATGGACTGGTGCTGAGCGGCGGTGCGGTGCGCATGGGCAAAGGAGAGGATTCGAAGGTTTCCAAGTGCCACGCGCTTCTCGACGAATTCAAGAAACCAGTGTTCGGAGTGTGCGCGGGGCAGCAGTTCATCGCGCTGCATTACGGCGGGAGCGTCGCGCCGGCGAAGATGCCCGAATACGGCAACACCGAACTCACGATAATCGAGCCCGACGACCTGTTCGCGGGTTTGCCGAGGAAATTCACGGTCTGGGCGTCGCACAACGACGAGGTGACGAAAGCGCCGGGGTTCGAGCTTCTGGCGTCCTCGCCGGATTGCAAATGGCACGCCTTCAAGCACGCGAAAAAGCCGTTATACGGCACGCTTTTCCACCCCGAGGTGGCGCACTCGCAGCACGGCGAGGAAATATACGCGAACTTCGTAAAAGTTTGCAGGCGCTAGTAACTGCTTTCTATCGCGGCGCCTATTGCCAGCAGAATAAGCGATATCGCCGTCAGCGCGATGACGTCCCTGAGCACGAACTTGAAGCAGCCGCTTTTGTAGTGCTTCCTCATCACCGCCACCGAAAGAATTCCTCCCGCAATGCTCGCCACGAAGTAGGCGGCGATTTCGAAAATGCCGTGAGGCAGCAGGGAGACGAAGCCCATCACGACTCCGAGCACGCCCTCGTTGATTTTGCTGCCGATGACGAGCCCGATGATGGACGCGTTCCATAGCAGCAGATAAACCGAACCCATGCCGTATACCAAACAGAACGCGAACATCAGGCCGAGCACCTGCAGGTTGTGCGTGAACAGATATTCGAAGCGGGCGGAATCGAAGAACCTGCCGGTTGTTATGCCCTTTATGGCGTTCAGTTCGTTCATCTGGTCTGCGTAGAGCGCCTGCGTCTGCTGCGCGGGAAGCGCGGCGTACCAGACGGAGTAGGCGAACACCGCGCCCAAGAAGAAGAAGGAGAACACCTCGACGAGCGCGGCGTGCCTCGCGAGTATGCTCGTTACCGATGCGCCTTCCCAATAATGCGTGCGGTAGCACGCCTGGATTTCCGCCTCCTCGTCGTGTTCCTCGCGGACGAGAAGGGACCACATGAGCGGAATCGCCGGCACCATGGCGAATATGATTATGGAACCCTTTACCGAGGGAATGAACATCTGGACGAGCACGGCGAAGGACACGAACAGCGCCGCGACGATGAACACTTCGTGCGGCTTGCGCTTCGCCTCGCGCGGCGAAATCAGGTAGTCCAGCACCATAACCCTAGAAACGCGCCAACCCTTAAAAGCGCTACCGTTGATGTTTTCTCAATGCTCGAATCATTGCTCGCTCTCGAACAGCAGCTCACGGACAGCGTCGTCGCTCTTGTCGGCTCCTACGGCGGACTCGGCATACTGGTGGGTATGTTCCTGGAGTCTTCGATAGTGCCGATTCCCTCGGAAGTCATACTGGTGACTGCGGGATTGCTCGGATTCGATCCCCTTACGGTCGCCATCTACGGCACAATAGGCTCCACGCTCGGCGCAATAGTCGGCTATTTCATCGGCAAGCTGGGCGGACGCCCCGTAATCGACAAAATCGGGCCCTATCTGTTCATAACGCAGGAAAAGGTGCTCGCGGCGGAGCAGAAATTCAAGGAATGGGGCGGATGGACCGTTTTCGTATCGCGTCTCATCCCCTTCATCCCGTACAAGGTGTTCTCGATAACGAGCGGCATCCTGAAGTACGATTTCAAGCAGTTCGTGTTCTTCACGTTCATCGGCTCCTTCCCGCGCTGCTTCCTGCTCGCGTGGATAGGCGTGCAGATAATGCAGTACCGCGAAGTCGCGCTTTACGTTCTCGGGGCGGTCGCGCTGCTCGCGATTGGATACTGGCTCTGGACGAAGCGGAAGCGCTGACTACCTGCTCTTGTAAATCCTATCGTGATGGTCGTAGTCCTCGAGCGTCACCGTCTTCGTTTTTTCATCAACGGAGAACGTGAGCACGAAATTGCCTATGTGGACGCGCTTCCATGCCTCCAGTGGCGGACGCAGGTTTTTGTAATGCTGCGGGTTTTCAAGGATTTCAGCAGTCTTCTTGAACACCGCCTCGTACTGCTTCCTGTCGCGCTTCGCCAATTTCTTGAGTTTGCGGTCTATCGATGGCGTCGTGTCCACTGAATACAATCAGCCGTACCTCTTCTTGAAGTCGCCCATGCTTCCGACGTGAATGGATTTTTCCCGCATTATCCGTTTTGCTTTTTTGACGTATTCCGGCCTGAGCTCCGGTTCCAGGAGCTTGTCGTCATACTCCTGCGCCATCTGGCATATCGCCTGAGACTTGTCCCGAAGCCCGTATTTCGCCTTCACGATGTTCAGGACGCGGTTCGCCTCTTCCGTTATGTTCACGACGGCATATACCATATCATCACGATAATATGGTATTAATTCGGTATTAATATGCCTTTTCATGGAACGTCTATGGCATTAAAATCTCGCGGTTTTTAAGAGTCGGGAGGCGTCGCTTCCACTGCGCGCTATTTCTTCGGCATGCGTCCGCGCGGCTTCGGAATCTTCAGCTTGGGATAGAGCCCGTTTATCGTTTCCGTCGAAACGTAGGGCGTGAAGCCGCATCTCGCGAACGCGCGCTCGAAAAGAAGTTCGCGAAGCAGTTTCTCGTCGCGGGCGAACGGAGTAATGTCCGCTTCTGCCGCTGCCCTGAGCGCATCCGGCAATCTCGAGAAGGACTTTCTTTCCGGAATCGCGGAGAAAACCTTGTTCATAAAAGCGGAATAGGAAACGTAATCCTTCGCCGCCAGCTCTTCGGTTTTCCGTGAAATCGACGCGTACATGCCGACGAGCGCGGCGAGCACCTCGTCGTCCGTCGCCTTTCCGGGCAACGCCTTCTTAACCACCTGCCAGCCGCCGCAGTTCGCCGCGAGCAGTATCGGCGACGTCGGCTTCTTCTTTGCTGCGCGGGGGAACGCCCTGTCGCACAGCACCCGCAGGAAATACGCCCATCCCAGGTCGAGAGGCTCGCCTTTTGTCTTGTCAACCCCGAATTCGTCGATTTCGCGCTTGTACTTCACGTGCTTCCCGAGTTCGGCGGCAACCGCTCCCTGCTTCAGGGAAGCGATAACCTTTGGAAGGTCTGCGGGGGATTTTATCTGGGCGAAATACGGCCGCGCCATCGCCTCTATCCCGGCGGCGTCTATGGGCGCGTAATAAAACATGGTTCCGAGCACGCTTTCGCGCGCCGAAGAAACCTCGCGGAGCAGCTGCTCGGGTTTCGGCCACTCGAGCTCGCGCTTCTCGCCCGAGAAATCAAACAGGAAGAATTCCCTCATTCCTTCTTTCCCGCCAGCGCCTTTTTCGAGGCGATTCCCGCTTCGGTTTGCGGCGAGTACGCCCCGCCCGCGAACGTGCAGTTGCAGGAGTGGCATCTCCAGCGTGCGTGCCCTTCGCGCCTGACGCTGTCCTTTCCGCAGCGCGGGCACGGGTGGTGCTTGTTCTTCTCCTTAAGCACCGCGGCTTCCTGCTTGCGTATCTTTACTCCGTAACGCGACGTTCCCATATCATCACCCTTTGTTCGATGCGCCGTAATTCTACCAGGCGCATCAACCTCATATTAGTTTTCTGAGTTCCCCGCCCTTCTCAAGGGCGATGCCCATCATCGTCACTATCTCGGCGCGCGAGAATCCTGCCGCCCCGCTCTTCTGAGTTGCGCAGATGGTTTTGGAATCCGCGGTTGCAATCGTATAGCGTCCGTCGCTCGCGATTTCCTCCTCGTCCGTTCCATCCGCCAGGAGTTTCCCGCCGATTTTCTCGAAGGAGCACGTTACCACCTTGTGCGCTATCGGGAGACTTCCCGTAGGCTGGTCGCGCAGAAGCTTCTTCGTTTCGGTATCGTATTTCGGCACCTTGGCGTCCGCGAGCGCGGCCATCGCCGCCAGCGCGGCGCAGTCTATGAGGTTGCCCGAGTGGTCCAATACGTACAAATCGACGAACACGCCGAGCACCTTACCCTCCTCGAGGAACAGCGACTTCAAATCTATTACCTCGGCGCTGCGTATTCCCCTGTCCACGACGCGGGCGAGCTCGACGTTGTTCTCGTTGGGCGGGCCCGGCTCGAAAGCGGGGTGCGCCAAAATCGGGAACTCCGAATTCACCATGAACACCCCTTCGTTGGGGCGGTCGGCGAACGGAATAGCTGCGTCGAATTTAACGCCTGCAGCGACTTTCGTGTCGCCTATTTCCGCAAGGGCGCTTCCTTCGGCGTTCGGATACGCGCCTTTCGTCACCTTTACGTCGCGGTACTGCAGCAACTGCCTTCCGTCGGCGCGGCTGCCTTTTGCGAGCAGGTCGCGCACGTACGCTTCCTTCACTTCGTCGAGTATCATCAGTTTCCGCCTCCGTTGTTGCCGTTCTCGGTTTCCGCGAGGATGCTTTCGTAGCGCTCCTTCAGCGCCGCAACCTGCAGCTCGCGTATTTTCTTGGAAGCCTCGAAGGACATGTCCATCGCTTCCGCGATTTCCTCCTTCGTGAGCTTTCCGTCTATCTGGTGCAGCAATACTTCGCCAGTTCTGGGCGAAAGTATTAGCGGCATGTCGCTTTCGCCGTAATTGTCCTCGGTTTTGTCCAAGTCGACAACGAGTTGGCCGTTGATTCTGCCGACGCTGACTCCGCAAACGAGGTCCTTCATCGGAATTCCCGCGTCCGCGAGCGCCACGCTTGCGGCGGTGATTGCGGCGACGCGCGTTCCGCCGTCGCTCTGCAGCACTTCCATGTCAACGTTGATCATCGTCTTGGGGAACATGCCCGTGAGCACGACGTTTTCGAATACGTGCTTCGCCACCTTGCTGATCTCCATGCTTCTCCTGTTCGGGCCGCTGCGTCCGTGCTCCTCCTGTCCTGAAAACGGCGCCATGATGTAGCGCGCCTGTATGATCGCGCGCTTCGGGTCCGTCATGTGCCTGGGCACGACCTCGCGAGGTCCGAAAACGCCCGCAAGAACCTTGTTGCGCCCCCATTCGATGAGCGCGGAACCGTTCGCCCTCTTGAGCACGCCCGCCTTTATGGAAATCGGGCGCAAATCGTTGAAGCCCCTGCCGTCGAGGCGCTTCCCGTTCACTATCATCTGTTTTTCTTCGCTTACCGCCATGAAATCACTCCCTTCCTTCCAGGAGCGCGACTACGCGGTCGGTCAATCCGCCCGTGTGCGCCTCCTTGCAAATCTTCAGAATCGCCCTTATCGCCAGCGCGGTGTTTCCGCCCTTCACGTAGATGCGTCCGTTCTTGCCGACGAGCAGTTCGCTCTTGGTGTGCTGCTTTATCGTCTCCACCATGCTCGCGTTCCTGCCTATGATGCGCGGAACCTTCACCGATTCGACGTCGATGATTTCGCCGCCCCAAAGCTTGCGGGGCTCCGCGATTATCGCCTCGTGAATCTCGTTCACGTCCACCACCTTGGCGGAAATCACTTCGCCTACCGCGAAGCGCTCGCGCGTTTCGCGCGTGCTCAGCCTCCCCTCGTAGGGGGAGTTTATCTCTATCTCGTAGCCGCTGAACATCTCCTCCTTCACGATGCCGACTACCGCATCGCCTGGCTTCGGCAGGTAATATCCTTTCAGGGGCACGAGCTTTCCGTCGTGCACCATCGCCATGGTCGTGGCGAACGTGCCCGTCGCGTCGGCGTATCCTCCCTCGACACGCCTCTGGTCGTCGAAGACCTTTTCTCCGGGGACCACGATTGTCCTTTCATTTTCCATTTTTTATCTCCTCAATCAGTTCAATGACTTCGTCTGCGCCTGCCCAGCCGTCGCCCTGTTCAGGCGGTCGAAGAACTCGCCGCTCATTCCCGCGGGGAATTCGCAGACGCAGAGCAGCGAGCCGTCGTTTGCCCATTCGTCCTTCGTCATTCCGTATTCCTTCAGCAATCCGTAAGCCCGGCCCGCGTGATCCGCCGGGACTTTGACCGCAACTTTCGCCTTCTCCGTGCTTATCGGTATGATTTCGCGTATCTCTTCTATTACCTCTTCGACCTGCGCTTCCGCGCTCTTGAAGGCGTCGATGTGAACGCGCGCCTCCTCCATCGCCTTCTCGATGCGCTGCGGGGGGTGGGGCGCCTTCGTGCGCGGATCCACCACGTTCGCGGCTATCAGCGAGACTATCTTCGTGCGCTTTTCCTCGAGCAGCTTCCTTCGCTGGTCCGTCGTGAGCTGGAGTTCGCCTTCAGCGAATATGCGCTTGGCGATTTCGTTGATGTCGTCGGTTCCGAAGAACTTCTTCACCGCGCCGCCCGTCTGGCGCTCGCCGCGCTGTGCATCCTTGAACACCTCTTCGACGACGAGGACGTTCGTGATGTCCTTCCGCGCCCCTGTCTTGTATTCGTAGCCGAGCTTGGGATCCACGAGAATTTCGAAACGTTCGCCTCCCTTTTCCAGGCGAGCGACGATTGTGTTTTCTATTCCGGACACGAACCTTTCAACCCTTTTCGAGGTAACCGGCGATTTCCTCGCGGCTCAGTGCGCGGGACTTCTTCGCCTTGTCGACTATCGCGACGTCGACGAGTTCGTGCGTGAGCTTGTCGTTCGTCGCCTTCCTCAGCGCGCGTATCGCGAGCTTGATTCCTTCCTGCATCGGGATGCTCTCCTTGTACTCCTTCTCGAAGAACTCCTCGACCGCCTTTTTGCCGGAACCTATGGCGGTTGCCTTGTATTCGAATAGCGCGCCGCTCGGGTCAGTTTCGAAAAGATGCAGGGAGCCGTCCCTGTCCGCCCCGCCGATGAGCAGCGAAACCCCGTAGGGCCGCGCGCCGCCGTATTGCGTGAAGAACTGGACGTGGTCGCCGACGTGCTTCGCTATCACTTCGATGGGCATTTCCTCGTTGAACGTCATGCGGTGCTTCTGCGCCTCGAGCCGCGCGAAATCCACGAGCTTCCTCGCGTCCGCAACTAGCCCAGACGAAGCCGCCGCGATGTGTTCGTCTATCAGGTATATCTTTTCGTGCGATATGCTGACCGCCAGCGGCGACGTGATGCGCTTGTGCGCGAGCAGGACGAGCCCGTCCCTGCAAACCACGCCTATGCTGGTGCTCCCGGTTTTCACCGCCTCGCGCGCGTATTCCACCTGGAACAGCCTGCCGTCTGGCGAGAACACCGTAATGGCCCTATCGTAAGCCGCCTGCGAAGGAGGATACACTAAAACCCACCTCTCTGTTTTTTATGCTAACACAAATCAGCCCGCCTCGAAGGACGGTCCAATTTCGTTTTGTTTCTCTCTACGGAAGAATTACGGAAAACCGCTTTTTAAGCGTGCGCCTTGGCTTCCTCCGCCGCCTCAGTCCGTGCCGAGCACGAAGTGGCGGTACCTGAATCCCGCCGCGTCGCCGAAATTCCACTCGCAGCCGTCCACTTCGTAATTCCCGACGAGCGCGCCGGTTTTCCCGTCGAGCTTCGTGACGAACGTGCTTTCGAAGTTTGACACCCAGACGTTCCCGTCGAAATCAACCGATATTCCGAGCGCGTATTCGCCGACGGAGTATTCGCCGAGCAGTGTTCCGCCCGAATCGTACTTCTTCACGGTGTTGCCCGCGTCGGTAGCCCACAGGTTCCCGTCGGCGTCAACCGCCATTCCGACCGCGGAGAACGAGTAATTGCCTAGTATCCCGCCGGTTCTGCCGACGCGCGTCACAATTCCCCTGGTTCCTCCGCTGACAAGCAGGTTCCCGTCGGAGTCGAGCGTCATGAAACCCGCGCTGCCTTGCAGGTTGTATGCCGCCGTTACGCTGCCGTCCGAGTCGAGCCTGACGAGGTTGCCGTTCGCACTCTGCGTCGCGGTGCCGGTCACCCATACGTTGCCGTCCTTGTCCGCTATTATGTCGACGGGGTCCATCACCGTCGTGAATTTCCCCAGGACTTTGCCGTCAGGGTCGAGCTTTTCGATTTTGTCGCCTATGTCCGTCACCCAAACGTTGCCCGACGGGTCCAGCGCAACCCTCGAATGCGCCGTGCCTGTTACGTAGGTGCCGATGAGCGCGCCGTTCGGGTCTAGCTTGGTGACTTCGCCGTTTCCCTCGCTTCCGTCCGCAACCCACACGTTGCCGTCGGCGTCAACCGCGATGCTCACGGGAACCGCGCCTGCCGCGTAGAATCCCGCGAACGTGCCGTTTTTCTCGTAGAGTTTCGCAACCTTTCCGCTGTTCTTCGAAGCAATCCAGACGAAGCGGTCGGAGGACGCGGAAGACGCAGCCGGGGTTTCGCTTCCCTCGCCCTCCCTGAGCGTCACGCAGGCGGTGCCGTTGAAGCACTTGTCCCCGCATCCGCATATCCTTATGGGATGGCTGTATTCGGGGGCGCATCCGCATGCCCCTATCGCACAGGAATTCGGGAAGTCCTCGGTTATGCTGGTGCAGCAGTTCGCCGTCGTTACGGTGCCGCCCGACGCGATGCAGCCGAGCTCGGCAGCGGAAGCAGTGGGCGAAGGCGACGTAATAACGGGCGTGGCTGTTGGCGATAGGGTTGCCGTCGGCGCAACTGCCGGCGTGGGTGTCGGCGCGGGCTGCGGCGTGAGGCAGCCGAAAAGCAGCAACGAAGCGGCGAGCGCGAACAGGATTCCCTTCAAATCATCACCGATAAAGCAACGCATAGGGGCTTAAAAAAGAAAATGCTCCGGCCGGGATTTGGACCCGGGTTGCAGGATTTCCCTCACTTTTCCCTTTCAGCGCAATCGCTTCTTTCTTTTTAGTGCAGGTTTTCTTTCTTCCAAAGAAAGAAAAAGTGCTGAGAGTCCTGCGTCCTTGACCGAGCTAGACGATCGGAGCGCGTCAGATATTACGGAAGCCGAGTTTTATATTTGTTGTTTTCATATATACTCGTGGCAAGAAGGCAAAAGGCAATCGACAGGTACGTACGCGACGTCACCATCCAGAACGTCCTGGGCTGCCCCGTGCAATGCGCGTTCTGCAACGTGGAATCGCCGAGGGCGCAGAAATTCATGGCTACGAAAAAGTTCGGGGCGGCGCTTGAGGAACTCGGCAAAAAATACGATTTGTCCGACGCGCTGAACGTGCTCTATTCGGGGCGCGGCAACCCTATAGACGACCCGGAACTCCGCATGAAGACGGAACTCCTGCGCAGCAGGCTCGGGCAGGGCGGCAGGAAACTGAATATAACGCTCGCGTGGCCGCTTCACGGAGGGCTGAACAATCTCGCGGAGCGCACCCGCGGAATAGACGTCCTGCGCATTTCGCTCAGCAGCGAGGTGCTTCGGGCGATACGCCGGGAGTTGAAGAAAACCGCGGTTCCTTCGGCGGACATCGAGGATGCGGTGCTCGCCGAGGCGAAATGGCGACTGCGCAAGGCCGCGGATGCGGCGGCTGCCAACGGATTCAAGCCAGTCCTTCTTTTGGAGGGCACGCCCGGCGAAAGGGGGCAGCTTTATCGCATCGCCGAGGAGGCGTTTAAGGGAAGCAGGATTCCGTTCGGCAGGGTGGAAACGCTTTTTTCGGGTTTGGAGCCGCGCGGAAGCGCGCTCGGCAAATCCCTCGGAAGGGGCGGCATCCTGATACTGCACACGGGCAAAATCTCTAAGGTTCATCCCCCGCGCTGAACAAGCGCAGCCGCCCACGCGCCCCTTTCCGCGTCGAGCAGAGACGCACCGAAGCCGAGAATAATCGCATCGCCTTCATCGGCGTCCAGTGCCGCCATGATTTTTTCCGCGTCAGAGGCGCGCATGCGGAAGCCGGGCACGCCTGCGTCGAGTTTTCCGTTCTTCACTCTCAGCGTTGTTGCGCCCTCCGCGCCCGCCTTGACGGCGGCGTCGCGCCACGCCAACCCAGCAGGCTCGCGTTTTTTCATCACGATTCCGAACGCCTTCCTGTTGTCCGACAGCCCAGTTGCAGATACGCGATGCGCGTCCTTTATTCCGAGCGACGCGATTTCCGCGCTTCCCTTCCTCGTAAGGGCGCAGCCCCGTCTTCTTATCTCCAGCATTCCCACGCGCCTCAGGAAGGCTATGATGGTGCGCACGCTGCCCTCGCCGATGCCCAGTTCTTTCGAGAGTGAGCCCCTGCTTTTCCTCCCTTCTCGCAATGCCCAGAGGAAACGCGCGACGTCGCCTTCCGCGAACGCGGGCTTCGGTCCGTAGCGCTTGCGTATTGGATGAATCATCCAAATCATTAAAAACATCCCGCGCTGGCTTATTTGTCTTTCGGTGGTGATGGGCATGCGTTTTGGAATGTCGTTCTGGGTTCTGACGTTGCTGGTATTCGCGCCGCTCGCCGCTGCGGACGCGCAGTCCGCGGTTTCGTGGCTCGAATCGCACCAGCAGTCGGACGGCTCCTTCGGGGCTTGGCAGGAGCACCTCACCGCGGCTGCGGCGCTCGGGCTTCACGCCTGGGGTTCGCCCAAGGCGCCGCTCTCGCTGGCGTATCTGGCGTCCTCGGCTGAAAATCCGTCGAGCTGGTTCTACGGCGCGTGGGGCGAGGCGGACGTGCCGGGAGTAATGGCGTATTCGTTGGCGGAGGCGTCGTACGCGACAAACGGCGCGTCAATCGCGGCTAACCTCATCCCGTTGCAAAACTCCTCGTCGGGCGGATTCCGCGGCTACTACGACATGGGAGTCGGCGGGGCGGTTGATTCGGGCGTGGACACGTCGTGCGCCTTGCTCGGATTGTCGTCGCTTGGAGCGATGCCAGCAGCCAACTCGGACGCGGCGGTTTCCTTCCTTTTCTCGCTGCAGAACGCCGACGGCTCCTTCAACCTGACGCATTCGCGCGAATACGACGCGATATATTCGCTCGGTCCGAACAAGCCGAGCGAAACCGCGCTTGCGCTGCTCGCGTTGAAATCCGCGGGTGTTTCTCCGTCGGATTCGCGCGTCCAATCCGCGCTGGCATACCTGCGCAGTTCCGCATCATCGAATTACGGGGGAAGCGCGTACGCGGCATCAGTTTCTTCCGTAGTTTTCGCCGATTACGGCGACTCACCCCATCTGTCATCCTCGCTTGCGTATCTCCTCACTTTGCAGAACCCGGACGGCGGATTCGCCGACGCGGCGCGTTCGTCAAGCGTCTCCAACGCGCTTGACACTGGCTTCGCCAGCTACGCGCTCAGTTTCGCGCCGTCGCCGACGCCCAGCCCCTCGCCGTCTCCGAGTCCTTCGCCTTATCCGTCCCCCTCGCCGAGCCCCTCTCCTTCCCCATCTGCGTCCCCGCAGCCCCACGACGCGTACGTGCGCATATACTTCCCGCCCGCGTCGGGGCAACCGCACATCCTGACGCAGGGAACATGCAGCCACGCGTACGAATGCTTCGCCGCGGTGGCATCGGTTTCCTGCACGTGGTATCCCGCCATGGGAGCCCTCGCCTGCCCCGACCCTGCGGTAACGCAGACGTGCTTCATCACCGCAGTGAACAACGTCACTTCCGAATCCAGCGAGTACTGGGTGTTCGATGTGAACGGCGCGCCGTCGCCGCGGGGCGTAAGCTGCTACGAGCCTTCGGACGGCGACGTCCTCGTCCTGCGCATCAACACCTTCGCGGTGCCGAGCCCGTCTCCCAGCCCGTCGCCTTCACCTGAACCGAGTGCCACGCCCACTCCGACGCCTGCCGCAGCAAGCGGAGGAGGCGGCGGAGCGAACTGCGTAGCCGCGGGAACGTGCGGTTCCGCATCTACGGGAACTCCAGCTGCAACCGCAGCCGCAACCGCGGCTCCAGCGCTCGCGCCGACTTCGACGCCTGCGCCAACCGCCGCCGCGCTCGAGCCAACCGCCGCGCCCAAAAAACGCGCCAACTACCACACGCCTTGGACGCCGCCTGCTGTTACGGCGACGCCCGCGCCTTCATCGATCGAGCCGCCGTCTTCGCTTACCGGGCTTTTTGCGGCGGGAAATGCGCCTTTGATAGGCGGCGTCGCAATCCTGCTCGTTGCCGCGGGTTGGTATTTCCTCGGAAGGCGGCGTTAGCGAAGCGATTTAATAATCGCCGATTCTAATCGAACCATGGAGATAAACCCGTGGGGCAGCGAGCTCATCAAGGATTACGAGGGGCTTTTCACCGAGTTCGGGCTCCAGCATGTCCCGGAAGAACTGCGCAAGCGTCTTTCGGAGAGCAGATATTTCCGGCGCGGAATAGTCTTCGCCCACCGCGATTTCGACGCTTTCGTCAAAAGCGCCGACAAGAAGGAGAAAATCGCGGTTATGTCGGGCATAAAGCCGTCGAGCGAATTCCACCTCGGCAGCAAGATGACCGCCGAGGAAATCATATTCCTGCAGAAAACCTTCAAGGCGAAGGCGTTTTACTGCGTAGCCGACAACGAGGCGTACGCGGACAACGGAATGACGTACGGGGAAACCGCGCCGCTTGCTGTTGATAACGTCGCGGACTTATTGGCGTTGGGGCTCGATGAAAAGAACGCCGTGATTTACAAGCAGTCGGAATGCCTTAATGTTTTGAATCTCGCACAACTTTTCGCCCGCAGGACGACGCTTAACACGCTCGAAGCGCTTTACGGGCACCAGAATCTCGGATTGTATCTCGCGGTTCTGACGCAGGCGGGAGACATCGTCCAGCCGCAGCTCGCGGAGTTCGGCGGGAAGAAGCACGTCGTAGTTCCCGTGGGCATAGACCAGGACCCGCATCTGCGCTTTACCCGCGACGTGGCGGCGAAGTGCGGTTTTGTGCTTCCCTCCTCGACGTACCACAGGTTCTTCCGCGCCCTCAACGGCGAGACGAAGATGAGCAAGCGCGATCCGATGAGCGTGCTCACGCTGAACGATTCCCCCGAACTGGTTAGAAAGAAGCTGGCGAAGGCATTCACCGGAGGGCGCGCGACGGTTGAAGAACAGAAGAAACTCGGCGGCGAATGGCGCAAGTGCGTCGTCTATGAGTTGATGCTGTTCCATTTCGAGGACGACGACGCCGAGCTCGCCAAGATAAAGCGCGACTGCGAAAACGGGAAAATAATGTGCGGCGAATGCAAAGCGCGCCGCGTTGAGAGCATAAACGCCTGGCTCGCCAAGCATCAGGAGCGCAAGAAGAAGGCGCTTCCCAAAGCCGAAAAACTGCTCTCTCGCTAACTTTTTATAGCCGTAATGCGTGCTTTTTTCACCCACTAGCTGGACGCGCCGAAAGACGGCGCGTCATGCAAGGAAAAGGCAGAGAGCAAATGGACCTCCTAGAAATCGTAATCCAGCCGACGTGGCGCGAATTTCTCGTAGACCTTGTCGCCAGCGAGCGCATGGACCCGTGGGATTTGGACATCGTGCAGCTGGCGGACGTCTATCTTTCCCGCGTTCGGCAAATCGAAGCGCTCGACTTGCGCCTTCCAGCTAACGTTATACTCGCGTCGGCGATCATGCTCAGGTACAAGGCGGATGCGCTCAGGCTCGAGGAAGTCGCGCCCGAACCCGAGGAGTACGCGGAGCCGAAAATAGACGAGGCTCTTCCCGAGCTGATGCTCAAGGCGAACCGCCCCCGCTCGAGGCGCGTGACTCTTGACGAGCTCGTCCGCGCCGTAGGCGACGTGATGCGCAGCGGGCGCAAAGGGGCGATGCGCGTTCCCCTCACCCAGATATTCAACCTCGACGTGCCGCAGAAGGGCATGAACATCCGCATGCAGGAGCTTTACGAAAAAGCGGCGCAGATGAAGGATTCCGAGGATATCGTGCTATTCTCCTCACTCATAGGCGAATGGACTCCCGAGTTCGTCATCTCCTGCCTTCTGCCCGTGATGCACCTTGTCCAAGAAGAGCGCATGATGGCGTGGCAGGACGAGTATTTCGGGGAAATATTCCTGAAGGTTTTGGAGGAGAGGGCGGCCGAGGGGAACGTAGCGATCGAAGGAGCGGAGGTTGTCGCGGTTGAAGCGACCGCCAAAAGCGCGGCGTAGCATGCTTTTAAATAAACGAAATGTAATGGTTGCGAGGGTGGTTATAGATGAAAAAGCGCGGACAAGCGTTTGAGACGATGATGCTCGTCATTTCCGTTATTGTGGCGGTTGCCATACTCGGCGTCCTGCTCGGCTTCATCAGCCGCATCGGGCCCGGCATCGGCGGCGACGCGCTCACCACGATGCAGACGCAGCTCAAGAGCGTCCAGTCGCGCGGTTTCGGCTCCTCCAACGTAGAGAAAGCCACCTTCAAGGAGGGCTCGATACGCGTCGGCGAACTCGTGGTTGATTTGCCGGTATCCGCGAACGACGTGAAGTTCTCCGCGGTTGACGGCGGAATCTGCGGCTCCTCCGACACCGACCCGCTGAAGTGCGAGGAGAAGAAAATCACCATAAACAAGCAAATCGTCGGCTACATAACGACGTGCAAGGGCGAATCAGGACCGTACGTCATCGTCATAGGTTCCGAGAACCAGAAGACCGAAGTGACGACGAAGTGCGACGAGTGCGTCGACAGCAACGGCAGCTGCTAGCAACCTTTTTATGCGCAGCCTTCCTCGCTTGTTTATGAAAAGAAGGGCTTCCGAATGGTCGCCCATTTACCTGGTGTTAGTCGTCGCCATAGCGCTCGTGCTTCTCATAACCCTGGTGAAGCCGATGTTCAGGGGCGCGCAGGCGTCGGCGGCTTCGAACCTCGACACGGCGCAGTCACTCGCCAAGAGCGCGCTGTTTCCGTGATGCGATGAAAAAGCGCGGACAGATGGAGGCGCCGATTGAGCTTTTCGTCGCGGTGATAGTTCTCGCAATGAGCCTCGCGCTCGCTTTCACCGTGATGAGCCGCACCGACGAGGGCAAGTGCATCGCCACACTGCGCACTGAAACAGACAAGCTGCAGGCGGCGATGCTCGACGTGGCTTTCGCCTCGCCGCCCACCACGCGCACGGTGCTGTTCAGCATGACGCGTTGCGGCAACGTGGCGGTCGACGGATTGCGCTTCGTCTATTATTCCAAGCCCGAATGGTGCGAACTCTGCCAGGCGCATTACGGCGGATGCTGGCAGATAGTTCCCGTTTCTAAGGACAAGGACGGCTCCTACAAAGTCGTATCCGATGCCGTTTCCTGCGTCAACATTGCGGGCGACATCTTCCTTCGCCAGGACCCCGCGTGCGACGAGCTCAGCAACAACCCGTGCCCGCCCAATGATCAGGATTGCAAATCGGGAGTGCCGCGCGGAATCTGGACAGGGGATCCGGACTCGCCGTCGCGCTGGCTCACCATGGGCAAAACCGCCACGGGCACCAGTTACCGCATCACGCTCACGAAATCCGTCACCGCAGGCTCGAGCGAAAGCGGGCAGGGCACGGAATCCGGCGAGATAATAGTATGCGCGCGCTCCGCAACCGCGCAAAGCAGCACGCCTTAGGCGCAGCTATTTTAACCCGCGATGATTTCCTCGGTTATGGTGGAGAAGACGCGCGGCATGCGTCCGACAGGGCGCGGCCAGATAGCGCTCTGGATGCTCACGAAGTTCGCCATGATATTCTTCATCGGCGCGCTCGCGCTCATCCTTCTCGGAATGAGCAGCCGCGAGCAGACGGGTTTGTGCGACGAGCAATCGGGACGCGTGGAATCGTCAATATCCGGCGCGGTTGTGCAGGTGCTCAGTTCGCCAATCGAAGACGAGAGAAAGGTATACCCCTTCGAGCCTTCGCTTTCCTTCGGGCGTTCCGACTTCGAGCTTTACAGCGTCAACATAACGAAGCACGTCACGGACGAGACGAAATCGTTCATAGTCGACGTGCTTCCGCGGAGCCCGACGTGCAAGGCGTCGGGAAGCGTGGGCATCGACGCCGACGTCAAGGTGCACCTGTCCGGTTCCAGGCTTTCCCAATCGTCGGAAGGCCCGCGGCTGACGCTCGAGCCGTCGAACGCGAAGGCGCGCAGCTACTATCTCGTGATAATCAAGTGCGCCACCAAGAAGTGGCCCACCGAGCGGCATCTTTTCCTGCAGGATTGCACATCCAACAATCCCGCGGAGTGCATCACGCTTGAAACCGATACGATAGCGGCGTGCTGCGGATGGACGCAGCCCGAACCGCAGTGCGAGGATGAAATCTGATGGTAGCGCGCCGTGCGTTCGTCGGTCCATTAGGCGACGACATCCCCAGCATTTTTCCGATAGTCGCGGGAGTGCTTCTGTTCATCGGCACCATGGCGTATGCGGCTTCGCTGGTGGCGGAGAAGAACAGCTATCTCGAGGTGCGCAAGACGTCGCTCGGGCTTTCCTACATCGTGACCGAGCGCGGGCAGATGAAGAAGGCGGATCTCGAGACGCTGTGCGCCGACAAGCTCAGAAAATTCGGCACGAACGCACGCGTCAAGTTCCTGATAACCCTCGAACGCGAATGCCCGGGGTACGTGTTCGAAACCGACCCCAAAACCACCTACGACCCCAACACGGCGTATGCCGCGTGCTCGAATCTCGATTTCGATGCGATAAAACCCGACGAGGTGGCGGCGCGCAGTCCCGTTGTGCTGAACTATCCCGTTGCGGTTCCCTGCCCCGACGAGGGCTCGTTTACCGACGGTTTCGGAATGATAAACGTGATTGTCTGGCGATGATATGAGCGAACGCAACCCACCGGCGAAGCGCGCGCAAGCCGCGGTATTCGACGGAATCATGTTCCTCCTGCTCGTTTCGCTCAGTTGCACCTTCGTGTTCGTAACAGTCGCGTCCTACGGACAGCAGGAGGACCAGGTGATGCGCTCCGCGTACATGCTGAACTACATGCAGAGCGTGATGAAATCCGTTTATTTCATAGACGCGTCGACGATTTCCAACATCAAGCCCGACGCGACGCTTTACCCCAATCTCGACTGCCTTAAGACGAAGGATTATCCCGGCACCGTCAGCGTTTCGGATCTCGTCAAGCGCGACGTCGGCGACCCGGCGCAGACGCATCCCCTCGGACCCGCGCTCGACGACAAGTTCGGCACCGCGGATTCGCCCGGAAAAACCGCGCTCCGCTGCTCGCTCGAGGAACTGATGAAGCCGCTCTCGCTTTCCGGATACAAGTACTTCTCGGAATTCCTGGACCAGCGGCGTCCAACCGCGGAGTCGCCCTCGGGCAAGGCCGTTACCCAGCCGGAGACGCGCATCACGAACTCGATTCTTTTCGCGAAGCTCGCGGAGCCAGCCAAGCAGGAAGGGCAGATAGTCCAGCCCAGCGGCTGCGAACTCGCGAAGAACGCCGGGGCGAACGTGCTTTCCGTCGCCTCTCCGTTCAGGGTAATCAACTACATAGGCGGCGGCGAAACGTCCAACCGCTACATCTTCAGGATATGCGTGTGGCAGTCCAACGAAACGGCAGTCGGGCTTGGACGCTGAGAACTAAGCCGCGGATTCCGCCTTCTTCTTGACGCTTACGTCTTCGCCGCACTTGGGGCACGTGTAGACGAAAGAGTCGGGCAGCGGGACAATCATCGGCGAGCAGTTGGTGCACATGCCCGAACCGCAGTACGGGCAGAACACGATGCGGGAGCTCTTCGAGCCGCACGTCGGGCATCCCGCGCTTTTCGATGCCTCCACCTTGACGAGATGGACGTCCTCTTTCGGCGCCTCGGCTTTTGATTCCGCGCCGCCTGCCATGGCGCTGAGCTGCCCGAACAAATCGCTCTCCTTCGGCTCTATTTCCGGCGCTTTCTTTGGAGGCTGCCCGAACAAGTCCGACATCGTGAGTTCCTTCTTTTCCGCGGCAACCGGCGCAGCCTGCTTCCCCTTTGTTTCCTTCGCAGCCGGCGCCTCCTCCTTCGAAGTTTTAGTGTAAATCTCCTGCACGAGCAAGCCGTAATCGTCCCCTGCTTTCGCTTTCCCCGCCTCCGCCTTCTCCTGCTGCTTCCTGTAAAGCCCCTGCACGAACGCCTGCAAGTCCGTGTCGCTTGTCACGGCAGTAGGCTGCCCCTTCTCCGCGAACCACCGCGTTCTGGGTTCGGGTTTCGCCTGTCCGGGCGTTGTTTTGTAGCCCATCTCGGCGAGCATTTCCTCTTCTTCGGTAGTCGGCTTCTGCGTTTGTCCTGCCTTTGCTCCGCCGAGGTACATGCGCCGCCTTCCCGCGGCTGTTTCAGTTGGAACGAAAACCTGCCCGCCTGGCTTCTCCCTCACTATGTCGGTAATCATCTGCTGGAACTCGGTTTCGCGCTGCGCCTGGGCGGCTTTGGAAGCGTCGCGCTTCGGCGCGCCAGGAACGCTCGGAGCGCCGGATTTCTTCGCAAGTATTCCCCTGAACGGCGCGGCGATTCCGGCGATGATTTTGCCGGCGTCAAAGCCTCCTCCTTGCGAAGGGGTTTGCGCGTAGCGTCGGCGTTCGTTCGCAGCAGCGGGAGTCGCGTAAGTAATGGCGGCTGGCGCGGTTACGGGCATTGCCGCAGTTGCGGCGCCTTGCGCCTTCGCCGGCGCGGCAGGCGCCTTCTCGTCGCCTACGGCGCGCCTTATGGTAAGCAGCTTCTGTACCACCGGGCTTTTCCTGCGCGGTATTCCAACGACGACGTAGTCGGGTTTCGCAGCCATCGCCGCGACTTTAACCGCGAGGAACGCAGCCAGAACGAAAATGAAAACGAACGTAACCGCGAATCCTGCCGCCGCGGCGACAGCTCCCCCTCCCGCTAGCACGAAATCCGCCGCTAACGAAAGCACGACGATTCCTGCGCCCACGCCGAGCGAATACGTCAGCTTCTTCCTCTGCGAAAAAAGCCGCACGTCGGGATAGTTCAGGCGAAGAAGGAGATAGCCGAGCGACACGGAACCGGCGATCAGGTAAAGATAGTAGACCGCGGCGAGCCACGCTTCCATGAAACGATTACAAACCTCTTATTTAAATCCCCGCCGTAAATATTGCATGGCAGCGACTCTCGACATGTTCGTGCAGGACGCGCCCCTGCTTTTGTTCTACGCGGTGATAGCGGCGCTCGTGCTGTTCCCGCTCGTATTCCTGATGTCGTTTGTTTACGAGGCGCTTTGCAAGAAGTGGGAGAAGTCGCCGAAAATCCTCCTGATGCTTTTGTGCACGTTCATCGGCGTGCTCGCCGCTGCGCTGATGCTTTATTTCTATCTCGGGGCGTCGCTTACGCCGGCTACGTAAAGGAAACGAGTTTCTTCTTGACGTCCTCAAGGCTCAGCATAGTCACGAGCAGCGGGATTCCCTCGTTCTCCGCGATTTTGACGGCGAGCTTGTCCACCTTGTCCGCGGAAAGCCCGTGCAAAACTACGACTGCGGGTTTTATCGGCGCGATGCGCACCGCCACCATCGGGCTTCTTCCGGTTGTCGTCCCCGTGAACAGCAGAGCCCTCTGGGAAGTCGTGCTGTATATCTTGACAAAGGATTCGTACGGCATCTCCAGGATGACTTTCACGGAATCCAGGATGGTGCATCCGAAAATGGAAATCTTCGAAAGCTTATCCTCGTTGCACAGCGCCTTCGCCTCGATGGCTTTGGCGAAATCAGCCAGAAGAACGGTTTTCTTGAAGTTCACGATGTCGAAGAACGTCTGTTCGGGTTCCGATTCGCGGAGGCGCTTCACGAGCTCCCCGCCCTTCTTTATGTCTATCTCGAACAGGGCGTCGACGAAGCGCTTTATGATTGCGATTCCTGGGCTCTTGCGGCGGTTTCCCTCGTAATCGCTTATGGTCGAAGGCGTGATTTTCAGGAACTCGCTGAGCTCGCTCTGGCTGATGCCGAACACCTCGCGCCACTTCTTCATCGTCGCGCCGACGTCTTCCGATAGCGCGATTTCCCCAGCGATTTTCACTTTAAGCTGTTCGAGTGCCACGAAATCCAATCCCCGATAAACCGCACGCCGAGTGCGTTAAAAAGCGTTTCGTCAAACGGCGAACTCAGCGTCTCTTTCTGCCGATGAGGAGGAATGCCGCCAGCAAAACCAGCCCTACGGCTGCGAGGATTAATGCCGTGCCGTCGTTTGTTTCCGCGGGTCGGGCGGTGGGCAGCGATGTCGGCGTCGCAGTTGCCGCAGGCGTTGCCGTGGAGGTTGCAGTCGGAGTGGCGGAGGCGAAGCTGATGTCGCAGGCAACCTTGCTCCCATCCTTTACTACGAGCCTTGCCGCATTCCCGAAATGCTTCGCGCTTATGTCGAACGTTCCGTCCACCGTTTCCTCGCCGCCGATCATCGTCCCGTTTTCGTCTAATGCGTCCCAGTGCACCGTCGGCGCATCGAAGTAGAACGAGTCCAGCATGCTTCCGTTTGCCGCGTAAAGCCTGTAAGAGAACCTGCCTTCGTTCGGAAACATGCGGTAGTCGTCGGGAAAACCCGCCTGCGGCTCCGCCGAAAGGCATGACAGCGTTCCGTTGGAATAATTCATCTCGACTACAAGCGTCGTCGCGCCTACTCCTGCAAAGAGCGCGAACGCAAAGGTCAGCAGCAGCATTTTTCTCATTTCAACCGAACCTCTTCAGCATTTTTTCAAGCGCCACCGTGCATATCGGACAGAACGACTGCCCGCCGCTCATCACGCACGCATCCTTTTTCACAGGCGTGAACCTATCCAAATAGTCGTAGAGCGCGCCTGGGAAGCAGCCAGTTCCGCTCACGCAGCCGGTTCCGAAGTCGCAGCCGAGAACGAAGTCCATCGCAAGCCCTTTTCTGCCAGTCCCTTCGAATTCCTTCTGCACGGCGTCAAAGCATTCGGCATTTGCGTTCCTTCCGCATTCGAGGAGTTTCCGCCAGTATTCCGCGCACGCCGGCGACGCGGCAGACCCTCTGGAGCACCAATTCGGGCATCCGATTTCGTCGATGTTGGGATAGCCGATGAACGGAGGGGTGTCGGCTTCTTTGTACAGGTTTCCGACGTTTAACAATGATTCGTCGCCCAGGTACGCGAACACGTGCCCGAACTCGTGCGCCAGTATGGCTTCGCCATCCCGCTTTGTCGCGACGTCCCTTCCGGGCGCGTACAAGGAAGCGGGCACCAGCGCGATTCCGGACAACATGAACCCATATCCGATGTCCTCGATGCCCTTCGAGAGGACCGCCGTCACCGTGCGCCTGCATCCCCGCACGAGCGCGGCAACCTCGGCTTGCGTCTTCTCATCCTGCCAGTCGAACGAACTGCCGAGCAGGAACTCCGCCCTGTAGAAGTTGAACTTGCCGATGTTGGACGCGAACGGTTCGGTGACGCGGAATGCGGCTGCGGCGTTTTCAGCGCTTTCCTCAAACAACCGGCGCTCGTCTGTCCCGAATCCGTCGGGCACGAACACGACGTTCAGGGCTTTTTCCTCGTCTACTTCCCCGCCGAATTTCTCGCACGTTCCAGATTCCAGTCCGGGAAGCGCCATGAGCATCGAGGCGAACGATTTCTTTACGCCTAGGAAAATCACGACGACGCCAGTCATCTCGGTTATTTTCGGGTTTTCGTCGAAGCCGACGATGCAGTTTGGGTCGTGTCCGCCGCATATGATTTTCCCGTTTTCCGTTATCTCAAGCGCCACCGAATCGTCGGAGATGTCGGCCGCGCTTATCAGCAGTTCCCTGCCGCCTGCGTTGAGCGCTATGCCCACGTCCTGCGTAATCCGCGCAATCCTTGCGGGCGTCGCCTTGTCGAGCGAAAGCTTGACGAAGTCGTCGTTCGTATTCTGTGCCGCGAAAACAAACGCGGCGAAAAGGAGCAGTAGCAGCAGCCGCTTCATGACAGAATAAGCGTTGTGCGTGCTTTTTATCTTATCTTCCAGTAAATCAGGCCGAGCAGGACCACGCCGACTCCGAGAATCGTCAAATCCAGGTTGTACAGGAACGTGATGAGCAGGAGCAGCGAAAGCCCCAGCATGAAGAACGTGAGCGGATCCATCCCGAATATGCCCGGCTGCTTGTACGCCGGCGGAGGCGCGAGATTGCCGCTTCCGGGCTGAGGCCCTCCCTGGGAAATCGGGGTTACGTTCCCCGTAGCGGGGTCGACCTTTACGGCAAAGCCGCATTTCTTGCAGTAAACGACGCTGTTCGCTTCATCAACGTCGAGATTCGGGTTGCCGCACTGCGGGCACGCTATGTCCACGGAGGCATTAAGAAGCGCGCTTTTAAAACCGTTCCTTCAGTTCCCTTTAACGTGAAGGACGCGCTGCTCTGGGAGAAGAAAGGCGAAAAAGTCCACTGCCTTCTGTGCGCACATTCCTGCGTCATTCCCGAAGGCGGCGTAGGTTTCTGCGCGTGCCGCCTGAACGAAAACGGAAAGCTGAAAACGCTCACTTACGGGAAAAGCACGGGCTTCGCTTTGGATCCGATAGAAAAGAAGCCGTTCTACCATTTCCATCCCGGCTCCGCCGTCCTGTCGTTCGGAACGCCTGGTTGCAATTTCCGCTGCCTCGGGTGCCAGAACTGGCATCTTTCGCAGTCGCCCCGCGAAAGCAAGCGCGCATTCGACATCCCCGACACGATGCCCGTGGAAATCGCGAAAATGGCTGTTCGTGAAAAAGCGGACGGCATCGCCTACACTTATTCCGAACCCACCATATTCTTCGAATACGCCCGCGACACGATTCTTGAAACCAAAAAGCTGGACAAGAAGAAATTCCACGTCTTCGTTTCAAACGGCTTTTTCTCCGAGGGCATGTGGAAGCTCTCGATGAAGGAAAAACTGATTGACGCAATACGGATAGACCTGAAATCCTTTTCCGATAAGTTCTATCGCGAGTATTGCGGCGCCCGACTCGAGCCCGTGCTCGACTCGATCAAGCGCGTGAAAAAAAGCAAAATTCCGCTGGAACTGATCACATTGCTTGTTCCAGGCAAGAATGATTCCGCCGAGGAGATTCGTGCCATTTCCGATTTTGTCGCCTCACTCGACAAGAACATTCCCCTGCATTTCATCCGCTTCTTCCCGCAGTACAAGGCGGGAGATTTAGGTGCGACGCCGACGGAATCGCTTTTCAAAGCCAAGGAAATCGCGCGCGGCGAGGGGTTGCGCTACGTCTACGTTGGAAATCTTGGAGGAGAGGACGACACCTTCTGCCCGAAATGCGGAACTAAAGTAATAGAACGCGCCGGTTTCTCAGTTGCACAGAATGCGCTCCGCAACGGCGCATGCCCGTCCTGCGGCGCGAAAATCGCGGGCGTCTGGGCGTAGCGTTTATTAATGCCCGCGCGTTCTTTTTCTCATGCCATTCCAGGGACTTTTCAAGTGGCTGATGGGTTTCTTCCGCGGAAGGAAGGCGTTCAGCCTCGGAATTTACGGGAACGTCAATACGGGAAAGAGCACTCTTGCGAACAGAGTCTCGATGGACTGGACCGGCGAGGCGATGAGCAAGGTTTCGGAAATCCCCCACGAGACGCGCGAAGTAATCAAGAAGGAGCGCGTTTCCATCAAGGTCGATGGCAAGGAACTTACGATTAATCTGCTCGACATGCCCGGCATTGCGACTAAAGTCGATTACCACGAGTTCGTGGACTACGGCATGTCGAAAGGGGACGCGCAGCAGCGCGCGAAAGAAGCGACGAAGGGAATCATCGAAGCTATAAAATGGCTGGAGCACGTGGACATAGCGCTCGTCGTGATGGACGCGTGCCTGGACCCGTACACCCAGGTGAACATAACGATTCTCGGAAACCTCGAGGCGAGGAACATCCCCGTCATAATCGTCGCGAACAAAATCGACAAGAAATCCGCGAAGCCCGAGCGCATCCGCGCGGCTTTCCCGCAGCATTCCGTGGTCGAGATATCCGCGCTCAAGGGCGACAACGTGAACAAGCTCTACGAGGAAATCGTGAAGAGGGCGCGCTAAATGGCAATCCAGTTCGAGTTCATATCCTCCGACACGGTTATGGGCAAGTCCAGCGAGGAGAAAATCAACATCATAATGAAATCGGTTCGCAAGGACAAGATTCTCGTGCTTGAGGAGCCGCTCACGCCCGCGGAGGAAAAACTGCTCATCATGAAAACCATGACCGCTATAACACGCGACTTCCCCGGAATCGAGGTGTGCTCGCTCGGAAACACCGTCGACGACCTCAAGAGCCGCGTCATCAAGTTTCTCGGCGGAAAGACGTCGGGCTTAACCGTCGTAGGGCCGTCCAACCTGGTGCATCAGGTAAAAAGGGACCCGAACAAACTGCGCTTCGTGGCGGGGAAATAACATGCCGCATAAGTGCGTGCGTTGCGGAAAGGTTTTCGCCAACAACTCTCCCGAGCTCGTGAAAGGATGCCCGTGCGGCTCGCGCGTTTTTCTCTTCCTCAGGGAGGACCAGGTGACGCTCAAGGAACTAGTTGAAAGCGGGATGTCCGAGAAGGAGGCGGAGAAAAAGGTGCCCGACGCGCCGAAGGCTCCGGTTGACGTTTCGCATCTGCATTGGCTTGAGGAGGAACTGGCTTTCCTGTCAAAAGACAAGCCCGTGTCGGTTGACTTGGACGCGGTTGAGAACCTGAAGATACTTGAGCCTGGTTCCTACGAGTTGGACATATCGTCGCTGATGAAGGGCAACCCTCTCGTCATAAAATCCGAGCACGACATCTACTACATCAAGCTGCCCTCGCTGAAACGCAAGTAGCGCGGAAACAATCAGCACTTTCCCTTCTTTTTCATGCGTTCCGCCGCTATTGCCGCGACTCCCGCGACAACTGCGCCCAGAATCGCGTTAAGCACGACAATCAGCGCGAAAACAACAATCAGCCAGAGCGTCGACGGCACCGATATGCCGAGCACGGGCCTTCCGCCCAGCATTTTCGAGAGCATTCCTACCACGCACAGGGAAAGCGCCGCCCCTCCCATCAGTGTCGCTCCTTTAACCGCCGCTTCCTTCGGCTTCGCCATCATCCAGCCGACGTAAATAAGAAGCGCGTCGAACGCCACCGTAAAGAGAAGGTTGCCGGCGTCGTACGCAGTTATCACGGGAAGCAGCCCAGAGGCGATGAGCGCAGCTTCGAGTGCGCCGAGAATTACGAATGCCGCGAGCATTTTCAAGTCCGATTTCATTTTCGCCACCGTACCTTACTTCTTAGCATATCCTTTGATTCTGTCACGCTTTTCAGTGCCTGCGGGAACGCGCGAGCCCTTGACGTTGCGAACGGTTCGCTCCCCGAATCCCCTTGCTCTGAAAATCTCCTGTTCGCCGAGCTTCCCGCCCATTCCGAGCAACCCGCCGCTTTTCTCGAGGTTCATAGTGTTTACGACGCGCGCGCCCTTTTCAGCGAGGCGGGAAACAACACGCTCGGTTTCGTCGCGCTTCGCCTTGCCCGAATGCACGCAGAACAGCGCCACCTTCCTGCCGTTCCAGTCCGCCCTTTCCACCAGCGCTTCCAGCCTCGCGTCCTTTTTCAGCGGCTTGGTTTCAAATCCCAGAAAAACGAGTTCGTAATCCCCGGGCTCCTCGGCGCGTTCCGCCTGTTCGCCCGCAGCGGAAACGCCCTCAACGAGCGCTTTCGCTGCCTCGTCAAGTGCTTCGCTGGTTACGACGACGGCTACGCGCATCGCTTCACCGTTTCCTTCTGTTGCTGATTGCCCAGAATGCGAACAGCGCCGCTCCCAACGCCAGCAAGGGCGTCATCTCGGGAGTCGCCTTCGGCGGCTGGCCGAAGCGCGTAACTGTTTCGCTCCAAGAGTCGTACGTCTGGCCGTTGATTACGGAGTGCGCCACCAGGCGGTACGTGCCCGGCGTCTTCGTGTCAACGGTGAATATGTGCTGGCCCGCGTTGCAGCTCTTGTACGAGCCTGCGCCGCTTGCCTGTCCGTCCCTGGTTATGGAAAGCGTCATCGCGGGGTCGCATATGCCCGTCCCGTTTACCAGGAGCGACACCGTCGCCTCATAGGTGTTTCCGAGCTGCAATCCCGTGTGCCTTGCCACCTTGAAGTAAGTTCCCTGGGGCAACGGCGTAGACGGCGCTCCCTCTCCACCGGGCGGCGCAGAAGGCGACGGGCTCGGAGTCGCGAACATGTTCTTGATTATCACGGGCAGCACCGTCTCCTTTACGAACGAGGCGTCGCCTGTTTCGCAGTTATCGCCGGAACACGCCTCCCATCCGTACGGGTTGTATTCGCCGGGATTCAAACCCGCGAATTCAAACGCGTTTCCTTCCATCCCTCCGCTCGCCACACCGCCGAACACGTGTTCGGTTGCGTTGAACGGAACTCCCATCTTTCCGTTTTTAACCGAAGCCGTGTACTTGGCGCCGGTCTTGCTCGTCATCTTCACCGTGCCGTCAAGCGGGTTGCCGTTCGTATCCTCGAGCGTAAAAGCAACCCACCACTGCCTTGCTATCTTCGAGGAAACGTCCGTGGTGATTCCGCCGCCGCTTGCGGGGCAGGAGTCCTCGCATCCCGCGAGCCTCGTGTTCAGCATAACTACTTCCGCGCCGTTCTTCGCTTCAACCGAATCCAGCACTCCTCTCTCGACAACGCCCCATGCCGCGTCGAACAGGACGCTTGAAATCGCGTTGCCGTAAAGGTACGCGCCGCTTCCCGTAACCTTCACGCCGTATCCGCTTGTAACGGTAATCTTGTTGCCCGTCATCACCGAGC
>CABMDO010000014.1 GCA_902384935.1 Candidatus Norongarragalina meridionalis
ACGTCAATGGCTACGATCATGCTCTGATTGTCCCCGGATTCCACGCCCTGGCGCTGGCGGTTGTACGTTTCTTCGGCGGAAATAGCCGCCTCCTCGAAGGATTTCGTTCCGGTGGCGGTGGTTTCTATGAACGTGACGCTCGACGAGTTCCTGTCGTTGCGAACCGCGACGAATGCGTGCCCGGGTATGATTATGATTACGGGTTCGAGCCCTATTTTCTCGAATACCGCGGCGTAAAGCACGGTGCCGTCAATGCAGTTCGCGTTCTTCGTTTCCAACGACTCGTACGGAAGCCGCACGTTCTGCGAGAACTTCGTCGGGTCGCCGAACGTGGTGACGCTGTTCACGTAGGACATCCCGTGCGCCTGCAGCGTGTCGTAAACCGCCTTCGCCTGTTGCATCGTCATCTGCGCCTTTTCCTGCTCGCTCTTGCCCGCGTACCCCTGATAGTCCGAAAACGCCCTGCCCGGCATCAGCTCCTTGGCAGCGGCGATTACGCGTTCGATGCACGGGTCGTTCGGCGTCACCCACATCGCGGCGAGAAACGGCGCGAAAATCGCCTCTTCTCCGGACTGCATGCCGAATATCAACTGTGTTCCCGAGGTGACGTTGCCCTTCTGCGTCGCCGAATAAACGGTTTTGCCGTCCTTTTCGGCGAAGTACTGAATCTGGATGTTTTGGAACTCGCGGTTCGAAAAGAACTTGTCCTTGAACGTGAGCGGCAGGTCTATTTTCTCCACTTGTCCCGCCCTGAGGAACGTCGTGTTCGACGCCTTGTCGCTCCAGTCGGGAATCTCCGCGGACAGCATGTAGTTTCCTTCCTCGTTCCCGTTCTGCACCACGCAGAACGTCGAGGAAATGTCCTTGGACTGCATGAACGTGACGAACGCGGGGTTCAGCGGGACATCGGTGTAGCACTGCATCTGGAAAGCCCCGGTGGGAGACGCGGTGGGCGCGGCGACGGAAGGGGTGCCCGCCGTGCCGTACGTCCCTTCCTCGTCCAGGCAGCCCATCATCGCCCCTGCCACGACGAAAAGCAAAAGGATTTTCTTCATGGAAACATTACTGATGCCCAATAAAAAGGTGATGGGAACGCGCCGCTTATTCCATTTCCGAAATCTTCTTCTTGATTTCCTCGTACTCCTCGTGGAGCCGCCTGTCGCGCTTCAACGGATCCATATCCACCTTTTTCTGAAGTTCTTCGAGCTTCACCTTAAGGATATGCTTGCGCCTGTCCATGTCTTTCTTGCTCATTCCCATAAACATCCCCCGCAAAGCATTCTGCGTTAGGATTAATAAGCGCGGCGGGAAAAACGCTTCATGGCGCTCGAGCACAAGAAGGCGGCTGATTTCTCCGAATGGTATCTCGAGCTCGTGCAGGCATCGCAGCTCATGGATTACACGCCGGTGCAGGGCTGCATGGTGATTCGTGAAAGAGGATACGCGATATGGGAGAGGGTACAATCATTCCTCAACGCGCGCATGCAGAAGGACGGCGTGCGCAACGCCTATTTCCCCATGTTCATACCTGAGTCGCTCCTCAAGCAGGAGGCTGAGCACTTCGCGGGCTTCGTGCCCGAGGTGGCGTGGGTGACGCGCGGCGGCGACGAGGAACTCGGCGAAAAGCTCGCACTGCGCCCGACGAGCGAAACCATAATGTACACGATGTTCGCGAAGTGGGTTTCATCGCATCGCGACCTTCCGCTGAAAATAAACCAGTGGTGCAATATCATCCGCTGGGATACCAAGGCGTTGAAGCCGTTCCTGCGCACGCGCGAGTTCCTGTGGCAGGAGGGGCACACGGCGCACGCCTCGAAGGAGGAGGCGGAAGCCGAGGTAAGGCGCGCGCTCGACTGGTACGCCGAAACCGCGGAGCAGCTGCTCTGCGTTCCCGTCATAAAGGGCAGAAAAAGCGATGCGGAGAAATTTCCCGGCGCGGACATGACCACCACCATAGAGGCGGTGATGCCCGACGGAAAGGCGCTGCAGTGCGGCACCTCGCATTTGCTCGGCCAGAATTTCGCGAAGATTTTCAACATACGCTTCAAGACTGCCGACGGAAAGGAGGATTTGGTGTGGCAGACGTCGTGGGGCGTTTCCACGCGGCTGATAGGCGCGCTCGCGATGGTGCACGGCGACGACAAGGGGCTCGTGCTTCCTCCGCTCATCGCTCCGCTGCAGGTCGTCATAGTTCCGATTTTCAAAACCGAAGAGGACAAGAAAATGGCGCTGCGTTCCGCCGAGAAGCTGATCGCGGCGCTCGACGCAAAGGGAATAACAACTCACTTCGACGAGCGCGACGACCGCTCGCCTGGATGGAAATTCAACGAATGGGAGCTGAAGGGCGTTCCCGTGCGCGTGGAAATCGGGCTCAAGGACTTGGCGAAGCAGGGCATGACCATTGTCAGGCGCGACAAGGGCGAAAAGGAATTCGTCGACGACGCCAAGGCGGCGGATTACATAACGACGCAGCTCGAACTGATGCAGAAGGACATGCTCGCGCGGGCGCGGGCGGAAGCGCAGTCTCGGATTTTCGAAGCCAAGGATTACAACGAATTCAAGCAGCTCGTCGAGAAGGGCTTCGTGAAAACGGGCTGGTGCGGCGACGCGCGCTGCGAAGAAGCCATCAAAGAGGAGACGGGCGCGACGCTGCGCGCCATGCCGTTCGATGAGAAGGCGAAGGGCAACTGCATCTTCTGCGGGAAGCCCGCGAAGGAAGCCACGTATTTCGCCAGAAGCTACTGATTTTAAATCCGCTCTGCGTCAGGATTGCGGGGGATGCTCTTGCCGCAGTCGGTTTTCAGAAAACGCTTCATCGAAACCGCGCAATCGCGCGATTCCCGCCTGATTCTCGCCCTCGACGTAACGGACTGGCAGAAGGCGGCCGACGTGCTCGGGAAAAGCGGGCACGAGCTCGCCGCGGTGAAGCTGCATCCCGAGCACGCGCTTCTCTGGGGAAAGACGCACAAGGAACTGGTGCGGGAAATAAAGAACATTACGGGGCTTCCCGTCATATTGGACGCGAAGCTCGCGGACGTCGCCCACTCCAACGCGATGAAGGCGAACTACTATTTCCCGCAGGGATACGATGCGGTCATATGCCACGCATTTCCCGGAGAAGAGGCGGTGAAGGCGATCGTCGAAGCCGCGGGCGAAGGGCGCGGGGTTTTCGTGCTCTGCGCCATGACTTCGCCGGGGCATCTTTTCTCCAAGGAAATCGTCAAGAAGGCTGCGGAAATAACAAGGGCGTCTGGCGCGGCGGGGGCAATTGCTCCGGGCAACCAATACGACGTGCTTGCCCTCGTCCGCAAGGAACTCGGAACGCAGGCGCTCATCCTCTCGCCGGGAATCGGCGCGCAGGGAGGCGACGCCGCGAAGGCGGCTAAGGCGGGCACGGATTTCGCGATAGTCGGAAGAAGCATAATCGAGGCGCAGAATCCCGCCGAAGAAGCGAGGCGGCTGCGCAAGTCGTTCAACGCGGTGATTTGACATGGGAAAGAAAGAACTCGCCATCGAACTGTTCGACGCGGGATGCGTCAAATTCGGCTCGTTCACGCTGAAAAGCGGAATCGTGTCGCCGATTTACATAGACTTGCGGCTGCTCGCGTCCCATCCGGCGCTCCTGAAGAAGGTGGCGGGCGCAATGGCGTCGAAACTGAAGAAACTGCGATACGACAGGATTGCGGCGATTCCCTACGCAGCCATGCCCATCGGAACCGCGATTTCCCTCAAACTGAACCAGCCGATGGTTTACGCGCGCAGGGAAGTGAAGGATTACGGCACCAAGAAACCCGTTGAAGGCGAATTCAAGGCGGGCGAAACTGCAGCGGTAGTCGACGATTTGATTACAACCGGAGGAAGCAAGTTCGAGGCGATTGCGCCGCTTACCGAGGCGGGATTGCTCGTGAAGGACGTAGTCGTGCTCATAGACCGCGAACAGGGCGGGAAGAAGCAGCTCGCGGAAAAAGGCTTCGAACTGCACGCCGTGCTGAAGCTCAAGACGATGCTGAAAATCCTGCTTGATGCCGGAAAAATCGACAGGGACAAATACGACGAAACGCTCGCGTTCCTGAAGGCGAACAAATGATGCTCGTCGCCCCGTCGTTGCTCGCGGCGGACTTTTCGCGCATAGAGGAGGAAGCGAAGCGCTGCGAGAAGGCGGGAGCGGATTGGCTGCACGCGGACGTGATGGACGGGAAGTTCGTCCCGAACGCGACGAAATTCACGCCGGAAGTGATTGTGAAACTGCGGAAAGCAACGCACCTTCCGCTGGACGTGCACCTCATGACTGAAAAGCCCGAGAAGTTCGCCGAGGATTACGCCAAGGCGGGCGCGGACGTCATTTCGTTCCATCTGGAGGCGTGCGAAAACCCCGCCGCGCTCGTGAGAAAAATCCACAGCCTCGGAAAAAAGGCGGGCATCTCGATAAAACCCGCAACTCCCGTCGGAAAAATCCCGAAGCAGCTCCTGCGCGAGTGCGACTTGTTTTTGGTGATGACCGTTGAACCCGGGAAAGGCGGGCAATCTTTCATGCCGTCGATGCTTCCCAAAGTAAAGCTATTGCGCATGCTCTGCCCGTCGGCGCGCGTGGAAGTGGACGGCGGGATAAACGCGGACACGGCGAAGAAATGCGCGGCTGCCGGCGCGGACGTGCTCGTTACGGGCACGTACCTATTCGAGTCCGGCGACATGGCTGCGGCGATTGAATCGCTGCGCGCCTAACTGCTTACGGTATAGACGTTCCCTTCGCCTTCGTTGCCGGCGTTGTCAAGCGGACGCACCATGTACGCTATTTTCGTGTGCTGGCTCAGGTCCGGAACGGAAATCTGGGGCCTGTCTATGTAGTTGTTCTGCACGGTGTCGCCCACCTTCTCGAAGGAGTAGGGCGGCTCCGTGACATAGGAGCGGTATATGTTGTACTGCTTGACGCCGCTGCCCGGCTGCGGGTCGGTTACGGCGCTCCAGTAGAGGAAGACTAGAACCTCCTTCTTGCCGGATATCTGCATCGTCCCGTACATGTCGCTCACGCGGTAGGGCTGCACCGTGTCCATGAAGATGGTGGCCCATGCGGGCGCGGACATGCCGTTCGCGTTCCTGCACTGATAGTAGACGGTTTTCACGCCGTCGCCGGTGGTCAGCGTCCAGCTGCGGTACGTGTAGTACGGTTCCCAGTCCGAATACGGATTGGCGTCGTTGTTGTACCTGCACTCGGACGCGCCCTGCGCGTAAAGGTTCATTCCGACGTCCCTGCTCGTGGCGTACGTCGCGCCGTTGTTGATGATGACGGAAAGTGACTGCGGAATCACGCCGACCGCGGGCGTGTTCAGGACTATCGTGTCATAAACCGCGGAAGAAACGCCCGCGTTGTTCTGGCACTGGTAGTACACGGTCTTCAAACCGTTGCCGGAATTGAGAACCCATGCGCGCGCCATCAGGAAGGGCTCCCAAACCGTCCACGAAATCCCGTCGTTGCTGAACCTGCACTGGCTCGCGTTGTACGCGGTGAGGGAAAGCACTACGCCTGTCGAATCCGTGCTCGCCGCACCGTTGTTTATGATTACGTTGAGATTCACCGGAGGCGCGGCGTAACCCTGCGGAATCGGAGTGGGCGGCGCCCCTCCTGCAACTACCGTGAACGAGCGCGTTTCCGAAGTGCCCTGGTTGCCTGCGTCGTCGACGCATCTCACGTAAAGCGAGTGCGAAGCCGAAGAAGTTACGAGGGACGCGGTGTGCTGCTGCCCCGAACGCACCCTGCCTATGCTGGAGCCCGCGCCGTCGAGATACGCGGTGCACGTGACGTAATACGATATCTTGTCGGTGGGAGTGAACGTCAGCTGCACCGAGGGCGCGGGATAATTTATGCCGGAAACCGGCGTGGACACTTCGACTACGGGCGGCATGTTGTCGAAGATGATGTTGTCGCTTACGACGTCGGACGTCGCGCCGTTCGCCGCCCTGCATTTGTAATATACGTTGTGCGCGCCGTTATCCGACGGGATAACCCAGCGCAACAGGTCCGTGAAAGGCGCCCACGCCGTCCACGCCGCGTTGTCGTTGCTGTAGGCGCAGTCCTTGGCGCCGATTGCCGAAAGCTTGAGGAACACTTCCGCCGAACGCGTGTACGTCGCGCCGTTGTTTATGGATATGGAAAGCGCCGTCGGGCCGGTTCCAGAGGGTTTCGGCTGGGACGACATGAAAAGCACCGCCGCGAAAATCGCGATTATCGCGATTCCGCCCAAAAGAACGGTTTTCATGCTGACTGAATTCTCAAGAATGTCCGCGTCCCGCTTTCTTGGCATCAAACCACCCGATAGCATAACGATTGACGCTTTTAAAAGCTGGCGTTTAGGTTCAGGTAAAATCCTTAAAATAGCCGACGCCCTAGTTGTCCCATGCCTTCTTTTCGCGAAGCGCGGCAACAGGAGGGGCACCCGTTCCTCTGGCTATTGCTTGCGCTGCTGGTCGCCTGCGCGGTGCTCGGCGTCATATTCGCGTTCGTGCCGTTCCTCGTAATTTTCCTCGTCGCCAACTTCTTTTTCATCTACGTCGCAATCGTCTACCTGCTGAAGTTCTGGGGCAGGAAAACGGAGGAAACCACGAGTGCGAAGCCAGGCGTCACTATAATAGTGTCCGCCTTCAACGCGGCAAAAACGCTCGAGCGCGCCCTTGAAAGCATACTCGCGATGGATTACCCGAAAAAACCGCAGGTAATCGTGGTGGACGACGCCAGCACCGACGGCACCGCCGCGATATTGAAAAAATTCGGCAAGCGCATCGAAGTCGTCACCAACCGCAAAAACATAGGCAAGGCTGCGTCCATCAACAAGGCGCTCGAACTCGCGCAAGGCGAAGTCGTCGCCTGCATCGACGCGGACACTTACCCGGAAAAGAAGGCGCTCCTGAAGATGATGCCGCATTTCGCGGGCAGGAAAGTGGGCGCCGTTATCGCGCTCGTATGCGTCGAGAAGCCGAAAAATTTCGTGCAGAAGATACAGGAAATAGAATACTACGTCTCGTTCGGCTTCTGGCATACGGCGATGGCGCAACTGGACAGCCTGCTCGTCACTCCCGGCCCGATGTCTCTCTATTCGAAGAAGGCGCTCGACGACGTAGGCGGATTCGACGAAGACAACATAACCGAGGACATGGAGATTGCGCTGCATCTGCAGGAGAAGGGCTATCGCATAAAATGCACGACGGACGCGAAAATTTACACGGAAGTGCCCGACAGCTGGCGCGCGCTTTACAAGCAGCGCCTCCGTTGGTTGCGCGGGAAGATTTTCAACGGACGGAAGTATTCGCACATATTGTTCGGCTCCGAATACGGCGACTTCGGACGTTTCGTTTATCCCGTCTCGTTCATAGTCGAGATTCTCGGAGTCGTCGTGGCGACGCGGATTATCGCGATGAATGCGGCATCCGCGTTCAATCTTACGGTAGGCGCGGCGGGCGTGGCGTCCATCGACCCCTCGCTGCTGTACAACGCGGGCATCTATTCGAACGCCGCGGTCAATTCGTCCGTGTTCTTCTTCATATTCTCGCTCGTCGTCTGGAGCTACGTCGTCCTGCTTTCGTTCGGCTTAGCGAAGGAACGGATTAAAATAACTCAGATGCCTGCGATTATCGTGTTCATGACGCTGTATTCGGCGCTGATATCCCTCGTGTACTTCTCGAGCATGCTGCACGAGGCTGCGGGAGTGCAAAGAAAATGGTGAGCGTTTACGTCAAGGCGTTCGTGATAACCGCCGTGCTGTTCATAGGCAATTTCTTTTTCGTGAAGTACCTCGACGATTCGCGCGGCGCACAGCTGCGCGCCGAGATGTCGGACATCGAAGAGCAGGTCCAGTCGTCGAGCACTTTACTGTTGTACTCGCAGACGTTCAACGATTCCGCGGAGTTGTGCCCGATTCTCCAGCAGGAAACGGAAAAACAGGTGGGCACGCTCTACAGGCTCTTCGGAGAACTGCAGACTGCGTCCGAGGCGAACGTGTTCACCGACACCGCATCCATCAAGAGCCGCTTCGTGCTCACGAACGTGCAGCTCTGGCTGTATCTGCAGCAACTCGAAAAAGCGTGCGGCGGAACCGACGTGGTTTCGGTATTGTATTTCTATCCCGACAAGCGGGACTGCCTCGAATGCAGGGCGCAGGCGCAGGTTTTGAACGACGTCACGGCGCGATGCGCGCACGTTCGCGTATTCGCGTTCCCGACCGACACCGACGTGCCCGTGCTGCAGGCGATAAAGGCTAAATACGGCGTGACGCGCGAGCCGACGCTCGTGATAAACGACAAGCGCTTCGACGGCTTGACTGCGAAGGACGCGGTAATGGCCGAGACGGGATGCGCATGAAGCGCCGCGAAGCCGAAGAGAAATTCGGCGAACGCATAGACAAGCTCGTTTTCAGGATTCATCCCGAGGGAAGGCGCTTCGAACTCCTGAAATCGCTGGGGGGCATGCGCATGCAGGGCGCGTGGGCGACGCGCAGGCGGCTGCTGAAAATCGCGGCGCGGTACGGCGAACCAGCAATCGGCGCGATAGAACGGCATGAGAAACGCATGGGCGGCAACACGGAAGGCACAATCCAGCTGTTCATTGACTACGGCAGGATGATAAGCGGGACTCCCGAGATGATACAGCTGATTGGCAAAGCGCAAAGCCCGCACATTTCACGCGTGTACCTGGAGCACCTGTATTTTGCGGAACCCAACAGCGCCGAATGGATCGACTGGATGGCGCACTGGAGACGGGAAGCGGAAAAGGAATAGGACGCTGCACAGCTTGGGCAGCTCACGCGCCGCGGAAATATCCGTAAACCTCGTCGCGGTTCTTGAAACAAAGCAGCTTGACGGTTTCGCCTTCGACGAGGTAAAGCAGCCGCTTCTCGCCGATGCGTTCCGAGAAAACGTTGGAACGGTGCTTCATTGGCTTTCCGACGTTCGGGTTTTTCCCGATTTTTTCCAACTTTGAAAGCAGCTGCTCCCGCATCGGCTTGTCCGGCCTTTTGACGTCCTTTTCGTATTCTGGCGAATACTCGAAGTTCACGAAACCAGTTCCTTCATGCTCTTGGCTTTCTTGAACCCGCCTTTTCTTATAATGTCATCGGCGGCCATCGCGTATGCGGCTTCATCGACGTCTATGTTGTATTTTTCGGCATACGCCAGCAATGCCTGTCGGATTATCTCCGCCTTGGTCTTGCCCAAGCCTATTGCCTCCGCCTGCCTGAGAATCAGGTAGGGGAAGCCCTCCAACGTCAAAGTCATAGTGGTTTTCATACGAATATCGTATGTTTTTGGGTTAATAATCGTTTCGGAAGGCTATTGCGTGCCACAGGAAAAATTGTCTGAATAACGAACTGCACCAAGAACTAGCAGGATTAGCGCTATCGCAATCGCAATGTTTCCGCCTGAGAAAAGGTTTGAAAACGACGGTAGTAGGTTATCGCGTATTTGTTGCGCATTGGGGTCGTCACCAGCAAGAGCCCACACCCACATTGCGCCAAACGCTACGATAATCGCAAACAGAACTTTATCAAATGCGGCGTTTACAATATTTGCCACGATGAAAAAAGCGTTCGAGAGTATTTAAACGATGTGAAACCTTTGCAGGCAAAGGTTTTTTAAATAACTCGTGCGTTAATAATGAACGCAGCTGGGGAATAGTCGACAGGCTCATAATGGCTATGTTTTGTTATCGGCTGCGGAACAGAGGGAAGTCAAAATAACGGAAAGAGAGGGAGTGATGGAAAATGGCTGAGAAACCGCACCTGAACCTGATATTCACGGGACACGTGGATCACGGAAAATCCACGCTCGTGGGACGCATCCTTTACGAGACGGGAGCGCTTTCGGAGAACGACCTGCGCAAGCTGAAGGAAGAGGCGGCGAAGATGGGCAAACCCACGTTCGAATTCGCCTTCGCAATGGACCAGCTGAAGGAGGAAAGGGAGCGCGGAGTCACCATCGACATCGCGCACAAGGACTTCCACACCGCCAAGTACTACTTTACAATAATCGACGCGCCCGGACACAAGGACTTCGTCAAGAACATGATCACGGGAGCGTCGCAGGCTGACGCCGCCGTGCTCGTATGCAGCGCGAAGGAGGGAGTGCAGGCCCAGACCATCGAGCACGCGTTCCTCCTGAAGACGCTCGGCGTCAAGCAGTTCATCATCGCCATCAACAAGATGGATGCGGTTGGATACGACCGCGTGAAGTACGAGGAAACGAAGCAGGCGCTCATCGCGAAAATCAAGCCGATGGGCTACCCCGTTGACAAGATTCCGTTCATCCCCACGTCCGCGTACGAGGGAGCGAACATCACGAAGAAGCACGAAAAGACCGCGTGGTACGCAGGCCCGACCATAGTCGAGGCATTCGACATGCTCGAGGTTCCGCCGAAGCCCCTCACGGGCCCGCTGAGGCTGCCCATCCAGGAGGTTTTCACCATCACCGGGCAGGGCACCGTCCCCGTAGGACGCGTCGAGGCAGGCACGCTGAAGCCGAACACCACGGTAATCATCATGCCCGAGGGAATCACCGGCGAGGTCAAGAGCATCGAGATGCACCACCAGCAGCTGGCGCAGGCAATCCCCGGCGACAACGTCGGATTCGCCATGAAGGGAGTCGACAAGAAGGCGATAAGGCGCGGAAGCGTCATCGGCTATCCCGACAACCCGCCGCTCGTCGCGGAGGAGTTCGAGGCGCAGATAATCGTACTCAACCACCCGACGGCAATCGGCAAGAACTACACGCCCGTCTTCCACATACACACGGCGCAGCTCGCGTGCACCATCGTCGAGATAATCGAGAAGAAGGACCCGAAGACCGGCGCGACGATGCAGAAGAACCCCGACTTCATCAAGACGGGAGACGTCGCAATCGTCCGCATCAAGCCGACGAAGCCCGTGGTAATCGAGACGTTCAAGGACTACCCGGCACTCGGACGCTTCGCAATGCGCGACATGGGCCAGACCGTCGCCGCAGGAGTCGTGACGAAGGTTACGCCGAAAAAATAGTTTGTTTTTTCAATGATTTTTTAAACAAAAAAGGGAAAACGCATGAATACCGCGCGAATCAAACTCGAAAGTCAGGACTGCAAGGCACTTGACGACGTGTGCCAGCAGATCCGCGACATCGCCACCAAGGCAGGGGTATCCATGCGCGGGCCCATCCCTCTTCCGACTAAGAAGCTTCGCATCTCGACGAGAAAGACGCCCTGCGGGGACGGTTCCGACACGTACGAGAAGTGGGAACTCCGCGTCCACAAGCGCCTCATCGAGGTGAAGGCGGACGACCGCGTCCTGCGCGAGATAATGCGTATAAAAATGCCCTCGTCCGTGAACGTGGAAATGATTCTCGGTTAAACGCCGAATACCCGAAGGAAAACAAGGCGAAACCATTGGGGCTTAAGGAATGGATAGTTCCGCAGGAGCGCCGCTTTTACGACATGCTTGAGCACGAGGCGGACAACCTCATCCTCGGGGGGCGCGAACTCGAATCCTACTTCTCCCGCGCGGGAGGCGTCAACGGCACGGAACGCATCCGCCGCATCGAGACTACCGGCGATTCCATCGTCCACGACATTTTCGCCGATTTGAACAGGACTTTCATAACCCCGATAGACCACGAGGATATTTCCGCGCTGGCGCTGTTGATGGACGACGTGCTCGATGCGAGCCAGGATGCAATCGTAAATGCGAACCTTTTCAGGATAAAGAGCGTGCCGCCGGAAATGAAGCGCATGGCGGGGCTCGTGCTCAGCGCGTCGGGCGAGATACGGAACGCCGTCGCGCTCCTGCGCAGGATGGACGCGGACAAGATAGACAAGCACTGCATCGAAATCAACCGCCTGCGGAACGAAGCCGAAGAACTGCGCGCCCAGGGGCTGGTGAAGCAGTTCAGGACCGGCGACGCCATCGAAATCATCAAGATGAAGGAGGTTTACAACAACCTCTCCGTCGCAATGGACAAGGCGGAGGACGTCGCCTCGGTGATAGGCGACATAGTGATGAAGAACAGATAGCACTTTTTGCTCGAGCCGCTGCTCTCGCAAAACCTGCACTAAAAGAGGCAAACCGATGCTACTCGAGATAACCCTGGTTTTCTGCGTATTCTTTTCGTTCTGGAACGGCTTCAGCGACGCCGCGAATTCCATTTCCACGATAGTCGGCACGCGCGTGCTCTCGCCCGTGAAAGCGGTGGCGCTCGCCGCCGCCGGAAACTTCATGGGAGTGCTTTTCGGAGTCGCGGTCGCGGAAACCATCGGGCAGGGCATAGTCAGCCCCGAAATCATCACTGCGAAACTCGTGCTCGCGGTTCTTTCGGGAGGCATGATTTGGGAGATAGCGACATGGTGGTTCGGGCTTCCGGTTTCGGAGTCGCACGTAATCGTCGGCGGGCTCGTAGGCGCGGGCATCGCGGCGGTAGGCGCTCAGGCGGTATTCTTCGGCAACATACTCGGCAAGGTAATCCTCCCGATGATAATCGCGCCCGTAATCGCGGGCGCCTTCGCGTTCGTTTTCACAGGACTCATCGTGCGCGCATTCCAGAAGCGTCCGCGCACGGAAATGAACGCGCACTTCAACAAACTCCAGATAGGTTCGGCGTTCTTTCTGTCGGTGACGCACGGCGCGAACGACGCGCAGAAAGTCGCGGGAATGATGACCGCGCTTTTGCTCGCCGAAGGCGCCATCTCGACTTTCCAGGTGCCGTGGTGGGCGATTGCCGCCTCTTATTCCGCCATCGCGCTCGGCACGATGTTCGGCGGCTGGCGCATCGTGAAGACGATGAGTGTGAAGGTAACGCAGATGCGGCCCTATCAGGGATTCAGCGCGGAAACCGGAAGCGCCATCGTGCTCGCGACTACGGCGCACTTCGGAATCCCCGTCAGCACGACTCAGGCGATTTCGGGCGCAATCATGGGAGTCGGCGCGACGCGTTCGCGCACCGCGGTGCGCTGGGGCATGGCGCGCCGCATCGTCTGGACGTGGCTGCTTACGCTGCCCGCGTCCGCGGTATTCGGCTGGATGATGTGGCACGTGATAAGCGCAATCGGCGTCGCCTAGTAATAGCGTATAAAAAGCAAGACGCGGAAATTATTGAGCGGACTCGTAGCTTAGCCTGGTAGAGCGCCTGACTGATAATCAGGAGGCCGGGAGTTCGAATCTCCCCGGGTCCATTCCCAACCCGCAGGGAGGGAGCGCCCTCCCTTCAGTTCAGGGTTTCTCCTGATTCCCTCCCCGACTCTCCCCTTCCTCGTTAAACGCCGCTTTTCTGCCGCGACTGCTGGTCGCGTATGATGTCCTTGGCGAGCGTCTCGGTCACCCACTTCTTCCATTCTTCGAGCAAAAGCTTGTGGTCCACGCCGCCGATTTCCTCGCGCTGCTTCTCCTGCATCACCAGATACTTCGTATGCGCGCGCACCGTGTTGTCGGCTTCGAGAAGCGAGGGCAGATTGAGCGCCCGCTTCGTGTCCACCATGAACTGCTTCTCGGCGCCGCGTGCGACGATTTCCGCCCACATCTGTTCGAACGTCAGGCCGCGGTTGCGCTGGACGCGCTTCAGCCACGGGCTCTTCTTCAGCGATTCCTCGTACAGGTCGAGGCTGTCCTTGTTCGCATCGAACTGCATCCACTGCAGGAAGCCGTTCTCCTTCTCGGGGTCGGTAGTCCACTCCTTCTCGACTTCGGTAACCTCGATCACTCGGCGCTGCCTTTTGAGCGAGCCCTTGAAGCGGATGGGCGCGGAAACAATCGCGAAATCGGTTGCCTTGAACGACGTCGTCGGCACGCCGAGGTCGTTGACCACTCGGTCCCATATGCTGTAGGCGGATTCTCCGTGAATGGTGCCCATGACTACGTTGCCGACGGCGCCGATTCGCATTGCCTCGTAAAGCGCCTTCGCCTCGAGCGAACGCACCTCGCCCACGATAAGCACGGAATCTCCCAGACGCAGCGCGGTGCGCAGCGCATCCTCGGCGCTTACCTCGGTTTCGCTTATCCCTCCGAGCGGCGGCCTCGTTTTTAGACGCTGGATGTTGAACCCGAGCTTCTTCAGCGCGGGCACCGGAATCTCCTGCGTGTCCTCCTGCACGAGTATGCGGAGGTTCTGCGGGATTTCCTGCATCATCGCCTGCAGGAACGAGGTTTTTCCGCTTCCTCTCGAACCTACGATAAGCATGCTCGCCTGCGCGTCGACGAAGAAGGAAAACAGCCCGGAAGCGAGCGACGGGAACATGTGGTTGTCAACGAACTGCGCGAGCGTCCACGGCGTTTCCTTGTGCAGACGGAATACGAGCGCGGTTCCATCGAGAGCGAGCGGCTTGCCTATTACGCAGATTCTCGTCTGCAAATCCGCCAAATCGAAATCGAGAATCGGGTGGGCTTCGTCAAACGGCCTGCCCGAAAGGGCGCGGAAGCGCGAGACTATGGAGCGCGCCTCCTCGTTCGAGAATATGATGTTGCTCTGGCACTGCCCGTATTTAGAGTGAACCATGTAAATCGGCTTCTCGCCGAGCGGCGAGTCGATGTACACGTCGGTGAGCTGCCTGTCCGAAAGCAGGAGTTCGAGAATTCCATAACCTATGGTGTAACGCGAAACAATGGTGGCGAGCTCGTGTTTCTCCTCGACGCTCAATTCGATGTCGTTCTTCAGCGCCAAATCCGCGATTGTCGCGACGTAAACCTTGTGGAAGTACTTGCGCGCCTGCCCCATGTCCATGAACTCCACGGTGTCCGGACGGTGGGCGGCGACGACCTCCTTGGTTTTTTCAAGAAGGAAGTATTTCTCCGGCGTGAGCGCGTATTCCGGCGGATTGATGAAATAGAGGAATTCGACCTTGTCGGGATGCCTGTAGATGTAAACCTTGCTTCCGAGCACCTCGTACTGGTCGATAAGTTCGAGTTTTTCCGTCGAGGTGAAGAAGATGCGCGAGCCGATGAACGACGGCTTTATCGCCACCTCGAAAAAGGAGTGGTACATCCCGCGGTCCGCGGGGATGCTGCCGAGCTGCATCAGATACGCCTTCATTTTCTGGATGAGCTCGGTTTCCTCGAAAGCCTCGCGCATGAACGTCAGGGTTTCGAGGTATTTCTCCTCGTCGTCGTGAGCCTCGCCCTGCAGCGCCGAAAGCTTCGCCATCTCGCCCTTGATTTCGCTGATGAGCGAGAGGTAGGCGCGGAACGGATCGGTGTGCGTGGCATTGAGGATATTCAGGACGGCGTCGTGCCGCATCGAAAGCGTTTTGCTGTCGAGCGTCTTTCCGAGATGGTTCGGCGACCATACCGTGTCCGCCTCGAACTTGGAGATTACCGCCGCGATTTCCTTGAGCCAGCGCGTCTGCTCCTCGTCGTAGATGCGCTCGTAGTATTCGGCGAGGACGACTTCGTCGACGTCCGTCTCCATCAGCTTGTCTATGA